>JAFRSI010000129.1 GCA_017427645.1 Oscillospiraceae bacterium | reverse complement strand
TCGGTAAAGGCGGCGTCCTCGCCCCGCTTTGCGATCCGGGTGCGCTCCACCACGTCGGTGAGCAGGCCCTTTTCCACCTGACAGATGCCTCTGGCCACGGTTCCGTGCTCGGTGACGGTGTTGCGCAGCAGATAGGCCACCATGGCGTGCTCGGTCTCCGGCCGGTCTGCGGCCAGAAAGCGGTAGATCGTCTCAAAGGCGCCGCGGCCGTAGAAATCGTCGGCGTTGATGACGGCGAAGGGGCCGTCGAGGACCTCCGCCGCGCAGAGCACCGCGTGGGCCGTGCCCCAGGGCTTTTTGCGCCCCGCCGGGACGGCGTAGCCCTCCGGCAGCATGTCGATCTGCTGGAAGACGTACTTCACGTCATAGTACTTCTCCATCCGCCTTCCCACGGCGGCCTTGAAGTCCTCCTCGATCTCATGCTTGATGATGAAGGCCACCTTGCGGAAGCCCGCCCGGTAAGCGTCGTAGAGAGAAAAGTCGATGATGGCGTGGCCGTGCCCGTCCACCGCGGTGATCTGCTTGAGCCCGCCGAAGCGGCTGCCCATCCCGGCCGCCAGAATGACAAGAGTGGGTTCTCTCATATCATGCCCTCCCGATCACAGATTCATTGCCGCGCGGCAGTAGTAGTTGAACAGGCGTTCCCGGGCCAGGGTGCTGGAATCCATATGGCCGGGATAGACCTCGTAATCGCCCTCCAGGGAACAGAGCCTGCGCAGGGAGCGCAGCTCCTCCTCCATGTCGCCGCCGACCAGGTCCGTCCTGCCGCAGCTGCCGCGAAAGAGGGTGTCTCCGGTGAAGAGCGCCTCGCCGCAGCGCAGACTCACGCCGCCGGGGGTGTGGCCGGGGGTGCCGATCACCTCAAAGCGCAGGGAGGCGATCTCGATGCTGTCGCCGTCGCCGTAATACTCGCCCTCCGCCGGCAGATGGAAGGGAAAGTGGGGATCCCGCCGCTCCTCGGCGTCGTCCAGCCGGTTCATATAGACGGTGGCGCCGGTCTCTTCGGCCACGGCCTCCACCGCGCCCACGTGGTCGTAGTGCCCGTGGGTCAGGAAAACGGCGCGGCAGCGCAGCTTGTGCTCTTCCAGATAATCCAGAATGGTGTTGCTCTCGTCGCCGGGATCGATCACGGCGCAGTCCAGACTCTTTTCATCGGTGACCACATAGCAGTTGGTCTCCAACTGCCCGACGGGGATGGTTTTGATCAGCATCTCAAAGCTCCTTTGTGTCCAGAAGAATGGTGAAGGGCCCCTCGTTGACGGAGCTCACCAGCATTTTCGCCCCGAAAACGCCGGTCTCCACCCGGAAGCCGCGTTTGCGGCACTCGTCGATCACCAGCTCGTAAAGGGGAACGGCGGTCTCCGGCCGGGCGGCGTGGGAAAAGCCGGGACGGCGGGAGCTGCAGTCGGCAAACAGCGTAAACTGGCTGATGATCAGCAGCTCCGCCGCGCCGGCATTCACGGGATTGACGTTGATGCGCCCCTCGGCGTCCTCAAAAACGCGCAGGCCGCAGATCTTGTCGGCGATCCTGCGGGCCTCCGCCTCCGTATCCACGCGGTGGACGCCCAGCAGCACCAGAAAGCCCCGGCCGATGGCGCCGTGCACGGCGCCGTCGATCTCCACCGAGGCGGAATTCACTCTTGTAACAACAGCTCTCATATCTTCATACTCAAATTCAAAACTATTTTCCGTTGCGCGTCACGTCGGTGACGCTGGGTACGGCCGCCAGCTTGTTCATGATCTGCCGCAGCTCCGCGCTGCCCTTGACCTCCAGGGTGATGTTCACCAGCGCGAGCCCGGAATTGTCCCGGGCGGAGAGGTTTCGCACCTTGGCGTTCAGCGCGTTCAGCACGGTGGCGATGTCCATGACCAGACCCGAGCGGTCCTTGGCCGCGATGGTGATGGCGGTCACATAGCTGTCGGTGATCTGGCTGGCCCAGGAGACGGGGATCCAGCGGCCGCTGTCCACCTGATCCCGGGAGCGGCGCAGATAGTTCTCGCAGTCCTTCCGGTGGATGGAGACGCCCTGGCCCCGGGTGATGAAGCCCACGATCTCGTCCCCCGGCACGGGGGTGCAGCAGCGGGAGAATTTGACCAGACAGTTGTCCAGCCCCTCCACCAGGATGCCGTGGACGGCCTTGCCCTCCTTCTTGGCCCGCTCCTCCCGCCGCTCGGCGGCGGCGGAGACCTTGTCCAGCACGGACTTCTTCTCTGCCTGCTGAGCCTTCTGCTCGTCCCGCATGCGGTTGGCCACCCGGGCGGCGGTGACGCCGCCGTAGCCGATGGCGGCCAGCATATCGTCGATGGTGGCGTAGGACAGGCGCTTGAGCACCGGGTTGAGGATCGCGTCGTCCAGCAGCTCGTCCAGATTCAGCTCGTTGTGCTTCAGCTCGTCCTCCAGCATCTGCAGGCCCCGGAGAACGTTCTCCTCCCGCCGCTCCTTCTTGTACCACTGCTTGATCTTGGTGCGGGCGGAGCCGCTTTTGACGATGTTCAGCCAGTCCCGGCTGGGGCCGGGGGCGGACTTGGAGGTGCGGATCTCCACAATATCGCCGTTCTGCAGCACGTAGTCGAAGGTCACGATGCGGCCGTTGACCTTGGCGCCCACCATGTGGTTGCCCACGTCCGAGTGGATGCTGTAGGCAAAGTCGATGGGCGTGGCGCCGGCGGGGAGATTGATCACGTCCCCTTTGGGGGAGAAGACAAAAACCTCGTCGGCAAACATATCGATCTTCAGATCGTGGAAGAAGTCCTGGGCGTCGGACTCCTGCTGATCCTCCAGCAGGCGTCGGACCCAGGCAAATTTCTCCTCGTCCCCCTCGCGGACGGCGCTGCCGCTGCCGGCCATCTTGTACTTCCAGTGGGCGGCGATGCCGTACTCGGCGGTGTGGTGCATCTCCCAGGTGCGGATCTGCACCTCGAAGGGGATGCCCTCGGAGCCGATAACCGTGGTGTGGACGCTCTGGTACATATTGGGCTTGGGCGTGGAGATATAGTCCTTGAAGCGCCCCGGCACGGGTTTGAACATGTC
>JAFRSI010000128.1 GCA_017427645.1 Oscillospiraceae bacterium | reverse complement strand
GGGCCGATCAAAGCCTTGGAGGCACGGGTCTCCAGCGCCCGGCCGGCAAGCCGGGACAGGGGTCTTGCGGTCAGCGGGCGCAGCAGCGCCCGGCCGGCGGCGGTCCCATAGAGAAAATCCAGCCCGCTCATAGCTGGGTCACGCGCATCAGGATCATGAAGGCCACAAACTCGGCAAAGCCGATAGCGACCATGATCCAGACTCCCTTCCGGCCGGGCTTGCGGATCTTGAAGCGGCCCAGGAACAGCACCGCCATGGCCAGCATGACGACGAAGTAGGGGATGGTCAGGTCGATCTGAGGCACATAGTGCATCAGCAGCACCATGGGGAAGACCAGGGCGGCGGTGGTGACGGGCAGGCCGGTGAAGTAGGCCACGCCGTTTTCCCGGATCTCCTGCTCCCGCTCCTCCTCGGTGGCGTTGAAGTAGGCCAGGCGGATCATGGCGGCCAGGATGTAGATCAGGGCGATGATGATGAGGGCCGCCCGGTAGAGATCCGAGTGGGCCGCGGCGGTGGCGGGGTCCAGCCAGCTCTCCGGCAGCTCGTGCAGGTCAGACAGCCGCTCGTAATGCCGCAGCATGGACATGCCGATGGCCGCCGGCAGCATGCCGAAGGCGATCAGATCGGAGAAAGAGTCGATCTGGACGCCGAACTTGCGTTCCAGAGAGGTGCGGTCCTTCTTCATGCGGGCCACGCGGCCGTCAAAGCCGTCGCAGAGGCCGCAGAGCAGAAGCAGGAACATGCCGATGTAGGGGTGCCCCACGCCGCTCATGGCGATGATGGTGCCGGTGCAGCCGGACAGCAGGGACAGATAGGTGAGAATGACCGTGTAATCGTATACGCCGATCATGGGGTTTCCACTCCTTTCTCTTTCTTGCGAAGCAGCAGATATCCGATCAGGGTGATGACGCCGCTGACGGCGACGCAGAGGTAGAAGGACAGGCCGCGGCTGAGCATCTCCAGGCGCAGGACCTCCTCGGCGGCGATGAAGCCCAGGCAGGAGAAGGCGTCCAGCATCAGAAAGTCCGCCACGCCCATGGCGCCGGGGATGGGCACCGGGGCATAGCCATTCACCACCAGACACTGGGCGGCGAAAAGCGGTCCCGCGCCGGAGAGTCTGCCGCCCAAGGCCATGTAGAGGCAGGCGGGCACAGACAGCTGGGAGGCGCGCTGCAGGATGTTCCAGACCAGGGCCAGGGCGAAAGCGCCCCGCTTGCCCTTCATGACCTTGGCGCAGCTCTCATACTCCCACTGGGCCTTGTCCAGCTTGTCCAGCTTGCGCTGCAGCCGGTGGACGATCTTTTTCCGGTGCAGAAAGTGCAGGAACCTGCGCAGCACGCCGAAAACGAAGGGCCCCTTCCCCAGCAGGATGAAAAACACGATGGTGAGTCCCAGCTGCAGCACGAAGCCCACGCCGATAAGGATCTTAGCCACCAGCCCCAGCCGAAAGAACAGGGAGGGATAAGCGATGACGGCCGCCAGGCCCAGGATCACCAGGGAGACGGTGTAGAGGATCAGATTCACCAGCAGGGCCACGGTGGCGGCGCCGGCGGGGATGCCGTCCTTGACCATGAAGTAGGCGCTGGCGGGCTGGCCGCCGGTGGCGGAGGGGGTGATGGCGGAGAAGTAGATGTCTGAGGTGCTGTAAAGCAGGCTGCGGCGGAAGGGCCGGGGGTAGCCGATGCCCTTCAGGATGCGGGTGAGGGCGGCGCACTCAAAGACCACGAAAAGGACCGTGCCCAGAACGGCCAGGCAGAGCCAGACCGGGTCGGCGTTTTTCAGACTTTCGATGATGCTCTCCAGCGACCATTTTTTGCTCTGCGACAGCACGGCCCAGATGGACAGCGCCGCCAGCAGAGTGGAAAACAGCGACCAGAACAGCTTCTTTTTACCACTCATAGCGAAAAACCTTGTGTGCGAATGTTGTTATTGGAATCCGATCTGATATTATATCAGACTTTTCCCCGAAAGGCGAGACCTTTTTCAAAAATTGCCAGGTTTTTCTTTCCGTTCCTCCTCCTTTGCCCGCCGCGGCCTTACGGCGCGGCGGCAGTCTCTTTTTCCCCTTGCAAGCCCCGCGGGAAAGGCTTATACTGTGTCGGGCCCGCCCCGTGCCATTGTTGCGCGAGGGCGCGTCCTCCCATCCCTTTTCCTTTTTTCCCGGAGGCTGCCATGTCCAGTATTCGTTCCTTCATCCGGCGGGAGCCGGTTCTGCTGATCGCGGCGCTGGCGGCGCTGGCGAGCTGTCTGTTCGTGCCGCCGGACGCGGCCTATCTGAGCTACCCGGACCTGCGCACCCTGGCGCTGCTCTACTGCCTGATGGTGGTGGTGGCCGGGCTGCGGCAGGCGGGGCTTTTCTCCCACCTGGCCCACCTGCTGTGCCGGAAGGCGGGGAACCTGCGGGCTCTGGGCACGCTGCTGGTGCTGCTGTGCTTCTTCTCCTCCCTGCTCATCACCAACGACGTGGCCCTGCTGACCTTCGTGCCCTTCGCGGTGGTGGTGCTGGGCCTGGCCGGGCAGAAGAAGGCCCTGATCCGGGTGGTGGTGCTGCAGACCGTGGCGGCCAACCTGGGCAGCATGCTGACCCCGGTGGGCAATCCCCAGAACCTGTACCTCTATTCCCATTACGACTTGGGCATGGGGGACTTTCTGGCCATCACCGGGCCCATCTGGCTGCTGAGCCTGCTGCTGATCCTGGGGGCCTGCCTGCTGCTGCCCCGGGAGCCGGTGCAGGTCTTTCTGGGCGAGGCCCCGGGTCTGGACAAGCGGGAGCTCTGGCTGCATCTGGCGCTCTTCGCCCTCTGCCTGCTGACGGTGCTGCGCCTGCTGCCCTGGCCCTGGATGCTGGGCGGCGTGGCGCTGGCCCTGCTGCTGCTGGATCGCAGAACCCTGCTGCGGGCGGATTTCATGCTGCTGTTGACCTTTTTGGCCTTTTTTGTCTTTGCCGGGAACCTGGCGCGGATCGACGCGGTGGTGCAGGTGCTGAACCGGCTGCTGGCGGGCCGGGAGTACTGGACGGGCCTGCTGGCCAGCCAGATCATCAGCAACGTGCCGGCGGCGCTGATGCTCTCGGGCTTTACGGACAAGGCGGCGGCGCTGCTGCTGGGGGTCAACGTGGGCGGTCTGGGTACCCCCATCGCAAGCCTTGCCAGCCTCATCTCCCTGAAGCTCTACTCTCATTCCGAGCACGCCCACACCGGCCGCTTCCTGCTGGAGTTCACGGTGGTGAACCTGGCTCTCCTGGGCCTGCTCTCT
>JAFRSI010000127.1 GCA_017427645.1 Oscillospiraceae bacterium | reverse complement strand
TCACGATCCTCACCTGTGTGAACATCAAGGAAAAATCCACCGCCGAGATGGAGACCGTGTCCGTGGGACAGATGTTCAAGGCCCTGGTGCAGAACGACCAGGCCATGGCGGTCACCATTGCCATTGTGCTGATCAACTGCGCCATCTACATCACCTCCAACCTGGTGATCTACTTCTTCAAGTATGACTTCGGCGGCACGGGCTGGTATGACGCGTACTTCCTCTTCAACATGTTCGGCGGCGCCATCCAGGTGCTCTCCATGATGGCGTTTTATCCCCTGCTGCGCAAGAAGTTCACCAGCCTGCAGATCTTCTACATCTGTCTGGGCATGGCGGTGATCGGTTACGCCGTGCTGCTGATCCTGGCCTTTACCAACATGTCCAGCGTGTTCCTGCTGTTTGTTCCCGCCTTCTTCATTTTTGCCGCCAACGGTATGCTGACCGTCATCACCACCGTGTTCCTGGCCAACACCGTGGACTACGGACACCTGAAAAACGGCCGCCGGGACGAGTCCGTCATCTTCTCCATGCAGACCTTCGTGGTGAAGCTGGCCTCCGGCGTGGCGATCCTGATTGCCTCCCTGAGCCTGCAGTTCAACAAGCTGAAGGAGGGCACTGATGTCACCGACGCGGACAAGCTGGTGGACTGGTCCCAGGGCGTGTCCGCCGCCTCCAAGGACGGCCTGCGCATGACCATGACCATCATCCCCATCATCGGCCTGTTCGTGGCCCTCTTCTGGTTCAAGAAGCGCTTTATTCTGGATGAGAAGAAGATGAACGAGATCACCGCCCAGCTGGAAGGCAAGACCGAGTAATCTGCTCTGCCATATGAGACCAAGGCCCCGGGATCCGCGGATCCCGGGGCCTTCCGCGTGCCGGAAAAGCGGAACGGCGCCCCCGATGGGGTTCCTTCATGCCTTCTTCGTTTTCGACGGCACGGCTTACGGCCTTTTCTGACCGGCTTGCGGCCCCGCCCGCGTTACCCCTTGCCCTTTGCCGCAGTCTGTCGTATAATGTGGAAAAATACAGAAAAAGGAAAGGCGGTGGAGACGGTGAAACGAGGTATTCTGGCGGCGCTGTGCGCAGCGCTGGCCGTGGCGCTGCTGATCGTCTGCATCGTCCGGATCGACAACTCCGCCGACCCCGACGTGCCCGTCCCCCCCGAGCAGAATGAGGAGCCGGCGGAGAACACGGAGCCGGAAGACCCTGAGGAGAACGCGGAACCGGAGGAGCCCGTGGAGCCGGAGGATCCCGAGGAGAACACGGAACCCGAGGAGCCCGTGGAGCCGGAGCAGCCGGAAACGGCGGCGGAATGGCTGGCACAGATGACGCTGCGGGAAAAGGTGGGGCAGATCTTCTGGATCATGCCGGAGCAGCTGGTCCCCGGCGTGGCCGACGCCAAGATCCGGGACAGCGGGCTGGTCGGGGCAACGGCCGTGACCGACGAGATGCGCCGGACGATGGAGCAGTATCCGGCAGGCGGCTTCGTGCTGTTTGGCAGAAATATCGACACGCCGGCCCAGCTCAAGGCTCTGACCGCCGCGCTGCGCGGCATCGGCGGCCCGGCACCCGTGATCACCGTGGATGAGGAGGGCGGCCGCGTAGCACGCCTGGCAAACCACGACGGCTTTGACGTGCCTCAGGTGGGAAGCATGGAATCCCTGGCGGAGGCGGGCGATCCGGCCCGTGTCCGCAGCGCAGCCGCGCAGATCGGCGCCTATCTGGCGGCCTACGGCTTCACCATGGACCTGGCCCCCGTGGCCGACGTGAATACCAACCCCAAGAACGTGGTCATCGGCGATCGGGCCTTCGGCAGCGACCCGGAAAAGGTGGCGATCATGGTAGACGCCTACGTGGACGGACTGCACAGCCGGGACGTCAGCAGCGTGCTGAAGCACTTCCCCGGTCACGGAGATACCGAGGCGGACAGCCACCGGGGCACCGTCACGATAAACAAGACCTGGGAGGAGCTGCTGACGGCGGAGCTGGTCCCCTTCCTGCACAACATGGACGTGACGGACGCCATCATGGTGGCCCACCTCAACCTGCCCAAGGTCACCGACGACGGTCTGCCGGCCAGCCTGTCCCGGGAGCTGGTCCACGACAGGCTGCGGGGCGAGCTGGGCTACCGGGGCCTGGTGATGACCGACTCCCTGGCCATGGGCGCCATCACCAAATACTACGAGCCGGGCCAGGCGGCGGTGCTGGCCTTCGAGGCCGGCTGCGACGTGCTGCTGATCCCGGAAAACTACGTGGAGGCCTTCAACAGCCTGCTCTCCGCTGTGGAGAGCGGCCGGATCCCGGAGACCCGGCTGGATGAGAGCGTCCTGCGGATCCTGCGGGTAAAGCTGGGACGGTAAGGGAATCCCTTCACCAATTGCAAAAAGCCCTGCGGTCATCAGACCGCAGGGCTTTTGTCTGTTCGTGATGAGAGCTCTCAGCCCTCTTGCTCCTGCAGGTGCAGGGCGGCCTCCACGAAGCCACGGAACAGGGGGTGAGGCCGGTTGGGGCGGCTCTTGAATTCCGGATGGAACTGGACGCCCACAAACCAGGGGTGAGCCGGATTCTCCACGATCTCCACCAGGGTGCCGTCCGGCGAAAGGCCCGTGGGGATCAATCCGGCGGCGGTGAGCTCGGCACGGAAATCGTTGTTGAACTCGTAGCGGTGGCGGTGGCGCTCGCCGATCTCCTCCGCGCCGTACAGGGCGCGGCTGCGGCTGCCCTGGGCCAGCAGACAGGGACAGCGCCCCAGGCGCATGGTCCCGCCCTTGGCGGTGACGCCCACCTGGTCCGGCATCAGTGCGATGACGGGATGGCTGCTCTCCGGGTCGAACTCCGAGGAATTGGCGTCCGCCCAGCCCAGCACGTTCCGGGCAAATTCAATGACAGATACCTGCATACCCAGGCAGATCCCGAAATAGGGTATGCCCCGGGTCCGGGCGTATGCCGCCGCCGCGATCATCCCCTCGATGCCGCGGCCGCCGAATCCGCCGGGGACCAGGATCCCGCAGCAGCCGGCCAGCATCCCGGGGGCGTTGTCCGGCGTCAGCAGTTCGCTGTCCACCCAGCGGATATCCACCCGGGCGCCCAGGGAGATCCCGGCGTGGAACAGGGACTCCGCCACGCTGAGATAGGCGTCGTGGAGAGCGGTGTATTTGCCCACCAGGGCGACGGTCACGCAGCGGCGCTCGGCGTGGATGCTGTGCACCATGGCCTGCCACTCGGTCATGTCCGGGGGCGGGCAGCGCAGCCCCAGCTTGCGGCAGACCGCCTCGTCCAGCCCCTCCCGCTCCAGCAGCAGAGGCACCTCGTACAGGGAGCGGGCCGTGGTGTTCTGAATGACGCAGGCGGGCTCCACGTTGCAGAACAGGGCGATCTTCCGGCGGATGTCGTCGGTCAGAGGCGCATCCGTGCGGCACACCAGGATATCCGGCTGGATGCCCAGGCTCAGCAGCTCCTTGACGGAGTGCTGGGTGGGCTTGCTCTTCAATTCGCCGCTGCCGGGGATCTGGACCACCAGGGGCACGTGGATGTAGACCACGTTCTGCCGTCCCTTGTCTGCGGCCACCTGGCGGATGGCCTCCAGGAAGGGCTGGCTCTCAATGTCTCCCACCGTGCCGCCGATCTCCGCGATCACCACGTCCGCCTCGTCGTCCGTGGTGGCGTAGATGCGGCGTTTGATCTCCTCGGTCACGTGGGGGATGATCTGGACGGTGCCGCCCAGATAGCCGCCCTGCCGCTCCCGGTTCAGCACTGCCCAGTAGATCTTGCCGGAGGAAATGGAGCTGTTCTCCGTGAGCGTCTCGTCCACGAAGCGCTCATAGTGGCCCAGATCCAGGTCCGTCTCGGCGCCGTCGTCGGTGACGAAGACCTCTCCGTGCTGCAGGGGGTTCATGGTGCCGGGGTCCACGTTCAGATAGGGGTCGAATTTCTGGTTGCGCACGCGCAGGCCCCGCTGCTTCAGCAGCCGACCCAGCGAGGCCGCGCAGATCCCCTTGCCCAGGCCGGAGACCACGCCGCCGGTGATGAAGACGTATTTCACGCCGGATCACGTCCTTTCCAATAAAAAATACACCCCAGAGAGGCGGCTGTCCCCTTCCGGGGACGAAACCACCCGCTCTGCGGTGCTCGCGAGATCCTCCGACGGTAAGGCTCCAGGGCGGAGGGATGTTCGCCTCAAAAATACGCACTTATTTTAACGCGGCGGAATATCGAGCGTCAATTTACGCATCCTCCAAAAGAATTTTCCGCTTTTTGGATAATTTCGGTCAGGGCGACAAAATTTTCACGGCGGAAAAACTTTTTCTTGCTAACGAAAAAAAGCGCGCGTATAATAGTATCATCTCCTCCAAAAGCAAACCGCCCCCGGCCTTGTGCCGATGACGGTTTGCTTTTCTCTTCGCTCTTTACAGGGGGAGACGGGTGTTCAGAAAGATCCGGCGCTGCTCCGGGGGTACCAGGGCGCCGCCGGTGGCCCAGGCGATGTGGGCGGCCCGGTCCAGATCCAGGCCGTTGTCTGCGGCGTAGCGGCGCATGGCCTCTGCCGGGAGGGCCAGAACGCCCCGGAAGGCGGCGCAGGCGCTGGGCTCGATGAAGATGCCCTCGCTCTGCCACAGCAGGCGCAGCAGGCCGTACAGGCGCCCGTCCGCCACGGTGACCTCGCCGGACAGCAGCGGCGCCATGATCCGGCCCACGAAGCCGGAGGGCCGACCTACGGCCAGACCGTCGGCGTGGGTCCGGCCGGTGAGCCCGGCGTCCTGGACGCAGACGCCGTCGTAGAGGCCGGTCATCAGGCCCAGCAGCATGCAGGGGGCCTGGGTGGGCTCAGCGAAGAAGACGTGGACGCTGTCGCCGTAGATCAGCTTCAAGCCGAAGGCGATGCCGCCGGGGGCTCCGCCCACCCCGCAGGGGATGGTGACCAGCAGCGGGTGAGCCCCGTCCACCGTGACGCCGGCGTCGGAGAGCTGCCCCGCCAGGCGCTCCGCCGCCACGGCGTAGCCGGCGAAGAGATCCCGGGAGTTCTCGTCGTCCACGAAATAGCTGGCGGGATCGGCGTCGGAGTCGGCGCGGCCCCGGGCCACGGCCTGGCCGTAGTCGCCGGCGTACTCCACCACGGTGACGCCCCGGGCGCGCAGGCAGTCCTTTTTCCACTGCTTGGCGTCGGCAGACATGTGGACGATGGCTTGATACCCCAGAGCGGCGCTCATGATCCCGATAGAGAGTCCCAGGTTGCCGGTGGAGCCCACCTGCATCTTGTGCCCGGCAAAGAATCGCCGGGCCTCCGGCGACGCCAGGCGGGTGTAGTCGTCGTCATACCCGGACAGGAGGCCCGCCGCCAGGGCCAGCTCCTCGCTGTGCTTGAGCACCTCGTAGATGCCGCCCCGGGCCTTTACGGAGCCGGCCACCGCCAGGTCGCTGTCCCGCTTGAGGAACAGCCGCCCGCCGCCCAGATCCGCACCGCAGTCCGTCCGGAGCCGCTCCTTCATCCGGGGGATCTCCGTCAGCGGCGATTCGATGAGCCCGCCGCGGCTGGCCGTTTCCGGGAAGAGCCGCGCCAGCAGCGGAGCAAAGCGCCGCAGCCGGGCCGCAGCCTCCGCTGCGTCCTGCCGCCGGAAGGGCAGCGCCGACGCCGCCCGGGCAAAGGGCTGCCTCCCGGGGTTGATCCATACCGTCTCCCGCGCTGCGATCAGGTCCGCCGCAGCGCCTCCGGCTGCCGCCAATTGCTCTCGTATCACGGCCGCACCTCCGTCTGAATGGATATGAATTCATTATAGGGGAGGCGGCGCTGAAACACAAGGTGCGGGCAGAAGAAAAATTTTTAAATTTTTGTGCGCAATGTATTGACAACGTGCGCATAGTGTGCTATAAAAGAATCAGCCAGAGGAAAAACCGACGGCGGATAAAAAAACTTACAGGAGGTGCCTGTCATGGCAAAGGTGAGTACCAACATCAGTCTGGATGAAGACTTGAAGAAGGAAGCGCAGGCCCTG
>JAFRSI010000126.1 GCA_017427645.1 Oscillospiraceae bacterium | reverse complement strand
TGCCGCTGCTGCGACCATGAGCATCGAGGTCACCGCCGCCCGCAGCGGCATGCAGTTCCGCTGCAAGGTGACGGACAGCAGCGGCAAGACCGTGACCTCCGCCCCGGCCACCCTGTACGTGGCCGGTTGACCGGCAGCCGAGGAAAGAATTCCGATCTCAAATCCCTTTGCGAAGAGAGACGATACCCCACGCAGTTTTCTGCGTGGGGTATCGCACTTTATATCGGAGCCGCCTGCGGAGAAGGTCGCGCAGGACACGCTCCGATACGCCCATCCTCCCTCCCTGGACCCGCGGCGAATAATCTGCCTGCTGTCTATTGAGTTTTCGTCCCGTTTTGATATAATGCATATACGATCCAGGAGCAACTCACAGGAGGCGCGGCATATGGAACAGACACAACAGGCGAAGCGGGAACAGATCGTCCGCTGTTTCCGGAAGCTCTACGAGCAGGGGACGATCAATCTCTTTGAGGGCAATTTCTCCGCGCGCTGGGGCGAAAACGTATTGATGACGCCCTCTCAGCAAAACAAGGAGACAATGACGCCCGATATGCTGGTGGTTCTGGATGCGGAGGGGAACCTGCTGTCCTCCAACGGGCTGCAGCCCTCTTCGGAGGCGAGGATGCATTTGGAGATCTATCGCCTGCGCCCGGATCTCGGCGCAGTGGTGCATACCCACAGCGTCTGCGCCTCCGCTTTCGCGCTGGCCGGGATCCCCATCCGCAGTGAGCTTGCGGAGCTCCATCTGTTTTACGGCGGGGAGATCCCCTGCTGCGCCTATGGCGCGCCCGGCACCGACGCCGTCTTTGCCCAGTTTGAGCGATACTTCCTGAGGGAGCAGAGGGACGTCGTCCTTCTGGCAAATCACGGGCTTGTGGCCGCCGGGCGCGACGTGGAGGAGGCTTTCGCCCGCGCGGAGGCGGTGGAAAAGCTGGCTAAAACGGCGATTCTGGCCCGAGTGCTGGGCGGCGAATGCCCGCTGCCCGAGGGCGCCGCCGCAGAGCTGATCGAAAAGTGGAACAACGGAAGAGACCGTGGAAGGAGGAATTGACATGAAGGATATCATCGTCACGGAAAAGGACCGGCAGGCATGCAGCGTCCGCCTCTCCGGGGATGAGCGCAGCGTCGTGATCCTCGATCAGACGCAGCTGCCCAACCGGGAGATCTGCCTGGAGCTGCAAACGGCGGAGGATATTTACGACGCCATCAAGCGCCTGGCTGTGCGCGGCGCCCCTGCCATCGGCATCTGTGCAGGCTATGCCATGTACGTGCTGGCGCAGCAGGAGACCACCGAAGATCCCGGCGTATTTTTCGCGGACATGGAGCGGGTGGGAGCGTATCTCGTCTCTTCACGGCCCACGGCGGTGAATCTGAGCTGGGCTGTGCGCCGGATGCTGGACGTCATCCGCCGTGCTGCGGACCGCCCGGTGGCGGAGATTTGCCGGCTGCTCCGGCAAGAGAGCCTTGCCATCCACGACGAGGATATCCGGATGTGCTATCGGATCTCGGAGTACGGCCTTTCCCTGGTCAAACCCGGCGACGGGATCCTGACGCACTGCAACGCGGGCCCGCTTGCGACCTCGAAATACGGCACGGCGATCGGGCCGGTACTGCTGGGAAAGGAGCGGGGGATCGATTTCCGGGTCTTCTCCGATGAGACCAGGCCGCTGCTGCAGGGCGCGCGGCTCACGAGCTATGAGCTGCAGCGCGCCGGAGTGGACGTTACGCTGATCTGCGACAATATGGCCAGCATCGTGATGAAAAACGGCTGGGTGCAGGCCTGCTTTGTGGGCTGTGACCGCATTGCGGCAAACGGTGACTTTGCCAACAAGATCGGCACCTCCGGCGTGGCGATCCTGGCAAAGCACTACGGGATCCCGTTCTACACCCTGGGCCCCGCCTCGACCGTCGATATGGACTGCCCCACGGGGGCGGACATCCGGATCGAGCAGCGCGACGGCGAGGAGATCAAAACCATGTGGTACAAGGAGCCCATGGCCCTGCCGGAGGTGAAGTGCTACAATCCGGCCTTTGACGTGACGGACCATGAGCTGCTCACCGCCATCGTCACCGACCGGGGCATCGTCTACCCGCCCTTTGATCAAAACTTGAAAACACTGTTTGGAAGATAAGGAGGTATTTGAAATGGCGCAGTCTTCTCCGTCCGCATGCATCGAGCTGAAGGAGGGCACCCACATCGCAAAGACGGTGCTGATGCCCGGCGATCCGCTTCGGGCGAAATACGTCGCCGAGCACTATCTGGAAAACCCGGTCCTCTTCAACGACGTGCGCAATATGCTGGGCTATACCGGCACGTTCGAGGGCAAGGAGGTCTCCGTGATGGGCTCCGGCATGGGCATGCCGTCCTTCACGCTCTACGCCTATGAGCTCTTTCACTTCTTCGGCGTGGAGGCGATCATCCGCATCGGGTCTGCCGGAGGCATCCGCGACGACGTGCACGTGCGGGACCTGATCATTGCCATGTCTGCGTCCACCAATTCCACCATGGCCACGTCCTATGGACTTCCCGGCATCATGGCGCCCACCGCCACCTACGAACTGCTCGCCGAGGCGGTGAAGGCCGCCGATGAGCTGGGCGTGCATGCGCGAGTCGGCACGGTCTATACCTCGGACTTCTTCTATCATCCGGATCCGGAGGTAAACAGGAAGGCGAAGGCGCTGGGACATCTGGCCGTGGAAATGGAGGCGGCGGGGCTCTATCTCACCGCCATGGCCGCCGGGAAGAAAGCGTTGGCCCTCTTCCAGATCTCCGATCACGTTTTCTCCGGCGAAGCGCTCTCCGCCGCCGAGCGGCAGGACAGCTTCCACGAGATGATGGAAGTGGCGCTGCGCACCGCTGTCCGGTCCGGCGTCTGATCGGAAAGCTTTGCGCGCCGGACAGCGCCACCTCTGCAAGCCTCGAATGGGGCCGCTGTATGTAAAAATCCTGCCTGCTGCAGCTGTTGGCTGCGGCAGGCAGGGTCATTTTTGGGAGAAGATCAGCGGTGCTTCTCCCGGTATTCACCCGGCGTCAGGCCGGCGTATTTTTTGAACACCCGGGCAAAGTGGCCGTGGGAGGAAAAGCCCAGATAGGCGCTGATGGCGGAGAGAGGCTTTTCGGAATAGCGGAGGAGGCGTTTGGCTTCCTCCGTTTTTTCCCTCAGGATAAAGTCCGTCAAGGTCTGGCCGGTCTCCTGCTTGAATTTGGCGGAGAGATACGGGCGGCTGAGGAAGAATTCCCCGGCCATTTTTTCCACGCTGATCTGCTCGGACAGGTGATGCCGGACATAGTTGGCCACGTCCAGAGAGAGCTTGGAGGCGTGCTTGCCGCGGTGCAGCTTTTCCACCTGTTCGGTGAATTCCAGCAGCATGTTGTACTGCAGATTCAGGATCTTGCTGTGGCTGGTCAGCAGCTCCACCCGCTGGATATAGGCGTCGGAGAGGGAGAAGGCGTCGTCCTGGCGCATGCCGCCGCGGATGGCCGCCCGGGAGACCAGCGTGGCCGTCACGATGAACGTGTTGCGCAGCTGCCGCAGCTGATCGGGCGCAATGGTGCCGCCCTGCACGGCCGGCGCCGACGCCAGCCAGCGTTTCAGCGACACGGAATCGCCCCGCCGCACGATCCCCATCAATGCCTCTTCGATCGCCAGGGTGTTGTGCTCCTGCTTTACCAGGACGTCTTCCTCGTAGACCCGGGAGGTGCGCCGCCGCTCCACGCCGGTTTTGATGAGCGTCTGCTCCGCCTCATGGATCGCCAGGTCCGAGAGCTCCAGCTGCTCTCCGCCGTTCAAGAAATGGTTGAGCGCACACAGCATCTGCAGCAGCGTCTCCACCGGCAGATGCACGATGGCGTTCATGCCCTCCACGAAGGAGGGGACCTCCTCCTGCGGCACGTCCAGGCGAAAGGCCAGCTCCCGAAGCCGCTGCTCGTCTGCCATGATCTGGGCGGTGGGTCCCACGACGATTTTGACGTCCTCCGTATTGAGGACCCCGTAATAGTGAAACAGCGGCGAGGCGTAGTAGCCCACGTGCTCCGATATGGCAAAAACGTCCTCCCGGCAGATGTCCAGCGGATCCCGGGGCAGGGCTACCGGAAAGCAGCGGGACAGCTCCTCCCCTCCGCGGTACACCCGCACCGGGATGCCGGAGAGCCGGGCCATGGTCCGCGCCAGATATGCGAAGTCCACCGGCATATGCGCCGCCCTCCTTTTTGCGTATTTCATTACGATTATACCGATTATCTTACGAAGATGCAATACAGTTTCCGTGTATTCTGATATAGTGTAGGCAGGAAAACAGAAGAAACGGACAACGTGCCCGCGCTGCCGAAGGAGGAACACGCCATGAAGCTGCCTGCAAGTCTCATCAAATCCCAGGAAGTCACAAAAAAAGAAAAATGGCTGGGTTATCTGCTGGGCCCGGCCGGCGCGCTGCTTTTGAACGCGGTGCTGGCCACCTATCTGCTCCCCTTTTACACGGACGTACTGAATCTGACCCCTCTGTGGGGCGGCCTGTTCCTGACGGTGTTTCCCATCGTGTCCAAGATCATTGACGCCGTCACCAACATCGTCATGGGTCAGATCATCGACCGCACGAAAACCCGGGAGGGCAAGGCCCGGCCCTGGCTGCTGCTGTCGGCCTTCCTGGTGCCTGTCACCGGCATCCTGCTCTTCGTCGTGCCCGAGAGCAGCGATACGGTCAAGGCGATCTGGGTAATGCTCTCCTACAACCTGTTCTACTCCTTCGCCTACACCATCTTCAACATGAGCCACGGCCTGATGGTGCCTCTCTCCACCCGCGACGGGACCGCCCGGGGCGGATTGAGCGTGTTCAACCAGATCACCACCATCATGATGTCCGGCATCCTGGTGGCGCTGGTGTTCCCCATGGTCATCATGCCGGCTATCGGGGTGGACAAGTCCAAGTGGATCACCCTCATGTGCATCCTCTCGGCGGCAGCCCTTCCGCTGACGCTGCTGGAGTACTTCTTCACCAAGGAACGCGTTACCGAGGAGACCACCGCCGCCGGTCGGGAGACGAAGCTGCCCTTCGCCCGGCAGATGAAGCTCCTGCTCACCGACAGATACATGGTGCTCATGTATCTGTACTTCCTCATTTACACCGTCGGTATGACGCTGAAGAATCTGGGCCTGGTCTACTACTGCAACTACGTGCTGGGCACCTACAACGACGGCGTCACCCAGACGCTGGTCTCCGTCATCGGCGGCATCCCCATGGGTATCGGCATTTTCGCCGTGTGGCCGCTGGCCAAGAAGTTCGGCAAGCGGAACGTCACCATGGTGGGCTTCGTTCTCTACGCCCTGGGCAGCCTGATCTGCTGGCTCTTCTCCACCAATCTCGTTATGGTGCTGATCGGACAGTTCATCAAGAACATCGGCGGCCTGCCCTGCGCCTACGTGTTCATGGCGCTGTTTGCCGACTGCCTGGACCATCTGGAGTGGAAGACTGACCTGCGCATCGACGGTGCGGCCATGTCAATTTACAATATCATCGCCGTGGCCATGGTGGGCATCATGACCGGCGTATTCAGCTGGATGCTGGCCAGGGCGGGCTATCTCGCGCCCTTCTCGGTGAACAGCGTGGCGGAGGCCTCCGCAAAGCTGGCGGCCAACGGCTGGACGCCCCAGGTCGCCCTGGAAAACCTGAAACCCGCCGCCGACGGCGTGCTGACCGTGGCCATGCAGCAGCCCCAAGCCGTCAACTGGGTCATCTCCTTTGCCTTCGTCGGCCTGGAGGTGTTCACCGGCGCCGCTCTGGTGGTCATCCTGTTCTTCCTGAACGTGGAGAAGGATCTGCCCCGGAAGCAGGCGGAGATCAAGGCCCGTCACCAGGCCAGAGGACAAGATTAAGCAGGGGAGAAGGAAGGATAGGATATGTACGATTACGAAAAAAGACACAGCGAGCTCCTGCGGCGCTTCGGCGCCGAGTGCGCCGTGCTGCTGAAGACCGACGGCACATTTCCCCTGGACGGGCCCTGTGAGATGGCGCTCTACGGCAGCGGCGCCCGCCGCACGATCAAGGGCGGCACCGGCTCCGGCGAGGTCAATTCCCGGTATTTCGTGACGGCGGAGGAGGGGCTGGAGGCCGCCGGCTTCCGCATCACCAGCAAGGCGTGGATGGACCGCTATGATGAGATCCGCGCGGACGCAAAGAAGCGTTTTATCCGTGACCTGAAGTGCTCTGCCCTGAAGCGCGGAACGCTGGCGATCCTGGACAGCATGGGAGCCGTGATGCCGGAGCCGGAATACGAGCTGCCGCTGGACGCCGTCGGCGACGCTGCCGTCTACGTTCTCTCCCGCATCTCCGGCGAGGGCTCGGACCGCAGGCCGGTCCCCGGCGACATCCTGCTGACCGAGACGGAAAAACGGGACATCCTCGCGCTGAACAGGCAGTATAAGAGATTTCTGCTGGTGCTGAACGTGGGCGGCGTGGTGGACCTCTCCCCGGTCATGGAGGTGCGGAACATTCTGCTCCTCAGCCAGCTGGGGGTGGAGACCGGCCATATCCTGGCGGATGTCATCCTCGGCAGGAGTATGCCCTCTGGCAAGCTGACCACAACCTGGAGCGCCTGGGCGGATCACCCCGCCGTGGGGGACTTCGGCGACAGAGACGACACGCGCTACAGGGAAGGCGTCTATGTGGGCTACCGCTGGTTTGACAGCGTGGGCAGAAAACCGCTGTTTCCCTTTGGCTTCGGCCTGAGCTATACGAGCTTTGCCCTCGCCATCGGCGAGGCCGCCGGGAAAGACGGCAGGGTCAGCCTCGGCGTCACGGTGAGGAACACCGGGAGCCGCAGCGGCAAGGAGGTGGTGCAGCTCTACGTCTCCGTGCCCCGGGGAAAGCTGGACCAGCCGTACCAGACGCTGGCCGCCTTTGCCAAAACCGACGACCTGGAGCCGGGCGGGGAGCAGACCCTGACGCTGGCCTTCGACCTCCGCGATCTGGCCGCCTATGACGCCGACCGCGCCGCGTGGATCCTGGAGGGCGGCGACTATGTGCTGCGGCTCGGCACGTCCAGCCGCGATACGGAAGCGGCGGCGATCCTCCGGCTGAACGGCGAGGCCCTGGTCAGGCAGGTGAAAAACTGCCTGGGCAGGCCGGACTTCACCGACTGGAGGCCGGACGCCTGCCGCGCAGAAGAGCCCGCCGGGCTCCCCGTCCTGCCGCTCGACGCCGCATCTGTTCAGACCGAGAAGGTGAACTATGCGCGCTCCCATGAGATCGATCCCCTGGCGGAGACCTTGAGCGACCAGAAGCTCTGCCTGCTGAACATCGGCGCCTTCAAGCGCGCCGGGTCCGCCAGTGTGATCGGTGACGCCGCGCAATCCGTTGCAGGAGCCGCGGGAGAGACCGCCAGGCTGAGCGGGAAAAGCATCCCCGCCATGATCATGGCCGACGGGCCCGCCGGCCTGCGCCTGAGCCGCCGGTACACCCGGGATGAAAAGGGCGTGCACGCCGTCGACGGCGGCATGCCGGAGAGCGTCATGGAGCTGATGCCGGCGCCGGCCGCGCTGGCCATGAAGCTCTTTGCCGGAAACGGCAAGGTGAAAGGTGAGATCCTGGAGCAGAACTGCACCGCCATCCCCATCGGCACCGCCCTGGCCCAGAGCTGGAACCTGGACCTGGCCCGGCGCTGCGGCGATATCGTGGGCGACGAGATGGAGCGCTTCGGCGTACATCTCTGGCTGGCCCCGGCGCTGAATATCCACCGTGATATCCGCTGCGGCCGCAACTTCGAGTATTACTCCGAGGACCCGCTGCTCTCCGGCAAATTCGCCGCCGCGGTCACCCAGGGCGTCCAGAAGCACCCGGGCTGCGGCGCGACCGTCAAGCACTTCGCGGCCAACAATCAGGAGACCAACCGATACGGCAGCAACAGCCGGGTCAGCGAGCGGGCCATGCGCGAGATCTATCTGCGGGGCTTCGGGATCGCCGTGAAGGAGAGCCAGCCCCACGCGCTGATGACCTCCTACAACCTGCTCAACGGCGTCCACACCTCCCAGCGCAGGGATCTTATCGAGGACGTCCTGCGCGCCGAGTTCGGCTACGAGGGCATCGTGATGACCGACTGGATCATCGGGGCCATGTATGCGGGGAAAAAGAAATACCCCGCGCCCAACGCCGCGGCGGCCGCGGCGGCGGGCGGCGACCTGACCATGCCCGGCGGCAAGGGCGATTTCAAGGCCTTGATGAAAGGGCTGCGGAGCGGCCTTGTGACCCGGGAGCAGCTCCGGATCAACGCCACGCGGGTGTTGAGAATGGCAAAAAAACTGACGGGAGGCGAAAAAGAGTGAGAGCGATCCGGCTGAAAACCGAGTACCTGTTTGATCCCCTGGGGATCGACGTCCGGCACCCTCGCCTCATGTGGAACTGTGAGGGCGGCGTGAAGCAGACGGCATACCAGATCGTCACTGAAAACTGGGACAGCGGCAGGGTGGAGAGCAGCTCCATGCGGACCGAGTACCCGAAAGAGCTCTCCGACCGCCAGCGGGTGACCTGGAGGATCCGCCTCTGGGACGAGAACGACGTGCCCGGCGAGTGGAGCGAGGCCTTTTTTGAGACGGGCATCTCCGCCTGGCAGGCCAGATGGATCACCGGGAACTACAGCGTCAACAAAAAGCAGCGCTATCCCGTGGACTGCTTCCGCAAGGTGTTTTCCGCGGACAAGCCCGTGGCACAGGCGCGGCTGTACATCACCGCCTGCGGCCTCTACGAGGCCCGGCTGGGCGGCAGACGGGTGGGCGACTTTGTGATGGCGCCGGGCTATACGGACTACCGCAGGCGCATCCAGTACCAGACCTACGACGTCACCGGCCAGATCAAGCCCGGCGAAAACGAGCTGACCGTGCAGCTGGCCGACGGCTGGTACCGGGGCTCCTGCGGCGCCTGGGGCCGGAAAAACCAGTACGGAACGGAGACGAAGCTGCTGGCCCAGCTGGAGATCCGCTATCAAGACGGCACGGTACAGACCGTCGCCACCGACGAGACGTGGCAGTGGTCCGACGACGGCCCCATCCGTCTGGCCGACAACAAGGACGGAGAGGTGGTGGAGGCCTTCCGCACACCGCTGTACACGGGCCGGGCCAAGGTCACGAAGCACCCCGTCGTTCCGTCCGCCTCCAACAACGTGCCCGTCACCGAGCACGAGCGATTCAAGCCGCAGCTGATCACCACGCCCTCGGGCAAAGCGGTGCTGGACTTCGGACAGAACATCGCAGGCCGCATCGCCTTTTCCCTGGACGCCCATGTGGGCCAGCGCGTCCTGCTGCGCTTCGGCGAGATGCTGGACGGGGACGGCGAGTTCACCCAGAAAAATATCCAGCTCTCCCGCAAGGGCGTCACCACGCCGCTGCAGCAGGTGGAGTATTTCTGCGGCGAGGGCCGGAACGACTACAAGACCACCTTCGCCGTCTTCGGCTTCCGGTACGTGCTGGTGGAGACGGAGGTGCCCTTCCGGGGCGAGGACTTCACCGCCGCGGCGGTCTACTCCGACATGGAGCAGACGGGCTGGTTCCACAGCTCCCACGCGCTTTTGAACCGGCTGTATGACGCCACGGTGTGGTCGGCCAAGGGCAACCATCTGGACATCCCCACCGACTGCCCCACCCGGGAGCGCCACGGCTGGACCGGCGACGCCCAGCTCTTTTTCACCACCGCCTCCTATCTCTTCAACTTCGCGCCCTTTGCCCGCAAGTACCTGCGCGACGTCTACGACTGGCAGCGGAAGAACGGCCGCCTGCCCCATATCGCCCCCGACGGCGGCGCGGATTTCTACATGTGGCCCATGAACGGCTCCGTGGGCTGGTCGGACGTGGGCGTGCTGATCCCCTGGCGCTACGCCGCGATCTATCAGGATGAGGAGATCCTTCGGCAGTATTACGACGGCATGGCCCGCTACGCCCGCTTCATGGAGAGGCGCTGCGGAAAGAAAGTGCCCCTCTTTGCCGGCCGCGTCAAGCTCAGCGAGGAGGCGCGGAAATACTTCGTCAATATCGGACAGAGCTACGGCGAATGGGCCGAGCCCGTGGACGTGGACGGCGGCTTCCACTGGCAGGACTTTGTGGCGCCCCACCCCGAGGTGAGCACCGCCTACACCGCCTACGTTCTGGGTCTGATGGCGCAGATCGCCCGCCGCCTGGGCCATCCGGAGGATGCAAAGGAATTCCAGACCTACAGCGACGGCTGTGCGGCGGCCTACCGGGAGCTGGTCCGGACCGAGCCGTTTTCCCTGGACACCGACCGGCAGGCCCGGCTGGTCCGCCCGCTGTATATGGGCCTTCTGGACGCCGAGCAGACTGCCTACGCCAAAAAGCGTCTCATCCAGGCATTGGAGCACTACGGCTGGCGGCTGGGCACCGGCTTTTTGTCCACGCCGCTGATCCTCTACGTGCTGGCCTCCTGCGACATAGAGGCGGCCTACCGGCTGCTGGAAAACGAGGAGATCCCCGGCTGGCTCTCCATGCCCAAAAACGGAGCCACCACCATCTGGGAGAACTGGGACGGGCCCTTCAACACCCAGGGTGTCGGTCTGGGCTCTCTGAACCACTACTCCAAGGGCGCGGTGGTGGAATGGCTGTTCACGACCATGTGCGGCATCCGCGTGGCCGGGGAGAACCGCTTCGTCATCGCGCCGCGCCCCGGCGGGAGCTCACTCTTTGCCGAGGCGCGCTACAACAGCGTCTTCGGCATGGTGGAGAGCAGGTGGGAGAAGCGGGACGGCAAGACGGTCTACACCGTCGCCGTTCCCGCCAACTGCACCGCGGAGGTACGCCTCCCCGGCGGCGTGACGGAGACCGTCGGCCCCGGCGTGCATCGTTTCACGGAGGAGTGAGCCTATGGAACACTATCTTGCCATCGACATCGGCGCCTCCTCCGGCCGGCACATCGTGGGCTGGCGGGAAGACGGCGTTATCAAAACCGAGGAGATCTACCGCTTCCCCAACGGGGTCAGAGAGGCGGACGGCCATCTCGCCTGGGACCTGGACGCGCTTTTGTTCCACGTGAAGAACGGCGTCAGAGAGGCCAGACTGCGCTTCCGGGATATCGTCAGCCTGTCCATCGATACCTGGGGCGTGGACTACGTGCTGCTGCAGGGCGATCAGGAGGTCCGGCCCTGCTACGCCTACCGGGACGGCCGTACGGAGGCGGTGATCCCGCGCGTGCATGAAAGAATGCCGTTTTCGGAGCTGTACCGCCGCACCGGCATCCAGTTCCAGCCCTTCAACACGATCTACCAGCTCTATGCCGACAAGCTGGCCGGGCGGCTGGAGGGCGTCACGGACTTTTTGATGATGCCGGAATACCTGATGTACAAGCTGTGCGGCGTCAAGGCCCACGAGTACACCAACGCCACCACCGGCGGCATGGTCAGCGCCGAGACTGGGGAATACGATCCGGCCATTGTCGAATCGCTGGACCTGCCCCGGCGCCTGCTCTGCCCGCTGCAGCGGCCCGGCACGGTGATCGGCGAGTACGAGGGCGTCAAGGTGGTCCTCTGCGCCACCCACGACACCGGCTCCGCCGTGGAGGGCATCCCCATGGAGGGGGACGCGCCGTATATCTCCTCCGGCACCTGGTCGCTGCTGGGCGTCAAAACGGAAAAGCCGATCACAACGGCGGCGTCTATGAACGCCAACTGGAGCAATGAGGGCGGCGTGGGGTACAACCGCTATCAGAAGAACATCATGGGCATGTGGCTGGTGAACCGCCTGCGGGACGAGCTGTGTCCGGACAGGCCGTGGAGTGAGATCACGGCGGAGGCCGAGGCCAGCCGCTTCGACGAAACCGTGGACGCCAACGCCCAAAGCCTCCTTGCGCCGGAGAGCATGAAGACCGCCTTCCGCGCGGCTCTTACCACAGAGCCGCAGTCCGCGGGCGACTGGTTCCGCTGCGCCTACCGCTCCCTGGCGGAGAGCTACAGAGCGGCGCTGGAGGAGCTGGAGCGCAGCGTCGGAAAAACCTATGACCGCATCTATATCGTGGGCGGCGGCGCGAAAAACGCCTTTCTGAACCGTCTCACAGAACAGGTCACCGGCAAACAAGTGATCGCCCTGCCCATAGAGGCCACGGCGGTGGGAAATCTCATAATTCAAATGAAGGCTTCCCCTTGAGGGGAAGCTGTCGAGCGAAGCGAGACTGATGAGGTGAAATAAATGAGCTATTTGGAAGCAAAAGAGAAATACGCCCGTCTCGGCGTCCACGCCGAGACGGCCATGGAGAAGCTGAAAAC
>JAFRSI010000125.1 GCA_017427645.1 Oscillospiraceae bacterium | reverse complement strand
TAGGGATCCAGATACTCCAGCTTCTGGCCGCTGTACTCCTGGTGGCGGCTCAGGTCGAAGTCGGTGCGGTCGTGGGTGCCGTTGATCTCGCCCCAGCCCAGGGTGGGGAACAGGAACTCGATGTCGCAGGCGGCCTTGGCGTAGTGGGCCAGCTTCTCGTGATCGTGGAAGCGCAGGTTCTCCGCGGGCAGGCCCAGATCCTCAAAGAACTGTTTGCCGAAGCCCTTGAAGTACTCGTACAGCGCCAGGTCCTCGCCGGGCTTGCAGAAGGTCTGGAACTCCATCTGCTCGAACTCGATGGTGCGGAAGGTGAAGTTGCCCGGGGTGATCTCGTTGCGGAAGGCCTTGCCGATCTGACCGATGGAGAAGGGCAGCTTGGCGCGCATGGTGCGCTGCACGTTGAGATAGTTGACGTACTCGCCCTGGGCGTTCTCCGGCCGCAGATAGATGACGCTCTTGGCGTCGTTGGTGACGCCCCGGTAGGTCTGGAACATCAGGTTGAACTCCCGGATGTCGGTGAAATTGTGCTTGCCGCAGTGGGGGCAGGGGATGGAGTGGGCCTTGATATAGGCGAACATCTCCTCCTTGGTCATGCCGTCGGCGTGGGCCTCGGGGTCAAAATCGTCGATCAGGTTGTCGGCCCGGAAGCGCATCTTGCACTCCTTGCAGTCCAGCAGGGGATCGGAAAAGCTGGTGACGTGGCCGCTGGCCTCCCAGACCCGGGGGTTCATCAGAATGTCGGCGTCCACCTCAAAGCTGTTGTGCCGCTCCTGGATGAAGCGCTTGCGCCAGGCGTCCTTGACGTTGTTCTTCAGCCGGGCGCCCAGGGGACCGTAGTCCCAGGTGTTGGCCAGGCCGCCGTAGATCTCGCTGCCGGCGAAGATAAAGCCGCGGTTCTTGCACAGAGCCACGATCTTATCCATGGATTTTTCCGTGTTGTTCATGTGACGACTCCTTCTATCTAAAAATTTTGAATGAAAAACAAAAACGCCCCGAGCAAACGCTCAGGGCGAATCTTGCGATCCGCGGTCCCACCTGAATTTGGATAGGTATCCACTCTTGATGCCGGTAACGGGGCTGATCCGGCGGGGCATTTCCTCCCCGCAGCTCCGGGACGCCACTCCCATCAAAGCCATTGTACCCCGCAAGAATACCACGATTTTTCCCGCCCGTCAAGAAAAAATGCGGAAATGGGGCTGGGAAAAACACCGAATGGAGCCGCCTACAGGAGTTTTTCCAGATCCCTCCGGAAGCGATCGGTCGCCGCCTTGATTTTTTCCAGTTGTTTGGCCTCCTGCCGGTCAATTTTTCCGTCGTCCTTTGCAGGCGCCAGCTTGCAGGAAGTCTCAAACGTATTCAGATACATCAGCATATTTTTGAGCTGCATTTCCATAAATGTGTTCATGGCGATCCCTCCCTGCAAATAATACAGCATGGAAAAAGGACGTCCTTGCGGACGTCCTTCTGTTTGGTTCAATCAGCCAATGTTATTGAGCTTCAGCGTCAGGGCGCTCTTCTTGTGAGCGGCATTGTTCTTATGCAGCAGCCCCTTGGCGGCGGCCTTGTCGATCGCCTTCACTGCAACCTTGTAAGTGCCCTCGGCCTCGGTGCGATTGCCTTCAACGGCAGCAGCCTCAAACTTCTTGATAGCAGTCTTCAGAGCGGACTTATCGGCCTTGTTGCGGGCGTTGCGAGCCTCTGCCACCAGAACGCGCTTCTTAGCAGACTTGATATTCGGCAAACCAAACACCTCCCCGATATCAAATGATCCGTTTCCGTCGCAAGGACTTCCACGCAGGATAGTATTTTAGCATCTTCAAACGGAAAATGCAAGCATTTTTTTCGTCTTTCTGCAACTTTTCACAATGATCCCACAACTTGCGGTGAACGCGGGAAAGACCGCAATATTTTGTGGGAGCTCAGCGCTTGTTGGGGTTGTAAAAGTCCGTCTCGTCCTCCAGGGCCATGGGCAGGCCGTTCTGATATACCGGCAGGGTCTGGAACTTGAAGCGGCTGATCCGGTGCTTGCGGTCGATCTGCTCCTTGATGTCCGGATCCACCACGCCCCGGCGGATGTACTCGTTGACGGCGTGGTAGGTGAAGCCCAGGTTGTCCTCGTCGGTGAGGCCGGTGAGACCGTCGGACGGCGGCTTGACGAGGAAGCGCTCCGGCAGGCCCAGCGCCCGGCCCAGGGCGATGACCTCCTCGGTGGTGTACATGCCCAGGGGCGAGAAGGCGCCGGCGCTGTCGCCGTAGATGGTGCAGTAGCCCACCCAGTCCTCGCTGAGGTTGGAGGTGTTGATGACGATGCCGGAGGGCAGACTCTGGGCCACGGCGTAGAGGGTGGCCATCCGCACCCGGGAGGGCAGATTCACCACGGTCTGGCGGCTGGGCTCCAGTCCCACGGCCGCCATCTCGTCCAGCACGCCCCGGACGGCGTTGTGGATATTGATGGTGCAGTGGGGGATCCCCAGCACGTCCACCAGGCCGTTGCTGTAGTCGATATCCGGCTGAACGCCGTCGGGCATCAGCACGCCGTACACGTTGTCCCGGCCGTAGGCCGCCACGGACAGGGCCGCCACCACGGAGCTGTCCTTGCCGCCGGAGATGCCGATGACGGCGGTCCTGCCGCCGCAGTTCTTCATCTGCCGGTCCATCCACTCCAGCAGACCGGCCAGCTGCAGTTTCGCGTTGAATTCCATGGTCATACCTCCTGTTTGGTTATTGCACGCTGTGCAGCGCTGGGAAAACGGGGAGACGGATCACTCCGCGCCGTTCTGGGGCAGCGGGGCGATCAGCATCCGGTAGATACGGCGGAAGAAGAGCGAGGTCATGATCAGCGAGGCCACCTCCGCAATGGGGTAGGACCACCACACCAGATCGCTGTTGCCCACGGCGGCGCCGTAGCGGGCCAGCAGATAGGCCGCCGGGATCAGAAAGATCAGCTGGCGGACGATGGAGTTGATCATGGAGTAGATGGATTTGCCCAGGGCCTGGAAGGAGCTGCCCAGGGCGATGCAGGCGCCGGCAAAGGAGAAGCTTATGGAGATGATCCGCAGACAGGGGGCGCCCACCGCCTGCAGGGTTTCGGTGGCGCTGAAGATCTTCAGCAGCAGGTGGGGCACCGTCAGGAAGATGATCATGCCCGCCACCATGATACAGGAGGCGTAGATCACGCTGCGGCGGATGGTCTCGGTGAGGCGGCTGCGGTTCTGGGCGCCGTAGTTGTAGGCCACGATGGGCACCACGCCGTTGTTCAGGCCGAAGACCGGCATGAAGATGAAGCTGTTGAGCTTGAAGTAGATGCCGAAGGCAGTGGCGGCGGTCTCATGGGCGGCGTGGTAGACGATGAGGATCTTGTTCATCAGGAAGGTCATCACCGAGCCGATGGCCATCATGATGACGGAGGGCAGGCCGATGGCGTAGATGCTGCCGATGAGGAGCCAGTCGGGCCGGAAGCCCCGGAAGCGCAAATGGATGTCGTGGTTCCTGGTGAGGTTGAAGTAGACGGCCAGGGCGCAGGCACAGCACTGGCCGATGACCGTGGCCACGGCGGCGCCGGCCACGCCCATCTTGAAGACGAAGATGAACACCGGGTCCAGGATGATGTTGATGATGGCGCCCAGGCCCTGGGTGTACATGGAATAGAGGGAGCGGCCCGTGCCCTGGAGCAGCCGCTCGAACATCACCTGGCCGAAGATGGCAAAGGAGCAGCCGGTGACGATGCGCAGGTAGCTGTCGCCCAGGGCGACGATCTCGGCCACGTCGGTCTGGGCCCGGAAAAACGTGTCGCTGAGGCTCAGACCCAGGGCGGCGCAGAGGACGAAGCCCAGGAAGGCCAGGAACACGCCGTTGATGGCCACCCGGTCGGCCCGCTCCTGCTGCCTGGCGCCCAGGGCCCGGCCCATCAGAGCGTTGACGCCCACGGCGGTGCCGGAGGCCAGACCGATCATCAATTGCTGGGCCGGGAAGGCCAGGGACACGGCGGTGAGGGATTGCTCGCTGACCATGGATACGAACACGCTGTCCACAATGTTGTAGAGGGCTTGCACCAGCATGGAGGCGATGATGGGCAGCGACATGTTCCAGATCAGCTTGGAAACGGGCATGACGCCCAGCTTGTTTTCTTTCATCTTATCGTAATTCCTTTTTCAGATCGCTTTACAATAAATCAGTTTACCACGGAACGCGCAAAAAGAAAAGCACCGAATGACCGGTTTTCCCGGTTTTGGGTGCTTTTCTTTTGGAAAAAATGCGCACGGGGAAGACCGGCCCTTCG
>JAFRSI010000124.1 GCA_017427645.1 Oscillospiraceae bacterium | reverse complement strand
CGTAGTCCAGCACCTGCAGCACCCGCTCCGTCTCGCTGGAGAAGTCCACGTGGCCCGGGGTGTCCAGCAGCGTCACGTGCCAATCCCCCACGGTCAGCTCCGCCTGGCTGGTGAAGATGGTGATGCCCCGGCTGCGCTCCAGCTCGTGGGCGTCCATGGCGGTGTCCCCGTGGTCCACCCGCCCCGCCCGCCGGAGCGCTCCCGTGCGATATAAGATGGCCTCGGCCAGGGTCGTCTTGCCGGCGTCCACATGGGCCAGGATCCCAACGGTCACGTTCTTCATCGGTCTCGTCCTTACGCAGATATTTTTTTCATTTTATCACATCCGCCGCCCGTTGGCAAAGGAAATCCCTCGGCCCTCCGGCGGCGCAAAAAGAGCCCGCCCTCTGTTCAGAGGGCGGGCTCCGGTATGCGGTGACTTCTTACAGGCCCAGGGCGGCGGTGATGATAGCCATGGTGTAGACCTCCTCGGCGTTGCAGCCGCGGCTCAGGTCGTTGATGGGGGCGTTCAGGCCCTGCAGGATGGGGCCGTAAGCGGCGAAGCCGCCCAGGCGCTGGGCGATCTTGTAGCCGATGTTGCCGGCCTCGATGTTGGGGAAGATGAAGGTGTTGGCGTAGCCGGCCACGGGGCTGCCGGGGAACTTCAGCTGGCCCACGGTGGGGGACACGGCGGCGTCGAACTGCATCTCACCGTCGATGGCCAGCTCAGGGGCCAGCTCCTTGGCCTTGGCGGTGGCGGCCTGGCTCAGGGGCACGGTGGCGCCCTTGCCGGAGCCCTTGGTGGAGAAGCTCAGGATAGCGACCTTGGGATCGATGCCGAAGACCTGGGCGGTCTTGGCCGTCTCGATGGCCACCTCGGCCAGCTTCTCGGCGGCGGTGAAGGTCACGTTGCCGGCCTTGTCCACGCTGTCTTCATAGGAGATGTTGATGGCGCAGTCGCCCATGGCCAGCATCTCGGCGGGGGCGTTCTCGTGCTCGCGCACCATGATAAAGCAGGAGGACACCAGGTGTGCACCCTTCTTGTTCTTGATGATCTGCAGGGCGGGGCGGACGGTATCGGCGGTGGAGTAGGTGGCGCCGCCCAGCAGGGCGTCGGCGTAGCCCATCTTCACCAGCATGGTGCCGAAGTAGTTGCCCTTGGCCAGCAGGCCGCGGCACTCCTCCGCAGACATCTTGCCCTTGCGCAACTCCACCATCAGAGCCACCATCTCGTCCATCCGGTCAAAGCTGGCCGGGTCGATGATCTGGGCGCCGGTGATGTCGAAGCCGCCCTTTTCCGCGGCGGCGCGGACCTCGTCCACATTGCCCACCAGCACGGGGGTCAGGAAACCGCCCTGCAGCAGGCGGGCAGAGGCCTCCAGGATACGGGCGTCGGTGCCCTCGGTGAACACGATCTTGCGGGGATTCTCCTTCAGTCTGTCGATCAGAAACTCGAACATGGTTTTTCCTCCTTCATAGCCCTTTCCGCGCAGGCGCTCCTGCCCCGGAAATGTACGTTGCCGCGGCGTTTTTGACGCCGTCGCTCATCTTTTTTAAGGTATCACAATTCCCCCGCTTTGTCAATTTGTCCCATCCGATATTTCGATGCTTTACGGCCCCGCGGAACTGTGATATAATAATTTAGATAGAAACCAAAGAGAGGTGTGGATATGGATCGTCAATTTCCGCGGCTGGAGATCTCCCTTTCCAAGCTGCGCTCCAACGCATCGGAGATTGTGAAGCGCTGCAGCGCCCGGGGCATCTCCGTCACCGGCGTCATCAAGGGCTGCACCGGCATCCCCCAGGCGGCCCGGGCCTTTCTGGACGGCGGCTGCGCCGACCTGGGCTCCAGCCGCATCGAGCAGATCGTCCGCTGCCGCCAGGCCGGCGTCCCCGGCCCCTACACACTGCTGCGCGTCCCCGGCCTCAGCGAGCTGCCGGACACGGTGCGCTGGTGCGACCTCTCCCTGCAGAGCGAGCGGGCCACCCTGGACGCCTTGGAGGCCGAGTGCCGCCGCCAGGACAAGACCCACCGCGTTATCGTCATGGCCGACCTGGGCGACCTGCGGGAGGGCTTCTGGGACAAGGATGAGCTGGTGGACGTCTGCGTCCACGCGGAACGGGACCTGCCCCACGTGACCCTGGCCGGCATCGGCGTCAATCTGGGCTGCGTGGGCTCCGTACAGCCCACCCCGGAGAAGATGAACGACCTGCTGGCCCTGGCGGCGCGGGTGGAGGAGGCCATCGGCCGGAAGCTGGAGATCATCTCCGGCGGCGCCACCAGCTCCTTCACCCTGGTCCACTGGGGCACCATGCCGGCGGGCATCAACCACCTGCGGATCGGCGAGAACATCCTGCTGGGCAAGGACCTGCAGCTGGAGTGGGGCATCGAGGACATGAACTACCTGGCCATGGATGCCTTTACTCTCACCGCCGAGGTCATCGAGGTGAAGACGAAGCCCAGCTATCCCCAGGGGAAGCTGTGCATCGACGCCTTCGGCCACAAGCCCGTCTACACCGATTACGGCATCCAGCGCCGGGCCCTGCTGGCCCTGGGCAAGGCCGACGTGGGCGACGAGAAGGCCCTGCTGCCCCGGGATAAGGATCTTACCGTGTGGGGCGCCTCCTCCGACCATTGCATCGTGGACGTGACCCACTGCAGCCGGGATATCCGGGTGGGCGACACGGTCAGCTTCTCCCTGGCCTACAGCAATCTGGTCTATCTCTCCGCCCGCCCCGACGTGCGGGTGGTATGCGTGGAATAAAGGAGGTATCGGATCATGGACAATTTGGGACTCCTGCTGCTCAATGCAGGCCTCACGGCCTTCGGTTTTTTCGTGGCGGCGCCCATCCTGCTGAACACCATCTCCACCTTCGGCGTCCAGAAACGCTTTGCGGAAACCATGATCGCCGAGGGGATCATCGAGGAAAAGCACGTCCGGGAGCTGCAGCCGAAAAAGCAAATAGCCGGCGTCATCATCAGCGTGATCGTGCTGGCCGCCGCCTATTTCACCGCCAGCCGCATCAACTTCGGTCTCATCTGCCTGACCTTCGGCTTTGCGGTGGGCCTGGTGCGCTACCGCAAGATCCTGCAGTTCAACAGCCTCACCGTCAAGCGGTTCCAGAACACCTACCGGGACAGCTACAACGCCGCCAGACTGAACAAATACGTGGACAAGATGTTCTGATTGTCGCCTGCATATAAAAAATTCCGGAGCTTTCGCTCCGGAATTTTTTATATGGATCGCTTCGTTTACGCGCGCTTGAGAGCCTCGTCGGCCTTCTTCATCTCCTCGAAGATACCGGCGTGCTTCTTGGACACGATGGACTTGATGACCAGCAGAACCACGATCATCAGCGCGATCTCGATCAGCAGGCAGACGATCCAGCTGCGGATGAAGGGGGCGATGATGAAGCCCACGAAGGACACGCACACCACGGTGATGGCATAGGGCAGCTGGGTGGCCACGTGGTTGATGTGGTAGCAGTGGGCGCCGGCAGAAGCCATAATGGTGGTATCGGAGATGGGGGAGCAGTGGTCGCCGCAGACGCCGCCGGCGCAGCAGGCGGCCAGGCCGATGGTGCACAGCACGGGATCGGCGCCGTAGTCAAACACCTGGCAGACGATGGGGGCCATGATGCCGATGGTGCCCCAGGAGGTACCGGTGGCGAAGGCGATCACGGCGGACAGAACGAAGATGACGGCAGGCAGGAAGTTCATCAGAGAGCCGGCGTCGGCCAGCAGGTTCTTCACGAAATCACCGGAGCCCAGGCCGGACTTGGTCATGGTGCCCAGGGTCCAGGCGAAGCAGAGGATCAGGATGGGGCTGACCATCTGGATGAAGCCGTTGGGCACGGACTCAAAGCTCTTCTCAAAGCTGATGGCCTTGCGCAGCCAGAAGTAGATGAAGGTGAACACCAGGGCCACGATGGCGCCCAGGCACAGACCCACAGAGGCGTCGGCGTCGCCGAAGGCTTCCATGAAGGTGGCGCCGTCCCAGTAACCGCCGGTGTAGATCATGCCGATGACGCACATGATGATCAGGACGATGACGGGCAGCAGCAGATCCAGCACGGAGGCCTTGCCGTGGCCCTCTTCGTAATCGTCAGCGCCGGCAAAGGGGCGGTGCTCGGTGGTGAACAGATCGTCCTTGACCTGGGCGTTGTACTCGTGGGTCAGCATGGGACCGTAGTCGATGTTCAGCACGGAGATGACGATGATCATCACCAGGGTCAGCAGGCAGTAGTAGTTGTAGGGGATCTGCTGGATGAACATCTGGATGCCGGAGACGTAGCTGTCATCCACGTAGCCGGACACAGCCGCAGCCCAGGAGGACACGGGGGCCAGCATGCAGACGGGAGCGGCCGTGGCGTCGATGACGTAGGCCAGCTTGGCGCGGGAGATCTTGTGGGACTCGGTGACGGGACGCATCACGGAACCCACGGTCAGGCAGTTGAAATAGTCGTCGATGAAGATCAGGACGCCCAGCAGCATGGTCATCAGCTGTGCACCGGCGCGGGTCTTCACGGTCTTCTTGGCCCAGCGGCCGAAGGCTGCGGAGCCGCCGCCCTTGTTCATCAGATCCACCATGATGCCCAGGATCACCAGGAAGATCAGGATACCGACGTTCCAGCTGTCGCCGATGTTGCTGATCAGGCCCAGGCCGTAATCGTCCTCACCGCCGCCGATGAACACGCGGACGGTCTCCCAGGGCTTGAAGTGGGCCACCAGCAGGGAGCCGGTCAGCACGCCCAGGAACAGAGAGGAATACACTTCCTTGCTGATCAGGGCCAGCACGATGGCAACAGCGGGGGGCAGCAGGGACCACACCGTGCCGTACACGCCGTCGGGATACTTGAACCCGAGGACGACCAGCAGTGCGATCACGACTACCAGCGCTATGCCGTAGGCGAGCTTCGTACTCTTCTTTTCCATTGTGAGAATTACCTCCTCCAAATATTTGGTTCTATCATTTTACAGTTTGTTCACATTATTGTCAAGTTGCCGGCCTCCTTTTCGCCTTTTTCACAAAAAACCGCGCTCACTTTTGTTTTTTTACACAAAAAATTTTTTAGCTTTCGGCCCGTTCCGCTTTTCGCCGCATTTTTTCGGCCATTCACGGCTGAAAAGTTTTGGAAAATCCGGCCGCCGCCTTGTGTCCGTCCGCCGCCGTTCCGGCGCCGCTTTTCCGTTGACATTCGCCGGCGGGTATGATATATAAAAGGTATCTGTGGCGGAGTGGAGCAGCGGTCGCTTGTTCTGCTCTTTTTGTGTTGAATTTCATACGAGGAGGCTATACAAATGGAGACCAGACCCTACGTTTCCTGGGAACTGATGAATTCCTTTATGATCGACGTGTTCAAATGCTACGGCGTGCCCGAGGAGGACGCGAAGATCTGCGCCGACGTGCTGCTGGAGTCGGATCGCCGGGGCATCGAGAGCCACGGCTGCAACCGCTTCAAGCCCATCTATCTGGACCGTATCGACAACGGCACTTTGCTGCCCGTCACCAAAATGGACATTGTAAAGGACACCCCCACCACCGTGGTGATGGACGCCAACAACGGCATGGGCATGGTGGCCAGCTACCACATGATGGAGATGCTGATCGAGAAGGCGAAGAAATACGGCATGGCCGGCGGCGCCATCTATAACTCCACCCACTACGGCATCGCGGGCTACTGGACCACCATGGCCGAAAAAGCCGGCATGATCGGCATTTCCGGCACCAACGCCCGCCCCTCCGTGGCCCCCACCTGGGGCGTGGAGCCCATGATGGGCACCAATCCCCTGACCTTTACCATGCCCACCGACGAGGCGTTCCCCTTCAACTTCGACTGCGCCACCTCCATTGTGCAGAACGGCAAGATCGAGTACTATGAGCGCAGCGGCAAGGAGACCCCGGCCGGCCTGGTGGTGACTCCCGACGGCGGCACCATGACCGACTCCGGCAAGATCCTCAAGGACATGCGAGCCGGCAAGTGCGCCCTGCTGTCCATCGGCGGCCTGGGCGAGGAGACCGGCGGCTATAAGGGCTACGGCTTCACCACCATCGTGGAGATCCTCTCCGCCGCCCTCACCGGCGGCCCCTTCATGAAGGAGCTCAGCGGCAAGAATCCCGACGGCTCCAACAAGTTCTACCGCCTGGGCCACTTCTTCTTCGTCATCAACCCCGAGTTCTTCATGGGCCTGGACACCTTCAAGACCACCTCCGGCGAGATCCTCCGCGGCCTGCGGAACTCCAAAAAGGCCCCCGGCGCCCAGCGGATCTACACCGCCGGCGAGAAGGAGTGGGACGCCTGGCAGGACCGCAAGGACAAGGGCGTGCCCGTGGGCGAGTCCATCCAGAAGGAGCTGGTGGGCTTGCGCGACAAGTTCGGCCTGCCCTATCACTTCCCCTTTGAGGACTGATTCCTCCCTCTCCGCGGCCCTGCCGGAAGCTCCGGCGGGGCCGCGTTTTTTTCCTTCTGCCGCTGCCGCTGTTGCAATAACCGTGTCAAATGTGGTAAGATAGTAAAAAGGTATGCGAAACCGGAGCGCGCCATGTCGACCCGGGCAAAAAAAATAGCCATGCCTCTCGGCATGGTCACTCTTTTCCGCTGTTCTCACCGCTCACTGGGCCGTCCGTCGCAGCCGTCGTAAATCAGGTCATCCAGATCCTCTATGGACTTGTTCCACACGGTATATCACGCCTCCTTTCTCTGTGTGTTCGGTTACTATACACCTTTGTCTTTGAAAAATCAAGTCTTTTTTCCGCTGCGAGGTCGCTGTCATGCGTGAGTTCTCCGCCGGACAATTTGATATGGCCGTGATCGGCGCCGGTCACGCCGGCATCGAGGCGGCTCTGGCCGGGGCGCGGCTGGGCTTGAAAACCGTCTGCTTCACCATCAACCTGGACGCGGTGGGCAACATGCCCTGCAACCCCGCCATCGGCGGCACCGGCAAGGGCCACCTGGTCCGGGAGCTGGACGCCCTGGGCGGCGAGATGGCCCGGGCTGCCGACGAGGCCTGCATCCAGTACCGGATGCTGAACCGGGGCAAGGGCCCCGCCGTCCACTCCCTGCGGGCCCAGGCGGACCGCCGCCTCTACCAACAGGTGATGAAGCGCACCCTGGAGCGCCAGGAAAACCTGACGCTGCGCCAGGGCGAGGCGGTGGATCTCCGGATAACCGACGGACGCGTGAGCCAGGTGGTGCTCTCCACCGGCGCCGTCTTCGACGTGAAAGCCGTGGTGCTGGCCAGCGGCACGTATCTCCGGGGCCGCACCGTGGTGGGCGAGTGCGTGGAGGATTCCGGTCCCGACGGGATGCACGCCTCCCTGGCCCTGGCGGACCGGCTGCGGGAGCTGGGACTCCCCCTGCGCCGCTTCAAGACCGGCACGCCGCCCCGGATCAACGCCCGGACGGTGGATTTCTCCAGAATGGAGCTCCAGCGGGGAGACGACGACCCCCTGCCCTTCAGCTTTGAAACGGAGCACGTCCCGGAAAACCGGGCCGTCTGCTACCTGACCTATACCAACGAGGAGACCCACCGGATCATCCGGGAGAATCTGGACCGCAGCCCCCTTTACGCCGGCGTCATCGAGGGCGTGGGGCCCCGTTACTGCCCCTCCATCGAAACCAAGGTGGTCCGCTTTGCGGACAAGCCGCGGCACCAACTCTTTATCGAGCCCATGGGACTGGACACGGAGGAGCTGTACGTTCAGGGCTTCTCCTCCTCCCTGCCCGAGGACGTGCAGATCCGCATGCTGCACACGATCCCCGGCCTGGAGCACGCCCAGATCATGCGCCCGGCCTACGCCATCGAATACGACTGCATCGACCCCCTGGCCCTCAAGCCCACGCTGGAGACCCGGCAGATCGCAGGGCTGTACGGCGCCGGGCAGTTCAACGGCTCCTCCGGCTACGAGGAGGCCGCCGTCCAGGGCTTCGTGGCCGGCGTCAACGCCGCCCTGGCCCTGAAGGGGCAGCCGCCGCTGATCCTCAAGCGCAGCGAGAGCTATATCGGCACCCTGATCGACGACCTGGTGACCAAGGGCACCAACGAGCCCTACCGCATGATGACCAGCCGCTCGGAATACCGGCTGCTGCTGCGGCAGGACAACGCCGACCGGCGGCTGTGCCCCATCGGATACCGCATCGGCCTGGTCAGCGCGGAGCGGCTGCGGGCCTTGGAGGAGAAGTACGCCGCCGTGGATCGGGAGATCCGGCGGCTGGAGCGCACCGGCGTGGCCGGCAGCGACGCCCTCAACGCCCTGCTGACGGAGCGGGGCACCGCCCCTGTGGCCGACGGTGTCCGCCTGGCCGATCTGCTGCGCCGCCCCCAGCTCACCTACGGGGATCTGGCCCCCTTCGACCCGGACCGCCCGGCTCTGACCCGGGCCGAGGCGGAGCAGGTGGAGATCTCCGTGAAATACGAGGGCTACATCCGCCGCCAGATGCGGGACGTGGAGGAGTTCGAGCGGCTGGAGCGCCGCGCCCTGCCCCCCGACCTGGACTACGGCGCCATCCGGGGCCTGCGGCTGGAGGCCCGGGAAAAGCTCGCCGCTCTCCGCCCGGTCAATCTGGGCCAGGCGGCCCGGATCTCCGGCGTTTCCCCGGCGGATATCGCCGCTCTCATGATCTGCCTTTCTGCGGAACACTCCGACTGAATACTAACTTGTGAAAGGATGCGTTTTCTATGGGCAAACTTCGTTTCCTGCTGGCCCTGTGGCTGGCAAAGCTGTCCGTCCCCGTGCTGAAGCTGACCCACCACAACGGCAGCAACTTCCCCGGCATCGTGGCCATCCGCCTGTGCCCGGACTTCCTGCGCTACGTGGGCCGGCCCAAAACCGTGGTGGCGGTAACCGGCACCAACGGCAAGACCACCGTGTCCAACCTGCTCTCCGACCTGCTGGAGGCCGACGGCCAGCGGGTCATGAGCAACCGGTCCGGCTCCAACATGATCTTCGGCATCTCCGCCGCCTACGTCCTCAACAGCGACCTGCTGGGCCGCGCCGGCGGCAAGGTGGACGTGGCCATCCTGGAGGTGGACGAGCGCTCCTCCCTGAAGGTGCATCCCGACCTGAAGCCCGACTACCTGGTGGTCACCAATCTGTGCCGCGACTCCACCATGCGCCACGCCCACCCGGATTTCATGAAGGGCATCATCACCCGGGCCCTGCCCAAGGAGACGAAGCTGATCCTCAACGCCGACGACATGATCTCCTGCGATATCGCCCCGGAGAACCCCCGTGTCACCTACGGCATCGACCGCATGCCCGGCGACACCGTGGAGTGCGTCAACCTGCTGAACGACCGTCCCGTCTGCCCCCGCTGCTGCGGCAAGCTGGAGTACGTCTACCGCCGGTATCACCACTTCGGCAAGGCGGTGTGCCGCGACTGCGGCTTCTCCTCGCCGGAGAGCACTTACCTGGCCCGCCAGGTGGACACGGCGCAGCGCACCATGGTGCTGACGGAGGACGGAGAGGATCACCCCTACCGCCTGGTCAGCGACAGCGTCTTCAACATCTACAACATGGTGGCGGTCATCGCCGCCCTGCGCCAGCTGGGCTGGTCCCACGAGAAGATCCGCGGCTATATGGACAAGGCCGCCGTCCTCTCCACCCGCTATCAGGAGTGCGACATCGGCAATTACCACGTGGTCTCCCACCTGGCCAAGGGCCTCAACGCCTTTGCCACCTCCCGCACCTTCCAGTACGTCGCCGACCGCCCCGGCCGCAAGGAGCTGTTCCTGATGATCAACGACCTCTCCTGCGAGCACAACTGGTCGGAAAACGTGTGCTGGCTCTACGACTCGGACTTTGAGCTGCTGGCCCGGGACGAGATCACCCAGGTGGTCTGCACCGGTCTGCGGGGCATCGACTACAAGCTGCGGCTGCTGCTGGCCGGCGTGCCGGAGGACCGGGTCTTCTACGAGGAGAACGATCTCAAGGCCCTGGAGCTGCTGCACTTCACCCCCGGCGACGACATCTACCTGCTCCACGACGTGGAGGACTACCAGACCGAGCGCCTGATGAACCGGATCACGGAGCTGGCCAACGAACACAGTGCAAAGGAGGGCGAGCGCCATGAAAATTGAACTGCTGTACCCGGAGCTGTGCTATCTGTACGGCGACCTGGCCAACGTGCGCTATCTGAAAAAGTGCTGCCCCTCGGCCGAGGTGGTGGAGACCCACTATAAGGACCGGCCCGCCTTCCTGGACGGCGGCGTCGATCTGGTCTATATGGGCTCCGGCACCGAGGACGGCCTCTCCCGGGCCGCCGGCGCTCTGCGCCCTTACCGGGACGACATCGCCGCCGCCATCGACCGGGGCCAGCGTTTCCTGATCACCGGCAACGCCCTGGACATCTTCGGAGAAGCCGTCCACAGTGACGACGGACTGGAGATCGAGGGTCTGGGTCTCTTCCCCTTCCACAGCGACTATCAGATCCTCAAGCGGGTCAGCACCTTCTTCCTGGGCGACTTTGAGGGCATGACCGTCGTGGGCTTCCAGTGCGTGTTCGGCTATCTGGACGGCGCGCCGGAGACGGAGGGCCTGTTCACCCTCCGCCGGGGCGTGGGCCGCAACCTCACCAGCAAGGTGGAGGGCTTCCGCCGCAACAACTTCATGGGCACCCACCTGATCGGCCCGCTGCTGGTGCTGAACCCGCCCTTTGCCAAGTATCTCCTGCGGGAGCTGGGCGCCGGCGACCTTACCCTGCCCTTTGAGGACACCGCCATGGCCGCCTACGAAAAGCGCGCCGCCGAAATGGCCGACGAGAAGATCGACTACAATTTCCATTGAGAGATTAATCGGACAGACAAAACAGGGGCATGCTCCTTGCGGAGCGTGCCCCTGTTTTCTTTCCTTGAGCAGCCTCTTTTTTCAAAACAAGCGTGACGCTTCCGGCGCGTTTTCTGTCTATATCAGTGAAAGGCCTTATCACCACGGGGGAAGGAGGGGCTATGGAGGATCATCAGATCGTGGAGCTGTACTGGGCCCGCTCGGAGCGTGCTATCCCGGAAACGGCGGACAAATACGGGCGATACTGCTACTCCATCGCCTGTCATATCCTGCACAGCCGCGAGGACAGCGAGGAATGTGTCAACGACACCTATCTGCACGCGTGGAACGCCATGCCGCCCCAGCGGCCGGATCGGCTCTCCGCCTTCCTGGGCAGGATCGCGCGCAATCTCGCCTTGAATCGGTGGGAGATGTACTCTGCGGAGAAGCGCGGAGCCGGCCAGACCGCCCTGGCCCTGAATGAGCTGCGGGAGTGCGTCCCCGCCCCGGACTGCACGGAGCGGGTGGTGGACGACGTGGCGCTGGCGGACCTCTTCAACCGCTTTCTCGCCTCCCTGACCCCGGAGAACAGGCGGCTCTTCATGCGCCGGTATTGGTATTTGAGCTCCATCAAGGAGATCGCAGCGGATTACGGTCTCTCTGAGAGCAAGGTGAAAATGTCCCTGCTGCGCTCCAGGGCTCGTCTGAAACAGTTATTGGAAAAGGAAGGTGTGGATCTGTGAAAAAACAGCGCATTTTGAACGTCCTCGGACAGGTTGATGAGGAATACATCCAGGAGGCCGCGCCCGGGGAGCGGCAGGCCCGGAAGAAAAATCCCCGCTGGGTCAAGTGGGCCGCGGCGGCGGCGTGCCTCTGCCTGATCGTAGCCGGCATGATCGGCGCGATCGACGGAGTTCGGCAGCGCGTTCCGCAGGAGGAGCGCCCGAGCCCCGGTATCAGTCAGGGCTTTCGGCTGAAGGACGCGGAGGACCGGGTCCTATACTCTCCGATCGCGGTCGGCGACGCAACGCGCTATCGCCTGCTGACCGACAACGCAAGCATCTATCGCCCCACGGAGCAGGACCTGGGGGCCTTCATGGGCACGGTGGGCAGCAGCGAAGATACGTCCCTCGTCGGCTGCAGCGTTTATCACCTGGCCCGTTATCCCGCCAGCGACGCCATCTGCGTCCTGGAGAGGGACGGGCAGTACAGTATCTATGTGGCAGAGGAGGAGCCCGCCAAGCTGGCCTACGATGAGATCCTCGCCCTGCTGGAGATCGTACCGACCGATGACCCGCGGTTCCCCAACTACCCGGAAACCTACGGCGGGGCCTACTTTGAGGGCGAAAAGCTGCATCTGTGCCTGACGGACGTCTCCGAAGAGACCACGAACGCATACGCCGCCATGGTGAGCGATCCGGACGTTCTGGAATATGAGTTGGTGGAACACCCCTACAACGACCTGTACAATGCCACGATGCTGATCGCCCGGAACAGCGGCGCGTCCTTCAGCAGCATCGCCGTTGACGTGCGCGGCAACGCCGTGGTCGTCGGATTGCCGTTCTCCCCGGATGACGAGGCGTTTGCAACCGCGCAGCAGCAGATCGATGACGCCCTTGCCGGCAGCGGGGATATCCCGGTCATTTACACGGAAGAAGGGCAGGCTTCGCCGGATTGAGCGCCGCGGCAGGTCGCCGAGGATGCCTGCCCCTGCTGCTTATATACGTGAACGAGGTCTCTGGCCCGGAGCGGACCTTTGCCTCCTTTGATCTCACGATAGAATAGCAGGCGATCTTCTTCTCCCTATCATTTGAAAGTCTGTCCTCATCCGCCTGGCATACAACGCAAAAAGGAGCGGCCCCGTGTGGGGCCGCTCCTTTTTTTGTTTACGGTGTATCGGCTCAGCCGTTGTACATCTCCACCAGCTTGGTCAGGTGCTCGTAACGGGCCTTGGCCTCCTCCTCGTTCAGGGCGAAGAGGACGTCGGCGCGCTCCGGGAACTCGCGGGTCAGGCGGGAGTAGCGGGCCTCGTTCATCAGGAACTCCTGATAGCCGCCGGCAGGGGCCTTGGAATCCAGGGTGAACTTCTTCTCGGCAGCGGGGTTGTACCGGAACAGGTTCCAGTAACCGCACTCCACGGCCTTCTTCATTTCCTTCTGGCAGTTCATCATGCCGCCCTTGATGGAGTGCATCTCGCAGGGGGAGTAGCCCACGATCAGGGACGGGCCGTGATACGCCTCGGCCTCGGTGATGGCCTTGATGGTCTGAGCGGGGTTGGCGCCCATGGCCACCTGGGCCACGTACACGTAGCCGTACTGCATGGCGATCTCGGTGAGGCTCTTCTTCTTGACCTCCTTGCCGGCGGCGGCG
>JAFRSI010000123.1 GCA_017427645.1 Oscillospiraceae bacterium | reverse complement strand
GGGCACCGTAGCGGAGAGCTCCGCGATATCCACCACCGACAGGGTGGCGGACTGGCCCGGGCACTGGCTGGAGCAGGTGCGGACAAAGTCGTCCACGATGTTCTTGCCGATGTCCACGCTGGGCATGGAGGTGTTGTTGGAGAGCTTGGTGAGCCAGTCGGTGTAGTACCAGCCGATGCCGGGCTCGGTCTCCTCGGAGGCAATCATGTAGTCCGCGTAAGGCTCCAGCATCAGGCCGGTCTCCACGGTGGCCATCAGGCAGGCGTCGAAGCCCACGATGTCGAACTGGATGCCGCCGGCCTTCAGCGCACGGTCGATGCCCTCCAGAGGCATGGAGCCGCTGCGCTTGTTGTTCTCGTCATAGCCGTAGCCGCTGACAGAGCCGCCGCCGTGATCCCAGAGGATCAGCATATAGCGGTTGGCGGGGTAGTTTTTGGCGCCCCACTGGATGAAGCGGGTCAGCGTGGCGGGGTCGGTCATGGCGCCGGTGCCGTCGTTGTCCACCACACGCTTGAGACCGCCGCTCTGCACCTCGTAGATCTGGTTCTGCCGGCTGCTGATCACGCTGTTGTTCCACCGGGCGCAGCCGCCGGTGTAGACCAGCACGTGGACATTGGGACCGATGGTGGCGCGGGTCATCTCGGTCAGATCCTTGGTGGCCATGCCGCTGCGTGACTCCAGGTCCGTGCCGCACATGTAGATCAGGATGGTGACCTCATCCCGCTGGTTGCCCAGGATGCGGGTGTACTTGTCCCGCGCGCCGGAGGCCACGCTGGTGTCCACAGCGCCGGAGTTGACCTCCTGGGCGCTGCCGGAGTAGGAGGCGCCGGCCAGAAGGTTGGCGTAGGGGTTCGCGCTGCTCGACGTGCTGCCGGAGCCGCTGCCGGAGCCGCTGCCGCCGGGGACCAGGTTCCCGTAGGGGTTGGCGCTCACATCGTTGTAGGCGCTGCCGCCGGAAAGCGCGCTGTCATCGCCGCCCCCCAGCAGGCCGCCCAGGCCGCCGCCTTTAAATAGCATGATAAGTACAAAGATGATGACGATGAGGATGCCACCGCCGCCGCCGGCCTTGGCGGCGCGGCTCATGCCCTGGCCGGCGGGCCGGCTGGGGCGGTTGGGGTTGCTGCCGGCGCTGCCCACGGGGCCGGTGTTCTGGCCCTCGCCGCGCCGATAGGCTCCGGTACTCTGTCCGGAGACTTTGGTTTTACGACCCTGGGGTCTGTTCTCTGGCATAAGATGCAACCTCGCTTTCTTTCGGGGAAAAGGGCTTTGGCGTCCCTTCCTCCCGCTTTTCTTCAATTTTTTAACGCTCATAGTTTAGTATAGCAGATTCTTTTTCCCAGCGCCAGTCCCCCGGCGCATTTTTTCCGCCCCAGGGACCTTTCTCTTTGAAAAATTGTGGAAAAACCCGCACTTGCAAGCGGAAACAGAATGTGATAAAATAAACAAAATGAATGGTCGGACAAGGAGAGCAGAAACATGAAACGTCTGAAGGTTTCCAACAACGTGATTCGCCGTCTGCCCCGCTATCTGCGCAAGCTGGACGAGCTGAGCGCCCAGGGGGTCAGCCGGGTGTCTTCCTCGGAGCTGGGAAAGCAGCTTGGGCTGACCCCGTCCCAGATCCGGCAGGACTTCAGCTGCTTCGGGGAGTTCGGCCAGCAGGGCTACGGCTATCACGTGCCCACGCTCCGCTCCCAGGTGGCCGCCATTCTGGGCATGGACCGGAATTACCGGGCGGTGCTCATCGGCGTGGGCAACATCGGCCACGCGCTGATCGACAACTTCTGCTTCAGCGACTGGGGCTTTCAGCTCACCGCCGCCTTCGACGTGAAGCCGGAGGTCGTGGGCACCGTATTCAACAAGGTCCCGGTGCTGTCTGTGGAGGAGCTGCCCCAGTATCTGGACGAGCATGAGACCGATATCGCCGTGCTCGCCGTTCCCAAGGACGCCGCCATCCCCGTCACCCGCCTTCTGACCGTCCACGGGGTGGAGGCCATCTGGAACTTCACCAATGTGGAGCTCACGGAGCCCAACAGCAGCGTCATCGTGGAAAACGTGCATTTTTCCGACAGTCTGCTGTCTCTGAGCTACTTCGTCTCCGAGCGGCAGGATGAAAAAGCCGCCCGCGCCGCCCGGGAAGCGCGCCGGGAGCATTGAGAGTTTTGAGTTTCGAGTTTTGAGAGGACGAGAGACGGCTCTTGCCTCCCCCTCCCTGTCATCGCGAACCTCCCTGCCGCTGACGGAAGGGGTCTTC
>JAFRSI010000122.1 GCA_017427645.1 Oscillospiraceae bacterium | reverse complement strand
GCCTGGGCGCCCTGTCAGTGCCCCCGGCCGGCACCTACGACGTGCTATTCACCCCGGTGGAGGGCAGCGTCACCGTCACCCCCGGCGCCACAGAGATCTTCATCAGCGCCCGGGATACGGACGGCGACGACCTGCCCTGCATGCAGTACTCCCTGGACGGCGAGCACTACACCACCAGCAACTATATCGGCGGCCTGGAGCCCGACACCGACTACATGCTCTACGTCCGCCAGGGCACCAACGCCTGGTACTACACCCAGCTCTTCCACACCGCCGCAGTGGATTACGGCGTCCGCGTGGGCCGTGTCCCCGTAACGGACAAGAACCTGGGCAATCTGGACATGCTGGGCTGGGAGTTCGACCCCGACTCCCGGACCCTGTATCTGGACCGCCTCTGGTGGCGGGATACGGGCACCCCCTGCAGCTCCGAGCAGGTCTTCTATGTGGAAGCCACTGCCCGGGCACTGATCTACTCCTCCGGCGACCTGACGGTGCACCTGTTTGGCAACTGGGGCGACACCACGCTGGAGCGCATCCCAGAGGCAGGCGACTGGTTCGCCAACTACACCGTCTATGCCGAGGGTGACCTGACCATCCAGGGCAGCGGCAGCCTTGTTATCAACGGCGACAACACCGCAGATTTCGCCTTTGGCAGCGGCACCGGCGACATCACGCTGAATCTGGGCGGCACACTGACCGTCAACTGCGGCAACGGCTTCTACGTGCCCAATGGCCAGCTGATCTACCGCAGCGGCGACATCGCCTTCAACTCCTACGTGCGCACCGTCGGTTACAACGACCTCCAGGTCTGCAATTTCATCCCCCGCGACCAGCTCTCAAGCTTCAAGCTCTACCCAGAGCACGGCACGATGCGGTACGAGGTGGCCGGGCTGGACGGCGTCCGCACGGAGGTGGACGAGGACGGCCTGCTGGAGCAGCTGGACGCCAACTACGAGGCCTGGCAGACCAAGCGGAGCGTTTACATCACGCCCACGCACACCTATGATCAGCAGGTCTCCACCATGGAGTACTGGGAGGACGGCGAGTGCGGCGGATCCGTAACGTATCATTACAGCTGCTGCTGTGGTGCCAGCGGCGCGGAGACCTACACGGTGAATCAGGCCGAACACGACCTGGTGCATTGCGCCGGCGACCCGCCCACCTGCGAGCATGGCGGCTACTACGACTACGACAGATGTACGAAGTGCGCTTACTACGGCACTTTCCACTACTACCCGCAGGGCCTGGGCCACGACTGGACCCATTACGACCCGGAGTGGCCCACCTGCACCGAGGACGGTCATCCCGCCTATGAGGTCTGCCAGCGCTGCGGCGCCTCCACAGCCGTGGAGATGCCCACCGACGAGGAGCTGGCCCTGGGCCTGGGGGATACCGGCCTGGCCACGTGGAAGGCCACCGGCCACACCTACCGCTACGTGGGCGCCCAGAACGCCACCTGCACCCAGGACGGCCACCCGGCCTGCTACGTCTGCGACAATTGCGGTGAGTATTTCGCCCACCAGGACGACGTCGTTCCAATGGATCCGGCGGAGGTGGTGATCCCGGCCGCAGGCCACAGCTGGGGCTTCCCGGAGGTCACTCCCGCCACACCGACGGCCAACGGCGCCCGTACCGCCCGCTGCCTCCTCTGCGGCGAGGCAGGGGAGACCACGGTGATCCCGCGGATCGACTGGATCGAACTGTCCGACTACACCTGCTATTACGACGGCACGCCAAAGGAACCCGCTGT
>JAFRSI010000121.1 GCA_017427645.1 Oscillospiraceae bacterium | reverse complement strand
GGGCCTCAACCAGCAGCGTGACCCGGCTCCCAAGGATGATCAAGGCAACAACATATATGATGATGCCGGCAATCAGATCCTGGGCGAGTTCCACCCCCTGCCCGACGATCAGCAGCCCACCTACAATGAAGAGACCCATCAGCTGACCGGCACCGTGTATGCCAACACCCAGCACAATGTCGAGGTATACAACAGGTCCCTGATCCACGACGACTTCTTCTACGTGTACCACTCCAGTGACAAAACCGTTGAGAAGATCTACGCCGACGACACCCGCGTGATCAAGGGCGCTTACGATGAGGCCAGCGAAAAGTACGAGTACACCTTCAACATGGCCGCCGAGGCCAAGACCGGCACCCTGTACGGCGGTTACTACAGTGACTACAGCGGCAAGAGCGCCGACTTCGACGCTGAGGCCATGACCTATGACGACAAGTCCTGGGCCACCGACGAGGGCGCCACCCCCTACACCGGCGCCAACGTGACCTCCAGCGTGTGGATTCTGAGCGAGGCGCTTACGGAGAACGGCCTGGAGATGCACCCCGAGATGGGCAAGGTTTACTACCTGAAGGAGGTCCCGGCCGACAAGTATCTGCGTCCGTATCTGCACTACACCTACAAGACCGGCACGGGCGGCATCTGCAGCGCCTGGTTGATCTCCGACGTGGACGACCTGAACTATCAGCAGACGGGCTTTGTAATCGTCGACAGCAACAACGAGGCCGAGAAGGTCGTCAGCTCCCTGACAGTGAGCGCTGCCAACGGCACCACCACCATCAAGCTGACTCCCAAGCGCGTCTTCGGCGCCAACAGCAGCAACTATCTGACCTATCTGCCGGTCATCAACCGGAACGCTCTTACCGGTGCGGATTCCATCGGCCTGCTTGCAAACGGCTACTCCGTCATGCAGTACTGGGTCACTCCCGATAAACTGATCGTTACCGGCACGACCTCCCGCGTGTACACCGGACTGGGCAATATCGCGGACATCGGTTTCTCCGCCGACGACAACGCCTACTCCGTTGCTCTCTTTGAGACGTCGGGTAACTGAGCTGCTTACGGATGATTTGGAGGTGAATGAACATGAACAAGAGGACATTTATCGCTCCCTATATCGTGCTTTCCGGCATTTCTTCCGGTGGTGATGATAACGTCATCGGCGGCGGCACCGGCCAGGGCGGCTCCGATGCCGTGCCCTGCTCCTATGAGGCGTGGCTTGAATCCGTTTGGAAGGCAGACCTCTTTTTAGACGGACAGATCAATGAAGATGACTACGCGATGTGGTGGGAAGGCAACGGTTTCAGCCAGGAAGACTGGGAACTCCTGAATCCCGATCTCCCTTGGGACGATTATTTCGGATGATTTTCGCATAACAAGTGGAATAGCGTGGGGGAAACTCCACGCTATTCTTCTTCCCGGTGAGAGATATGAACGAACGCATCTATCAAACCGAATATGCGGGCCGCGCCGTCCGCTACCGCTTTCTGACCCCCGGCGCACGGGCCTGGTTCGGCCCGTGGGCCTACCGGGTGGACTGTGAGGATTATGACGTGTTCGTCACGCCTGAGCGCCTGCAGCTGGCCAGGGACCTGCTGCAGCAGGATCTGCAGCGGCGCGGCCTGCCGGACCCCGGCTACAGCGATCAATACGTGGAGTTCCGCACCCAGACGGAGCTGACCTCCCACCCTCTGATCCGCTGCGGCTGCTGCTTCTTCCACGCGGTGGCCTTCCTGTGGCGCGGGCGGGCCTGGCTGCTGTCCGGCCCCAGCGGCGTGGGAAAAAGCACCCAGTATCTGAACTGGCAGCGGCTCCACCCTGACGAGATCACCGTGATCTGCGGCGATATGCCGGTGCTGGAACGGAGGGCGGACGGCTCGATATGGGCCCATCCCAGCCCCTGGAACGGCAAGGAGCGCCTGGGCAGTCACCGCAGCCCCTCCGCCCCCCTGGGCGGCCTGGTGATACTGGAGCAGGGGACGGAGAATACCATCGTCCCTACAGGCGCCCACGAGGCGATCCCCTCGCTGTTCCGCCAGTTCATCCTGTCCCCGGACACGGAGCAGGAGATCCTGGACCTGACGTCGCTGATGGACGCCCTGCTGCGCGCCGTCCCCGTGTGGAAACTGACCAACCGGGGTGACGATGATTCCACGGAGCTGCTGCGGCAGACTCTGAAAGGAGGCAGCCATGACCCGCTATAAAACAAGGCCCGGCGTGGTGCTGACGTCCATCTGCGGCGAGTACGTGCTGGTGGCCGCCAAAAGCGTCTGGGAGCTGTGTCCCTACGTGACGGAGCTGAACGAGACCTCCGCCTTCCTGTGGGAGCACCTGCGCGGCGGCGCCGATCTGGATGGCCTCATGACCGCGCTGAACGAGGAATATGAGCTGGACGATCCCGCGACCGCCAGGCAGGCGGTAGAGGCGTTCCTCCGGCAGATGCTGGAACTGAACTATCTGCTCCCGGAGGAGCAAGGAGAATGCCATGAAGAATAAGAAAACTGTTATTTGGATCGTGCTGCTGGCAGTGGTACTGGCGGCTGCGCTGCTGATCTGGAAGAGTTGCGGCAGCAAAGATCCCGAAGCGCCGGACAACCGGACGGAGAACGCGGAGCCCGCTGACAATACGGAAAACACCGATAATACCGATAATACCGCACCGGCTGACAACACGGAGAACAAGGAGAACGCCGAGAACAGCGAGAACGCCGAGAACGCCGAGAACGCCGAGAACACCGAGAACGCAGAGTCCAATGAGAACGGTGAGTCCGGCGAGGGCAGCGCGTCCATCATCGAGGATGGCGGCGACCTGGTCATCGTCATCCCCGACGACCAGGGATCCGGCGGTCTGTAAGCATGACGAGCGCTGAAAAGACGCTGCTGGAGGCGCTGCGCTTCGCCGTCCATGGCGAAAGCCTGACCTGGAACGGGTCCCGCGGTGAGAAGAATAGCTTGCTCCGCCTGGCCCGCAGCCACAAGATTCTGCCGCTGATCGCGGAAGCGGTCTATGCCTCTCTGGATTCGGCGGACCGCTTTCGCGGTGTAATGGTCCGGGAGGCAAGGATCTGGACCGTGTATCAGGCCCGCCGTACCGCTGATTTCCTGCTGCTGTATGAGGAGCTGCAGCGACGCGGCCTGGAGCCGACGATGATCAAGGGGATCGTTCTGCGCAGCCTGTACCCCCAGCCGGAGCAGCGCGCTTCCGCAGACGAGGACCTGCTGGTCTCGGACGCGGAATACCCGGCCGTCCACCGCGCGCTGATCGATCTGGGCTTTACCGCCGTAAATCCGGAGGCGGCAGACGAGGTCACCTATCTCAGCGATTCACGGGGCCTGTATCTGGAGGTCCACCGGCAGCTCCTGCCTCTCTCGGAGGCCTACGGGGACTGCAACGCCTATTTCCGGGACGTTCTGGACCGCACCGTAACTGTCACCGTGCAGGAGGTGACGCTCCGAACCCTGGCCCCCACGGACCACCTGCTGTTCCTCATCTGCCACGCCTACAAGCATTTCCTCCACGGCGGCGTGGGCGTCCGCCAGATCTGCGATATGGGCCTGTTTGCCAGGCGGTATCGCGATGAGCTGGACCAGGCGCGTATTCTCTCCGTCTGCCGGGAGCTGCGGATCGACCGTCTGGCGGCGGCTCTTTTCGCCATCGGGCGGACGTACCTGGGTCTGGAGAGCCTGTCGGTATTCGACGGGTATCGGGAGGACGTAGAGCCTCTGCTGGAGGATATCCTCTCCGGCGGGATCTACGGCGTGGAGGATATTGACCGGGCCCACAGCAGCACGCTGACGCTGGACGCGGTGGCGGCCCAGCGGGCCGGGCGTCGCCGTGGCGGCGCGCTGCGGTCGGTGTTCCTGCCCGCCGGAGATCTGGCGGGGCGTTACCCCTATCTGCGTGCTCGCCCCTGGCTGTTGCCGGTGGCCTGGACGCAGCGGGTCTGGGACTACGTCTTCCGCCAGAAGCACGTCCATCCCACCCAGAGCGTCCGCATCGGCAACCGGCGCATCGCCCTCTTCCGCCGCTACGGCGTCATCGACTGACAATACAGACTCTGCGCTCCCTTCCATTCGTGAAGGGAGCGCCTTTTCTTTTCCCCCGGTTTTCGATTTTTTTCGATTTTTTACGCTTTTGTTCTTCTATTTTGTGGAGAGCGGTGCTATAATATCATAGATATTGTATTTCGACTGAATCGACCATAGATCCACGCGAAAGGAAGTACCCCCTATGGATGGTTTGCTGGAAAAGAAAAACAAGGGCGGCAAACGCCTGGAGCAGCCCCAGAAGAAGTCGGCGCGCCAGGCTGTGGAGGAGCGCGTCCAGGCATACGGGGAGCAGCGTGCGGCTGCCCGTGAGCGCCGGGAGCAGCGCGCCGCCCGGGCCGAGGTCCAGGAGCCGCAGCGGCGTCCTGAGCGCCGCCCGGCCCCGCAGTCCACGGAGCAGCCACCCCGGCCGCCCCAGCCCCGGAAGCGCATTGCCCTCCCCCTCTTCATCTGGGCCGCCTTCTTCTACCTGGAGCTGCTGCTGATCGTCGGCAACGTGACCCGTCTTACGCTGTCTCTGCTGCTGTTCTCCGCGCTGTTCGCCGGCGCTGCGACCATGGTGGTATTTCTGCTGACCACCATCTCTGACAATCCGAAGATCAATTTCACCGTTTTGACTGTCCTCCTCGGCGTCAAACTCGTCTACTTCGGCATTCAGTACTTCTGCAAGGTCTTCTTCAAGAACTACATGTCCATCAAGTCCATCGCCTCGGGCACCAAGGGCGTCGTCACGGAGTTCATGGACGTCACGACCATGCTGATCCTCAGGCGGTTCTGGATGGTCCTGCTGCTGCTGGTGCCGGTGGCCGTGCTGGTCTTCCTGTGGCGCTCCCGCCGCATCCGCATGAAGAAGGCCAACGGCGCCATGCGCATCCTGGCCGTGGCGGCCGCCCTGCTCCTCTTCCTGGTGGCCCGGCTGGGCGTCGCGGTGAACGAGACCTCCCGGACGCGCTACAGCGCCAATTACGAATTCGACACGGCTACCATTTCCTTCGGCCTGCACACCGCCACGCGGCTGGATCTGCAGTACCTCATCTTCGGAAACCCCGCCGCCGACAGCTTTGATTACAACGAGCCCGGCAGCAAAACCGACAACTCCGACAACACCGCCCCCACCGATAACACGGACAATACCGAAAACGGCGAGGATCCCCCGGACAACCCCGAGCCGCCGGTGGTCTACGGCTACAACGAGTTGGACGTGGACTTCGCCGCCCTGAGCAAGTCGGAGAGCCGCTCGGACATCGCCTCGATCCACAGCTACGTAGCCTCTCAGACGCCCTCCCATCAGAACGCCTACACCGGGCTGTTCCAGGGCAAGAACCTGATTTTCCTCACCGCCGAGGCCTTCAGCAAGGAGGCCATCAGCGAGGAGCTGACGCCCACCCTCTACCGGATGTACAAGCAGGGCATCTACTTCACCGACTACTATCAGCCCGCCTGGGGCGGCAGCACCTCCACCGGCGAGTTCTCCAACATGACCGGTCTGGTCCCCGTGTGGGGGGTGGACAGTATGCTGGAATCCTCGGACAAGGCCATGCCCTTCACCCTGGGCAATCAGCTCCGCAGCCTGGGCTATTTCAGCCGGGCCTACCACGCCAACACCTACACCTATTACAGCCGACATCTGACCCACGAAAACCTGGGCTATGAGAAGTATATCGGCTACGGCAACGGGCTGGAGGACAAGATCACCAAGCAGTGGCCCCAGAGCGATCTGGAGCTGATGCAGGTCACCCTGGACGACTATATCGATCACCAGCCCTTCAGCGTCTATTACATGACCGTCAGCGGCCACGCCATCTACACCTGGAACGGCAACATGATGTCCTATAAAAACCGGGACGCCGTCAAGGATCTGGACGTTTCAGAGCCCATCCAGGCATATCTGGCCTGCAATCTGGAGCTGGAGTACGCCATGAGCTATCTGATCCAGCGCCTGGAGGAGGCCGGGATCGCCGACGACACCGTCATCGTCCTGGGCACGGATCACTACCCCTACGGTCTGGAAACGGAGGACTCGGACAGCTACCGCACCGCTCTGGACGAGCTCTACGGTTACAACATCTCCACCCCCTGGGAGCAGGACCACAGTGCCCTGCTGATCTGGAGCGGCTGCCTGGAGGATATGGACCCCATCGAAGTTGACACCCCCGTATTCAGTCTGGATATCGTCCCCACGCTTTCCAATCTGATGGGCCTCAAGTATGACTCCCGCCTGCTGGCGGGCCGTGACGTCTTCTCCGACGCCACGCCGCTGGTCTTCTGGCCCAACTACAGCTGGAAGACGGATAAGGCCAGCTACAACACCAGGACGGGCGAGTGCATCCCTGTCCCCGGCTGCGAGGCCGAGGTGACCGACGAGTATATTTCCGCCATCAAGAGCATGGTATCCAACCGGTTTTCTCTGTCCCGAAAGGTCGTGGAGAACGACTATTACCGCGTCCTTCTCAACAGCGACTGACGGAGCCGCGCGGCAGGACAGACCCATAGGGAGGTGAACAGGCGTGGAAACGCTGATCGAACTGTATGACGAGCGGCCCCTGGAAAACGTGCTGGGCGTGGAGATGTTCCGCCCCTCCCGCGTCGTCTATATCTGCCCGGAAAACGTGGCGCGGGATGCCAGGCTGCAGGAGAAGCTGCGGGGCTACTTCGCCCACCGGGGGCTCCGTGTGGAGCTGATCTTCTTCAAGGCCAGCGTTTTTGACGCCGACGCCATGCTGGAGCTGCTGCGCCGGATCGTGGCCCGTTACCCCAACTGCAGCCTGGACATCACCGGAGGGACGGACGCCGTCCTGTTCGCCGCGGGCCTGCTCAGCGCCGAAGCCCCCATTCCCGTCTTCACCTACAGCCGGCGCAAAAACCGCTTCTTTGACATTCGAAACGCCCCCTTTGCGGCGGATATTCCCTGCGACGTCTCCTATTCCGTGGAGGACTGCTTCCTGATGGCCGGCGGCGCCATGCGCACCGGCCGGGTGGACAACGCCGTTCTCCCCCGCTATCTGGCCGATATCGACCCCTTCTTCCAGCTGTATATGACCCACCGCCGCCAATGGAACCGGGTCGTGACCTTTATGCAGCGGATCTCCCCCACCACACCCGAGGGCGGCTATTCCCTGAGCGCCGCCGGCGACTACACGGTGAAGGGCGACCACGGTTCCCGTATCAGCGCCCCGGAGAACGCGCTGCGGGACATGGAGCGGATCGGCTTTATTCAAAACCTGGAGATCCGCCCGGAGGAGTCCGTGTCCTTCCGATTCCGGGACGCCCAGACCCGCATCTGGCTTCGGGACGTAGGCAGCGTGCTGGAGCTCTACGTCTACAAGGCCTGCCTTGACACGGGGCTCTTTGCCGACGTGCGCACCAGCGCCATTGTGGACTGGGAGGGCGACGGCAGTGATCACGCCGTCACCAATGAGCTGGACGTCATGTGTACCCGGGGCGTCACCCCCTTCTTCATCAGCTGCAAGACCTGCGACGTCCGCACGGAGGCTCTCAACGAGCTGGCCATCCTCCGGGATCGCTTTGGCGGGCAGATCGCACGCGCTGCCATCGTCACCGCCGAATACGGCGGAGCCGCCATGCGCAATCGGGCGGCTGAGCTGGATATCCAGGTGATCGACCTGCGTGATCTGGCAGCCGGGCGGATCGACCGGCGTCTGCGCTCCCTGGTCACCTCTCCCGGCAGCAGACATATGGTGTGATACGAAGCGCTTGCAAAAGAAAAAAGACCTGTTGGGTCACTCAGCGGAGTTTGAACTGCTCCCCGTCAAGTAGACAGTGTAAAAAATAAAAGAAAGTTCACAGCGCAACGGCGCTGTGGCAAGCGCAGATTCCGGTTGGCTGCAAAGGCATCCGACCGGAATTTGCGGTTTTTTATGCCGCTAAATACAAGT
>JAFRSI010000120.1 GCA_017427645.1 Oscillospiraceae bacterium | reverse complement strand
CCGCGGGCTCCGCCGGGGCGGCGGGCTCCGGCTGCACATTCTCCGACCCCGGCAGCGGGGCGGGGGAGGGCTCCGGCTCCGCCGCGGCCCGGAGCAGGGGGGAGAGGACCGGGGTTTCGAACAGCACCACCAGGGTGGTCAGCGGCAGGGACCGGCCCAGCGTCAGGTCTCCCAGCTCCCAACGCACCACCTTTCCGGGCAGACCGTCCCCCCGGAAGGCGGCCAGGGCCTCCGCCGGCGACCGGCTCCCCACGGTGGTGATCACCGTCCACATGGTCAGCAGCGCCAGGACAGCCGCCCCGGAGCGCCGGATCACTCTCTGCAGCATGCGCGCACCCCCTTCGTCAGACAAGCATATGCGCCGCCCCGGAGCGGTATGCGGACAAATCCCCCTTGCAAACACCGCGCTGAAGTGATATAGTGTTCCCGTAAGCTCATATAGCCCCGGGGAGATGGCGCGGGGCGTTTCTACGGAGCCGCCGACGGCTCTGCTATGGGTGTTCTGCCGGTGCGTCGGCGGGGCACTTTTTTTGATGGCAGGAGGCGATTTCATTGACACGGGTTTTGCGGGGAAACATCGTCAGCGCGCCTGAGCTGGGGCGGCTGGACGTGACGGAGCACGGATATCTGGTATTGGAGGACGACGGCCGCATCGCCGGCGTCTTCGACCGGCTGCCGGAGCGGTACGCCGCCGCACCCTGCACCGATTACGGCGACGCCCTGGTGATGCAGTCCTTTGCGGACATGCACCTCCACGCGCCCCAGTACCCCATGCTGGGCATGGGCATGGACCTGCCGCTGCTGGACTGGCTGAACACCTACGCCTTTCCCACGGAGGCCCGCTTTGCCGACCCGGACTACGCCCGGCGGATCTACCGCCGCCTGGCCTCGGATCTGATCACCAACGGCACCACGCGGGTGTGCATGTTCTCCTCTCTCCACACGGAGGCCACCTGGATCCTGATGGAGGAGCTGGAGCGCGCCGGCGTCACCGGCTGCGTGGGCAAGGTGAACATGGACCGCAACGCCCTGCCGGGGGTGCTGGAGGAGACCACGGAGCAGTCCGTCCGGGAGACCCTGCGCTGGCTGGAGGGCTGCCGCTTCGCCCACGTGAAGCCCATCCTGACGCCCCGGTTCACCCCCAGCTGCACCGACGAGCTGATGGGCCGCCTGGGGCAGATCGCCGCGGAGCGGGGCCTCTGCGTCCAGTCCCACCTCAGCGAGAGCCGGCCGGAGATGGCCTGGGTCCGGCAGCTCCACCCGGACTGTGAGCGCTACTGGGAGACCTACGACAAATTCGGCCTGTGGAAGGACCGCACCGTCATGGCCCACTGCGTCTACTCCGACGCGGAAGAGCGCGCCGCCATGCGCCGCAGCAACGTGCTGGCGGTCCACTGCGCCGACTCCAACGTGAACATCTGCTCCGGCGTCTGCCCCGTGCGGCAGCTGCTGCGGGAGGGCAATTGGGTGGCCCTGGGCAGCGATATCGCCGGCGGCGCCCAGCTGCCCATGTACAAGGTCGTCACCGCCGCCATCCGCGCCTCCAAGATCCGCCGCATCATGGACGGGGAGGCTGCGGATTTCCTGACGGTGGAGGAGGCCTACTACCTGGGCACCACCGCCGGCCACCGGTATTTCGGCGCAGGGGCGGGCTTCGCCCCGGGCGATAAGCTCCACGCCATCGTGCTGGACGACGGCGACTTCCCGGAGAGCGCCGGGCCGCTCTCCGTCCGGGAGCGGTTTGAGCGGGCCGTCTACATGGCCCACCGTCACAACATCATCGCCGTCTGGTCGGAGGGCCGCTGCGTGGTGGGCGGTGAAAATTGACAATTCGTTCATGTATTCTTGCAAAAGATGTGATAATGTGATATCGTAATAAAAAACAGGGGACGGCCCACAGGACAAGGAGGAAGAAAGATGGAAAACATGCTGACCAATCTGCAGGAAAACGGCAAGAAGGTCCTGACGGCGGCGCTGGATTTCGCCAACACCACGGCGGAGTCCCTGTGCAGCGTGGCGGGACAGACGGTGAAGAGCGCAGCCGCCAAGGGCAAGGAGTTCTACGAGGACAACAAGACCCTGGTGCTGGCGGTGGCCGGCGCAGTGGCCGCCGTGGCGGCGGTGTGCGTCGTGCTGAAGCTGCTGTGCTGCAGGAAGAAAAAGTAAGGAACGGAACGACGGCGGGGCGCCTTGAGGAAGGCGCCCCGCCTCTTTTTTCAAAGCTTTCTTGCGATAAAGGAAAAAGCGTGCTATAATAAGGGCACCTACCTGAAAGGAGCGACCACGATGCGAGTGATCGATATGGAAAACATCAACTACGCCATGCGCAATGAGACACAATTCGTCCTGCGCTGCGAGGAGGTGTTTCACGACAAGATCAGCATGGCGGCGGCCACCATCCTCTCCTCCCGGAACGACAAGCCCTTCGTGGCCCTGACCGGTCCCTCCGGCTCCGGCAAGACCACCACGGCCATGCGTCTGCGGGACTATCTGGAGAACCTGGGCGTCAAGGTCTGCCTGCTGAGTATGGATAACTTCTTCCTGCCCCAGGAGGAGCGGCCGCCGGAGGCTACGGACTGGGAGTCCCCCTACTGCGTCAACGTGGACCTGCTGATCTCCTGCCTGAGCCGCCTGGCGGACGGAAAAGAAGTGGAGATCCCCTGGTACGACTTCAAGGCGGGCCGGACCGGCGGCTATACCATGATGCAGGGGGCCAAGGACGCCATCATCATCGCCGAGGGCATCCACATGCTCAACCCCCTGATCTTTGACAAGATCCGCGGCGCCGCCACGGGTCTGTACGTGGCGCCCCGGACCCGCATCATCACCAACGACGACAAGATCGTGCGGCCGGAGCAGCTGCGTGTGGCCCGCCGCCTGATCCGGGACTACAACACCCGGGGCCACTCCCTGCGGGAGACGGTGGAGCGGGCCGAGGCCGTGGACCGGGGCGAGCGCAACTACATCATGCCCTATAAGGAGAACGCCGCCGTCCACATCGACACCTTCCACGACTACGAGCCCTGTATCCTGGCCAAGTACCTGACGGAGATCCCCCGGTTCCGCCAGGAGCTGACGCCGGACTTTCTGGAGGAGCACGGTCTGTCCGACCTGATGAAGATCGTGGGCGGCGTGGCGCCCCTCCACACGCCCTACGTGCCCCTGAACTCCATCGTTCGTGAGTTCGTGGGCGGAAGCTGCTATTCCTATTAAAGGAAGGGAGAGATACGCATGAGGAGAATCATCACCATCAGCCGCGAATTCGGCAGCGGCGGCCGTGAGCTGGGCAAGCGCCTGGCCGACGCCCTGGGCATTCCCTGCTACGACCATGAGATCATCAAGCTGATTGCCAAGGAGAACGGCTTTGACGAGCGGTATGTGGCCAACATGTCGGAGCGCAGCATCGATGCGGCCTATCCCTTGACCATCGGGCACCGCTTTGCCCTGGACGCCATGCCGGTGATGGAGCAGCCCATCCGAGTGGCGGTATCCCAGCGGGAGATCCTGGAGAACTTCGCCAAGCAGGGCGACTGCGTCATCGTGGGCCGCTGCGCCGACGTGATCCTGGAGGCGTATCACCCCCTGAACATCTTTGTCTACGCCGATATGGCGGCCAAGATCGCCCGCTGCCAGGAGCGCGCCCCCGAGGGGGAAAATCTGACCGTGAAGGAGCTGGAGCGCCGCATCCGCCAGGTGGAGAAGGGCCGCCGCCAGTTCCGGGAGATGTATTCGGAGATCAAGTGGGGCGAGAAAGAGGCCTACCACCTGTGCATCAACACCTCCGGCAGGGAGATCAAGAGCCTGGTGCCGGCGCTGGTGTCCTTCGTGGAGTGCTGGTTCGGCCCCGGGGAGGAGTAAAAACGGCAAGGCCGCTGTCACCGACAGCGGCCTTTTCCACGGTTTTGTATGGGAGGTCCTATGAAACTGACGATCCTGACGGACAACAACGTGCCCCTGGATTCCCCGTGCTGCGGCGAGGCCGGCTTCTGCTGCTATCTGGAGGACGGGGACAGCCGCATCCTCTTAGATACGGGCTTCAGCGACGTGTGCGTCCGCAACGCTGAAAAGCTGGGCATCGATCTGAGGGCCCTGGACGCGGTGGTCCTGTCCCACGGACACGACGACCACAGCGGCGGTCTGCGCTGTCTGCCCCGGGCCGCCGGGCGCCCCCGGCTCATCGCCCACCCGGACGCCTTCCGGCCCAAGCGATGGGAGGGCGGCGGCGAGAGCATCGGCCTGCCGGTGAGCCGGGCGTGGCTGGAGGAGCGCTACGAGCTGTGTCCCACGGCGGAGCCCCTGTTCCTCACGGACCGGCTGGCGTTCCTGGGCCAGATCCCCCGCACCCAGCCCTTTGAGGAGGAGTATACCCTGGGCGAGACGCTGACGGACGCAGGCTGGCAGCCGGACCGGATGGCGGACGACAGCGCCCTGGCGTACCGGGGCCGGGAGGGCTTGACGATCATCACCGGCTGCTCCCACTCCGGGATCTGCAGCGTCGTGGCCTACGCAAAGCGGGTCTGGGGCGAAGACCGCATCGCCGGCGTCATCGGCGGCTTTCATCTGCGGGAGCCGGGTCCCCGGGTGCAGCGCACGGCGGAATACCTGCGGGATCTCCACGCAAAGCGCATGTGTCCCTGCCACTGTACCTCCTTTGCCGCCCGGGCTGCCATCCACCGGCTGGTCCCGGTGGAGGAGGCGGGCGCCGGTACGCAGATGGAGATCGAATAGCGCTGAAAAGGCGGAGGGAAGCGTTGCTTCCCTCCGCCTTTTGACATTTGCCCTTATTTCTTCCGCTGTCCGGAGAGGCCGAAGGCCAGGCCGCACAGGCCGCCCACGATGTGGGTGATCTGGGAGACGTTGTCCTGCACCAGCAGGCCGTCGATCAGCTCCCGGCCCAGGTAGAGCACGACCACCACCACCATGGTGACGGGGATACCGTCCTTCCGGTTCTCCGTGAAGGAGGACAGGACGATCAGCATGAACACCACGCCGCTGGCGCCCATCAGCGCCGTGCCGGGGAAGAAGACCAGCTGCACCACGCCGGTGACCAGGGCGGTGATCGCGATATAGATCAGCGTATTGCGGCTGCCGAACCGGTCCTCCACCGGCGGCCCCACCAGCAGCAGGAGCAGCATATTGCCCATGTAGTGGGAATAGCTGCTGTGACCCAGCACGTGGCCGAAGAGGCGCACGTAGGTCAGCGGGTCGGTCAGCGGGGCCCGGTACAGGCAGAAGAGCTTTGTGGTGGACACGCCGCCGGTGATGCCGTCCAGGATCAGCACGATCAGGGCCAGGAGGGCAAAGGTGAGGATCACCGGCGCGTTGAAGCGGATCGTCAGCTTTTTCAAGGGAAATACCCCTTTCCATTTTTCTTCGCCTATATTATAATACAACCATCCGAAAAAGTAAACGGAGGGAACCCGATATGAAAAAAGTTCTCAAGGTCGTGCTGATCGTCATTCTGGCGGTGGTGGTGCTGGCAGCCGGGTATCTGGCCTATGTGCTCATCGATTTCCACCGCATCCCGGACAAGACCGCGCTGAACGTGGAGGCGAACGCCGCGGGCGGGGCCGCCCGGGTGGACACGCCCTACGAGCTGGTCTCCTGGAACGTGGGCTTCGGCGCCTACGAGAGTGACTACGGCTTCTTCATGGACGGCGGCACCGAGAGCCGGGCCTGGAGCAGGGAGCGTCTGGAGAAGAACATGGAGCGGATCTGCCGAGTGCTGCAGGAGCAGGACGCGGACTTCTATCTGATCCAGGAGGTGGATCTCAACTCCACCCGCTCCTATCACATGGATCAGGTGTCTGTTGTCCGAGCGGCCCTGCCCGACCGGCCCAACGTCTGGGCCCAGAATTACGATTCGCCCTTCCTCATGTATCCGCCCACCCGTCCCTTCGGCAAGGCGGTGTCGGGCATCATGACCTTCACGCCGGGCCTCCGCATCACTGAAGCCATACGCCGTCAGCTGCCCATTGAGACGGGCTTCACCAAGTTCCTGGATCTGGACCGCTGCTACTCCGTCTGCCGCGTGAACGTGGAGGGGGCCGACGGAAAGGAGCTGGTGCTCTACAACATGCACCTGTCGGCCTATACCTCCGACGGCACCATCGCCGACGAGCAGCTCCGTCTGCTCATCGAGGACATGAAGGCCGAGTACGCCAGGGGCAACTACGTGGTCTGCGGCGGCGACTTCAACAAGGACGTGCTGGGCGACTCCAGCGTGTATTTCGGCAAGTCCGACGTGGAGTACACCTGGGCCCAGCCCCTGCCCGATGGGATCTTCGACGGCACCGGCCTTCGCCTGGTGGCGCCGGTGGACGAGGACGACCCGGTGCCCTCCTGCCGCAACGCCGACGGCCCCTATCACGAGGGCCAGTACGTGCTGACCATCGACGGCTTCATCGTCTCCAACAACGTGAAGGTGGAGAACGCCGCCGTGGAGGACCTGCAGTTCGCCTGTTCCGACCACAACCCGGTGGAGATGACCTTCACCCTGCTGCCTTGACGGGGAGGGGAGAGCTTTGGCCTGTTTCATTTTCGGCGCCGGGGACTTCTGGGGCCTGGAGGCGGTCCCCCGGCCCGGCGACCTGGTGATCGCCGCCGACGGCGGCTGGGAGACCTGCTGCCGCCTGGGGATCACGCCGGATCTGCTGCTGGGGGACTTTGACTCCCTGGGGGCCGTGCCCGACTTTGCCCACATCCGCCGGGTGCCGGTGGAGAAGGACGACACCGACATGATGCTGGCGGTGAAGGAGGGCCTGGCCGCCGGTCGGCGCACCTTCCACCTCTACGGCGGCATGGGGGGAGCCCGGACGGATCACACCGTCGCCAATCTGCAGACCCTGCTGTACCTGGCCCGCCGGGGCGCCCGGGGCTTCCTCTACGGCCATGGGGAGATCTATACCGCCGTCTGTGACGGCAGCTATACCTGGGCGGCCCGGGAGGAGGGGATCCTCTCCGTCTTCTGCCTGGGCCCGGACGCCCAAGGCGTCACCATTTCCGGCGGACAGTATCCGCTGGAGGACGCCGTGCTGACGGCGGAGTTCCCGCTGGGGGTCAGCAATCACTTTATCGGGAAGCCTGTCACGGTCTCCGTGCGACAGGGGGCCTTGCTGATGGGCACACATGAATGAAATAAAGCTGCGGGCCGGTACATGCCGTACCGGCCCGCAGCTTTTTACGTGGACACAATGGCGATGTCATACAGAAAGTGTGCGATAATCAGGGAGTAGATGGAACAGCCTTTCCCCTTCATATAGAATAGGGAGAACATCAGACCAATGATGGATGCCATGACAAATTGAATCAAATCACAGTTGAACAACCAGTGCAGCCCACCGAAGATCAGGGCGGACAAAAGGGCGATCAATAGATCATTCTGCTTCCACTGACGCCCCAGCTCCGTGAGAAAGCCGCGAAACAGCAGCTCCTCCGTGACTGCCACAAGCAGCTGAAAAGTCAGAAAGTTGACGATGACCGCCGCCGGACGTGTGAGGAAGAAAAAGACGGAGAAGGAGTGGAAGAACAGCACGTTGATGGCGCCGACCAAAAGCAGCAGACCGAGCCCCAGCCCGAATCCCCAAAGGAATTGCCGCAGTGCTGATATCTTCGGGCACAGAATGGCTTTGCGCTGCTCGGATGACAAAAGAAGGAGAGTCAGGCCGAGGATACATGCGTACAGAAGAAATCTTCTGGTCGGGTACATGGATATATCTCCTTTATTCGCCGATGTCGGCGGCTGCGGCCTCCAGCACGCGGGCGGCCACCGAGCCGGCGGCGCTGACGCCGAAGCCGCCGTTCTCCACCAGCACCACGAAGGCCAGCGGGTGGGCGGGGTCGTCCAGGAAGCCGGCAAACCAGGCGTGGG
>JAFRSI010000119.1 GCA_017427645.1 Oscillospiraceae bacterium | reverse complement strand
GACCTCGATGCTCATGGTGTCCGTCTTGGCTCCCGTGGCGCTGGCGTTGTACCACTTGCCGTCCTTGGCGGACTTGTACTGCCACTGATAGGTCAGGCCCGTGCCGGTGGCGGCCACGTGGAAGGTGGCGGTGGCGCCCACGGGGCCGGTGAAGTCCGTGGGCTGGGTGGTGATGGCCAACGGCTCCGCGGTCTGTACGTGGATGGCCGCCGTGCCGGAATACACCACGTCGCCGGTGGCGTCCGTCACCTTGCAGCGGAACTGCAGGCCGTCGCGGGCGTTGGTGACCTCGATGCTCATGGTGTCCGTCTTGGCTCCCGTGGCGCTGGCGTTGTACCACTTGCCGTCCTTGGCGGACTTGTACTGCCACTGATAGGTCAGGCCGGTGCCGGTGGCAGCCACGTGGAAGGTGGCGGTGGCGCCCACGGGTCCGGTGAAGTCCTCGGGCTGGGTGGTGATCGCCAGAGGCTCGGCCACGTGGAGGGCGGCCTCGTCGGAAATCAGCTCGATGCCGGCGCTGTCGGTGAGCTTGCAGCGGAACAGCATGCCGTTGCGGGCGTTGGTGGCCTTGATGGTCAAGGTATCGGTCTTATTGCCCTCGGCGGAGGCGTTGTACCACTTGCCGTCCTTCAGGGACTTATACTGCCACTGATAGGTCAGACCGTCGCCGGTGGCCTCCACGTGGAAGGAGGCCATGGAATCCAGCGGGCCGACGTAGTCCTCCGGCTGGGCCGTGATGGTGGGACCGCCCACGCTTACCCAGGTCAGGGTGCCGCCGTAATCCTGGCGGACCTCCTCCGTCCAGGTGGGATCGCCGGCCGGATAGTACACGGTGGCCGTGATCTGCTGGAAGGCGTTCTCGCCGATGGTGGGCGCGCTGCCCAGGAAGGTGATCTCCTTGATCATGTAGCTGCCCTTGAAGGCCTCCTTGCCGATCTGCTGCAGGCTGGCCGGGAAGGTGATGGCGGGCAGCGCCTGGCAGGATCTAAAGGCGTTCTGTCCGATGCGCTCCACGCCGCTGCCCAGGTCCACCGTCACCAGCCTGTTGTTGTTCCAGAACGCGCTGTTCCCGATCTCGGTGACGCTGTCGGCCAGGGTGACCGTACTTTCGATCAGGTGGTCGAAGATATCCTTTCCCAGATAGGTGATGCCGTCCTCCACCACCAGCGAGCCGATATGGGATCGCATATTGTAGAAGGGCGACTCCTTATAGGCGTAGTCGTAGGTGGCGCCCTGGCCGAGGATGTGCATGACGGTAGAGCCGTCGGGCAGGGCGTACCAGGCGGTGTCGCCGCACTTGGGAATATTGAAGTGTTCGGTCATGACGCCGCTGTAATCGCCCGAGAACTCCACCGTCACCGTGGCCACCGGACCTTCGATATTGTCGCCGTAGGTGACGGTATAGAAGGTGGGCGGGATCTCGTTGGACTCGTCGGTGTCGTCGTTGTAGTCGTAGACCGTGACAGCGGGTTCCTTTGGCGTGCCGTCGTAATAGCAGGTGTAGTCGGACAGTTCGATCCAGTCGATCCGCGGGATCACCGTGGTCTCCCCTGCCTCGCCGCAGCAGAGGCAGTAGGAGGTGCGTGCGCCGTCGTGCTCCACCGTGGCGGGCGTGACCTCCGGGAAGCCCCAGCTGTGACCGAAGGCCGGGATGATCCCATCCGCCTCGCCCATGGGCACGGTGTCGCCCTGTTGGGCGAAGTATTCGCCGCACTTGTCGCAGACGTAGCAGGCGGGGTGGCCGTCCTCGGTGCAGGTGGCGAGCTGCTCGCCGACGTAGCGGTAGAGGTGGCCCTCGGCCTTCCAGAAGGCCAGGCTGGTATCCGCCAGGCCCAGGGCCAGCTCCTCGTCGGTGGGGAGCTCCACGGCGGTGGAGGCGCCGCAGCGCTCACAGACCTCATAGGCGGGATGCCCGTCCTCTGTGCAGGTGGGCAGCTCCGCAGCGTGCTCGGTCCAGTCGTGGCCCAGGCCCTGCGGGTAGTAGTGGAAGGTGCTGTGGACGCACTTGGTGCAGGTCTCATAGTCGTAGAAGCCGGGATACAGGCAGGTGGGCGGCTGGCCGGGATTGGACACCAGGTCGTGTTCGGCCTGATCCACCGTGTAGGTCCCCGTCCCCTTGGCGCCGCAGAAGCAGGTGAGGTAATAGGTGACAGGGCCGCCGCACTCGCCGCTCGCCCAGTACTCCCGATAGGGAAGATCCCGGTTGATGCAGTGGTGCGTGGGCGTGATGTAGACGCTGTTCTTGGTTTCCCAGGCCTCGAAGTTGGCGTCCAGCTGCTCCAGCAGGCCGTCCTCGTCCACCTCCGTGCGGACGCCGTCCATCCCGGCCACCTCGTAGCGCATCGTGGCGTGATCCGGGTAGAGCTTGAAGCTGGAGATCTGGTCGCGGGGCATGAAATGGCAGACCTGGAGGTCGTTGTAGCCGACGGTGCGGACGTAGGAGTTGAAGGCGATATCGCCGCTGCTGTAGATCAGCCGGCCGTTGGGCACGGAGAAGCCGTCGCCGCAGTTGATCGTCAGCTTGCCGCCCAGATTCAGCGTGATGTCGCCGGTGGCGCTACGGAAGGCGAAATCATTGTAGTTGTCGCCGTTGACGGTGAGGCTGCCGCTGCCCTGGATGCACAGGTCGCCCCCTGTATAGACGACGTAGTTGAACGGCCATCCGTCCGCCACGGGCTTGCGCTCCAGCACGCTGTCCCCCGTCAGGCGGATCGTCAGGTCGCCGGGGGCGTAGATCAGCGCGCCGGAGGTGAGCTGCCAGGCAAAAAGCTGCTCCGAATCGCAGGGGCCGCCCTCGGAGTACATGTATAGGCTGTCCAGCCACAGCACCTCATGCTCCGGATCGTAGTGCCAGCCGTCCATCTCCAGAACGCCCAGGTTCTTGTCCGTCACGGGGATGCGGCCCACGCGGACGCCGTAATCCACTGCGGCGGTGCGGAACTGCTGGGTATAGAACCAGCCGCTGGAGCCCTGGCGGACGTAGAGCATATAGTCGGTGTCGGGCTCCAGGCCGCCGATATAGTCGCTGGTGGTATAGTGCTCGTTGTCCAGGGAGTACTGCATGCAGGGCAGATCGTCGCCGTCCGTATCCCGGGCGCTGATGAAGATCTCCGTGGCGCCGGGAGTGACGGTGACGCTGCCCTCCACCGGGGTGAAGAGCACGTCGTAGGTGCCGGCCGGGGGCACTGACAGGGCGCCCAGGCCGTACCGGGTCAGGAGGCCCCTGTTCATGCCGTTCTGCCAGACGCCGCAGCAGAAGTAGTCCACCACCGGGGGCAGGTACAATACGCCGCCGGTGTAGGTGACGTTCCGGGTCTGGAGGATGTTGCCGTCCAGATCGATGTAGCGGAAGGTCAGGGCCACGGGGTCGGGAGCGGGCGGATCGTCGTCGCCCTCGTACATGGTGTCCTTGTCGATGAGCAGGGTGTACTTCTCCACCAGCTCGGGATAGCCGTCGCTGTCCGCATCGAACTTGGCCAGCACGTCTATCTCTGCGGCGAAGTGGTCGTAGACGTCGGTGTAGGCGGAGGTGAGCCAGCATTGGATCTCGTCCCACTCGGCGTTGTATTTCAGGTAGTCGTCCACTTCCTCCTGGGTGGTCTGGCTGTTGGCGGGGCGGGGCGTACCGGTGAAGGAGAAGGTGACCCGCGTGTCGTCGGCGCTGAAGAAGTAATCTGCGCCCTCCCAGCTGCGAGGCTTCAGGGGCGTGCCCGTGGGATAGACGACGGGCATGTCGTCCAGATACTCCTCCCGGGCCACCACGGTGAGACTGTCCGGGACGAAGAACATGATGCGGTGCTCGTCGGAGATGAGGAAAGAGGTCTGCTCCACACCGTTGACGTAGACCTTTACGCCGCTGTCGAAGACGTCCAGATAGAGCTCCGGAGCCAGCTCGATGTCCACGGCGACGCCGTCCTGCACCCCGGGGATGAAGAAGGCGTGGGCGTCCCCCTCCATATCGCTGGAGGTGGAGATGTCGCCGAAGGTCTGCAGGATATGCTCGGCGTCGGCGGCGTAGGTGGGATAGGCCGTGATGGTGTAGCGCTCGTCATAGCCGTCGGTGTAGATGTGCAGGTCCTCCGCCGCCCACTTGTCCCAGCTGACGCCCTCCAGCACCAGCTTGGGATACTCCACGTAGACCTGTGTGATCTGGGCCACCGGGTCGTCGGAGCCGATGCCCGGGAAGGTGTGGCGGAAGTGGAACTCGTTGGGCCCGGTCTGGATGGCCTTGCCGTCTTCGTCGAAGCAGTTGCCTTCGTCGTGCAAACCGGAGCCGTCCGTATTCCAGCCGCCGAGATAGTAGGTCCCGTGGGCGAAGTCGAAATAGCCTTCCGTGACCTCCACGGTGATATCGATGGTATAGGGCGTCCAGCGCTGCACCACATAACTGCTGTCCAGCAGCTCGTCCCCTGCGTACCACTCCACGTTGGTGATCTTGCACCCGCTGGTCAAGGTCCTGATGAGAGATTTGCTCAGGCCATGCCCCTCTTGCGGCCCTTCGATACAGGCGATCTCCACCCTGTTAAAGGTCCGGAGCACGTTGACCTCCACGGAGCAGGTATGGCCGTCCTTGCCGGTGATGGAGACGGTGGCGCTGCCCAGGGCGCCGGTGATGCGCAGGTAGCCGTCGCTGTCCAGCCAGGCGATGTAGCGGTCGGTGCTGGTGGAGTCCTTCTGGTAGTTGACGCCCCTGGTGGCGTTGGGCACGTTGGGCTGGAAGGGCTTGATGGTGCCGGACATGCCCTTTGCCTCGCTGGCTGGGAAGGTGTACGTGGTCCCGCCGCCCACGTAACCGGTGGCCTCCACCTCGAAATTGAGCGTCAGCGCGCCGTCTTCATAGGGATCGGCCTGGCAGGTGCGGCCGTAGCTGGTCTTCCACTGGACCTTTACCTCCAGCTGTTTGGCCGGCAGGGCGGTGAGATCGTAGTCCGCCGGATAGAAGTCGTTGGGATACAGCGGCATCGGCAGCTCGGACATAGTGGCGGTGCTCAGGCCCGTGTAGCTCTTGCACCGGTCGCCCACGGTGTAATAGATCTCCGTGATCTTCTCGTTCTCACCCAGGTTTTGCATGCGCCTCACACGGATCGCCGCAGGCTGCTGGGAGGTGGCGTACGCTTTGCGCACGTCAGGATACTCGGGCCTGACGGTCATCGCGGCGCCCGTCAGCGGGTAGAGGATCTCCTCGTGGGTCGTGGTGCCGGGCAATTTCTGCACCTGATAGACACGGGACTTGAAGGTCTGCTTCTTGTCGAAGGCGGCGGGCCACTTATAGTTCAGCACGATGGCTCTGATCTGGATGTAGTGCCCCAACATGTCCTCCGGGATATAGCACTTGTCCCAGTTGGTGGCGAAGACGTTGTTGTTCTCCAGGCACAGATTCTCGTTCTCCCGCGCCTTGTACCGCTCCTTGGAGGTGTTGTCCCGGGAGTACATGTGGATCATTTCCGGCGTCCAGTTGTCCTTGTCGGGCACCGTAGCCGTGCCGGGCAGGCCGTGGTAGCCGTAGCTGGCGGCGTTGGGATCGTTGGGGTCCACGGTGTTCACGTAGGTGTGGGTCGTGTCGTGGATCACATCCCAGCCCTTGGGGTTGTGCAGGGGCTTGCCCGACAGGTCGTCGTTGTTCCAGATGTTGTCGGTACCGGCCAGCATGCGGATATCATTGCCGTCGGCGTCCACCTCCCACCACTGGTAGTACACGTCGAAGATCTTGTTGTCGCCCCAGTAGTCGGTCATGCCGGCCCGGCCGTTGCGCAGCTGGACATAGGCGTTGTATCCGGCAGTGATGCGCGGAGCCAAGAGCTGCAGCGGAGAGAACTGGTACTCCTCGTAGGCGCCGCCCGTGCTCACCCGGTCGTTGAGGGAGACGCAGCGGAACAGGATGGTGCACTCGGACTTGGCCGGGGTCAGCTTCTGGCCGAAGAGGCTGCCGCCCCGGTAGCCGTTCGCCACGTACTCCTCCACCTCCAGCTCGATGCGGTACATCTCGCCGGCCCGGTAGCCCTGCCAGTCCGGGCGCTTCTCCTTGATCTTCTCCGCCACCTGCAGCAGGGGCAGCTTGCACTTCAGGGAGTCCTCCCCTGCGCCGTAGCGGACCTGGATCAGAGGATCGTCGGCGCCGTAGACGCCGTTTTCGTTGATGTTCTCACGGGTCAGGGGATCCACCCGGTACACCTTGTAGGTAAAGTACTTCATGGAGGTGCGCACGGCCTGGTGGGTCTCGACGTGGAACTTGATCCGGCTGACGTCCGCCCAGTTGGAGATCCGGTTATAGTCCCAGTAGTCCTCGGCCCACGTCTGCTGGTACACACAGACCTGCTGGTTGGGGTCGCTCTTCATGGGCGCGGTGTAATATACCGTGCCGTAGGCCGTGTCCGGCAGGGGATCGCCGTCGGCGTCCAGAGGCGTGGGATAGTACCACACCTCGGAATCCTTCAGGAACTGGCCGTAGGGATCCATGCTGGCCACGTAGTTGTTGGTGTTGTCACCGGGGTGGTAGAAGTTCAGCATGACGGACCAGCTGTCGGAGTTGTCCGGGTCGTCAAAGATGAAGTCGAAGTAGTTCTCCGTCTGGCGGGAGGCGGCGCGGATGTTGTCCTTGTCGTTGGTCCAGAGCTCCGCGCTCTTCTTGCCCGTGCCGTAATACGTCGCCAGCTGCATGGAGTAGGCCGAGTTGGTCTTGGCCGTGTTTGGATAGACCGACAGGTAGTACTTGGAGCGCAGCTCGCTGTCGCCGCAGAAGAGGCGGTAGTGATACAGGCTCTCGGTAAAGGTGCCGCCCGCGGCCTCCACCGCCGCCTTCTCCTCGCTGCGGTCGTCCAGCAGCACCAGGGCGCCGGCGCCGTAGTTATCCACGATCTGGATGCGGCCGTCCCGGATCAGATTCTCGCCGAAGGACTCCACGCCCAGGTTCACGCAGCCCGGGGTGCCGGGGAACTTGCGGAAGTGGTTGTCATCGTCATCGGGATCCCCGTCCTCCCGGATGGCCACATTCATCATGTCGTAGAAGCAGCGGAAGGTGCCGCCGCGGACCTGCACGTTGGCGGTGTTCACCGGGATGGCCACGAAGGCGTCCCGGGCCGCCTGGTCGGTGGGCAGCTCATCCTGATTATCGAAGTACAGCACCTCCACGCCACCGGTCTCGCTGGTCTTGAGCTGCTTGTACTCGTCGACCCGGTTGCCGTACACGTCCTTCACCGCCTGGCGGGCGTACTGGGGCGCCTGGGTGATGTGGATCATGTTGAAGACGTTGGCGCCGTTGTACGCCTCGAACAGGCCATCGTAGATGTACACCACGCCGCCCTGGGACTTACGGCCGTCCCAGTCCTTCTTGCCGTCCAGCTTCACCACCTCGACGGTGGCGTTGCGGGTGTTGGGGGTGCAGCCGTAGCCCATAAAGGTGCCGCCGTAGGCCACGAAGCAGCCGTTGCCGCCCACCCGGACCACGGTGCCCTTGATGGACTGGGTCACCCGGGACTTCTCATCCTTGCCGCACATGCCGATGATGCCGTCCACCAGGTCGAAGGCGCCGTCCACCATGTTGCCGATGGCGCTCTTGTTGACCACCTTGTCCACCACGTCCTTCTGGGCCTTGGCCAGGGCGGTCTGGGTGTCGTCCTTGGACTTGCCGTCGGCAGTGGCCTTGTTCTCCCCGTCCGGGGTACCGGGGCGGCTGCCGGAGTTGTAGGTCGCGTCGGTCTCCACCTTGCGCTCTTCCACCGTCTGCTCGCGGCCGGAACCGGGGTTGTCCTTGCTCTGGGTGGCGGTGTCCAGCATGGTGTCGCTCTTCTTGGCGTTCAGGTTCTTGCCGTTGCGGTCCATCATGGTCTGGCTGCCGCCGTCGGTGCCGTCGTCGTATTTGCTGCTGCTGCTCCCGTCGTCAAAGGCGTCCATGTTGGTCTCCTGCTGCAGCAGGTCCGTATAGGCTGCCGAGGCTATGCCGATGCCCGTGGCGTACTCCGCCACGTTGACGCCCAGTTCCACCGCATTGCCGATGACGGTGCGCAGCTTCTTCCAGGAGAAGTTGCTCTTGAGCTGGTCCTTCTTGCGCCCGGCCTGGAAGGTGCCGCCGTAGACGATCAGGTTGCCGTCGTCCACATGGAACATGTCCCGGGTGGTGTAGGACGTGATGTCATAGCTGTAGGGGTTCACCATGTAGCCGGTGAACTTGATAGCGCCCTTGCCCTTGCCGTCGGTGCCCTCTTTCCGCCAGGCCGAGGAGTCGATGATGGTCAGCGTGGCGCCCTGGGTGATCTTGAAGGCCACGCAGTTGTGGTACTCCTGGTGGGTCGTCTGGTTTGGATCGTCGTTTCCGCGGTTGGAGTCGTACCGGATGTTCAGGGAGTAGCCGTTCAGGTCCAGCACCTTGTCCCGGGAGATGACCATGGGCTCCCAGACGGTGTTCTTGTAGTAGCTGCGGTCGATGTCGCAGTCCAGCACAACGTAATCGAACGCCGGGTCGGTGGACACCAGCGCCTCACGGATACTGCCCTCGTCGTGGTCCGTCAAGGTCCAGCTGTCCACATGCTTCCAGAGATACTTGCTGTACTCCGACTGGATCTGCGATTCCTGGATCTGCTTGCGCTCAAAGACCTCGGGGTCCTTGGCCAGGTTGAGCAGCGCCTGGTCGGCGTTGATGACCCCCTCGCGCTCCTCGTAGTCGAAGTCGATGGTCAGGTCGGTGTCGTAGCCCTCCTGGTTCGTCTCGCCGGTGCTGTTGGTCTCCGATGCGCCGGCTTCGCTCTGCTTCGTCGGCTCGGTCTCCGTGGCAAATGCCGTGGAGATCAGGTCGGCGGGCAGCATGGTGACGATCATCAGCGTCACCAGCAGCATACTCAGTGCGCGTTTCAGGTGTTTCATGTCGTCCTCCTTTGCATGGCACGGGGGTTGATGGAACGTGGAACTGTGGAATGCACGGGCCATATGCATTGTATACTTTAACAATTTTATGATACCTCTCTTGCGTCCGTTTTGTCAAGTTATACAGCGCTTTTTGGGCCGCTTTTTTTCGATAAATCGATGCAGTCCTGCCCGGCGGAGCGCCCGGGCGCTCCCCTTCCCTGCCGCCGCCGTTCTGAGCGGGGCAGGCGCGGCGCTCCCCCGTTTTTTGTCCTCTTTTGTCCACTTTTTGTCCACTTTCGCCATCTTTAGACGAGTGAGCTTTTCCCTCTCCCAACCCTCCGGGCAAAAAAAAATGAACCAGATGCGGCCGAAATGGCCGCATCTGGTTCATTTTTTACGCCCCGTGGTGGCGGCGGCAATTCTCGTCGCCCTCCCGGTGTCCACATTCGCGCCCTTCCCCATGGTGGTGCCCGCACTCGTGACCATCCTCATGGTGGTGTCCGTGGTGGTCGCACCTGGCGTCCGGATCATACCGCAGCGTTCCTGCCGCCAGCGCCTGCGCGGCCGCATCGGCGGAACCGGAGACACCGCCGTAGAGCTTGACG
>JAFRSI010000118.1 GCA_017427645.1 Oscillospiraceae bacterium | reverse complement strand
GGTGATCAGCTGCTGGCCAAAGGCGTCGGTGACCTTGCAGCGGAACTGCATGCCGTTGCGGGCTGTGGTGACCTTGATGCTCATGGTGTCAGTGTTGTAGCCCGTGGCGCTGGCGTTGTACCACTTGCCGTCCTTGGCGGACTTGTACTGCCACTGGTAGGTCAGGCCGGTGCCGGTGGCCTCCACGTGGAAGGTGGCGGTGGCGCCCACGGGGCCGGTGAAGTCCGTGGGCTGGGTGATGATCTCAAAGACGGCCTCCACGTGGAGGGTGGCCACGTCGGTGATCACCTCATTGCCGGCCGCGTCGGTGATCACGCAGCGGAACTGGGCGCCGTCCAGGCCGGCGGTGATGAGAACGCCAAGGGTATCACTGTCACTGTCGTAGAAGACAATGTCGGTGAGGTCGACGTTGGTCCAGGCGCCGTTTACCAGGATCTGCCAGCAGTAGGTCAGGCCGGCGGTGTTGCTGACGCCCACGAAGAACTCGGCGTATTCGTTGACGGGTCCGGTGTAGTCCTCCGGCTGCTCCACGATCTCCCAGGCCGGGAGATTCACCGTCAGGGTGGCGGCGTCGGAGATGGCGGTCTTGCCCTCGTCGTCGGTGGCGATGCAGCGGAACTGCGCGCCGTTCAGCTCGGCGGTGGCGGTGACGTACAGCACGTATCTGATGGAGACGGCGAAGTTGACGTTGGTCCACTCAGCAGCGCCGGGCGTCAGCACCTGCCACTGGTAGGAGACGTTCTGGCCCCTGCCGGCAACGGAGAAGTTCACGGTCGCGCCCAGGTCTGCCGTCTTGTCCTTGGGCTGGGTGAAGAAGTACGGGCCGGGATTGTAGCTCTCCCAGGTCAGGGTGCCGCCGTAGTCGGTCATATTGGACGAGGTCCAGGAGGACTCGTACACGGGATAATATGCGGTGGCGGTGACGCCGGTGAAGGCGTTGTAGTAGATGCTGCTGGGCGCCGCGCCGGTGAAGTAGATCTCCGTCAGAGCCGTGCAGTTGCGGAAGGCGTAGCTGCTGATGCCGCTGATCCTGTGCGGGAAGGTCACGGAGGTCAGCGACGTGCAGCCGTAGAACGCGGCGCTGTTGATGCTGACGACCGTCTGGGCCAGGTTGATCTCCTGTAGGTTGGTGGCGCCGTTGAAGCCGAAGCTGCCGATGCTGGTGACGCCCTCCTCCACGTGCAGGGCCGTGATCTGCGTCAGATAATCCGCCCAGGGCTTTCCTCCCGCATCGGAGCTGCAGCTCTTCGTGGCGCCGGTGCCGGAGATGGTCATGACGCCGTTCTCATCCAGGAACCAGGAAACGTCCTCCAGGGCGTGTGTGTCGTCTTCATAGCCGCAATAGCCCATGCCCAGATAACCGATCCAGGTCAGAGTGCCGCCGTAGTTCTGCCGGACGTTTGCCGTCCAGGTGGCGTCGGCGACGGGATAGTACACGTCGGCCACCACGGAGCCGAAGGAGCTGCCGGCGATGGTGGGCGCACCGCCCAGGAACAGGACCTTGTGCAGGCCGGAGCAGAGCCGGAAGGCGTAGCCCTTCAGTTCCACCAGCCGGGCCGGGAGGGTGATCTCCTCCAGGGCCGTGTCGTTCATAAAGGCGTAGTTCCAGATGGTCAGGTCGTCCGTGCCGTCGGCGAACTCCACCTTGCGCAGCTTGGCGCAGTTGCGGAAGGCGCTGGCGTCCACGGTGGTGACGCTGCCGGCGATGTAGACCTCCTCCAGGTTGGGCAGGTTATAGAAGGCGGTGTTGCCCACCAGGGTCACGCCCTCCTCGATCCGGACGACCCGGATGGCGTCGGCGCTGTCGCTCCAGGGTCTGTTATTGGTCTGGCCGTTGTAGCTGTACATCTCGCCGATGCCGTAGACGGTCAGGACGTCGCCCTCCAGCCTCCACCAGACGGTGGCGCCGCAGGGATCCGCGTCGCCCAGAGGCGGGATGACGGTCACGTCCTCCGCGCCGCAGACCACGCAGTGCCGGTGGACGGAGCCGGGCTCGGTCTCCGTGGGCTGGACGATGGCGGGCTCGCCCCAGGTGTGGCCCAGGCAGGGCTGGGCCAGGGCGGCGGCGGTGGTGGGGATGGCGCCGTTGACGTCGGCGAAGAGCGCGCCGCAGCGCTGGCACTCGTAGTGGGCCAGCATGCCGTCCTCGGTGCAGGTGGCGGGGGTCACGGCCACGGGGATGACCACGTGGCCCAGGGCCTTGTACTCGTCGGGCGTCTCGGCGGGCAGGGTACTGGCGCCGCAGGTCGAGCAGACGAAGTAGGCGGGATGGCCGTCCTGGGCGCAGGTGGGATCCGCGGCCGCGTGCTCCACCCAGGTGTGGCCGGTGGCGTAGTGGACGTGGTCCTCGTAGTCGGTCCAGCCGCACTTGTCGCAGGTGTGGTACTCGTCCCAGCCCATGTGCGCGCAGTCGTAAGCGTGGGCCGCGTGGGTGGTCAGGCTGTGGGAGCCCGCGCTCACGGTGAAGGTGCCGGTGCCGCAGGCGCCGCAGGAGCAGCTCTTGTGGTAGGTGGCGCCGCTCAGGCAGTCGCCGCTGACCAGATACTCCGCGGCGGCCAGGGTGCGGGTGCAGGAGTGGGACATGGTGAAGGTGACGCTCTTGTCATGATCCGAGCTCTTCACGTAGGCGATATAGTCGTCGATGACCTCGCCGCTGGAGTTCTTGATGGTCAGGCTGTGGCCGTAGGTGGTCAGTTGATTCTCGAAGGAGAGGCAGTCGATATAGCCTGAATCCAGCAGATCGCAGGCCCTGTCAAGGACGCCGACCGGCAGCGAGATATTGCCGTTCTGATAATAGACCTTGTTGCTTTTCGGGACAATCACGCCGCCGAGTGCATTGATAACTGTCAATGTGCCGGAGCTGTTCAGATAGATGTCTCCCATGCTGGACAGGCCGTCTAGCGTTCGATAGATGATGTCATGCGGCTCAGGTCCGGTGATGGTCAGGTTGCCGGGTCCCGTGATGGTCAGATCCTTGTATGCGTAGATACCATAGGTATATTCACTATAATCTGTTACGGTCAGATAGTTGTCACCAAACAGCTCCACCGTGATAGGCTGTTCTGCGAAGATAAGGGAGAAGAAGAGCCCGTTGAGAATGGGTCCGCCCCTCTCTGCGATGGTGAAGTCCTGCAGCGTCAGGGTGGCAGCATCCGGATCGTAATGCCAGTGATCCACAGCAAGGTTGCCCAGGTTGTCGCAGGTGACCGGCATGATGCCGATGGTGAGACCGTAATCCTCGGCGGCAGTGTGGAAGGCCTTCTGGTAGACGCGGCCGTCGGGGCCCTGCTTGTAGTACAGGGTGTAGTTCGTGTCCGGCGTCAGATCGTCGATGAAACCAGCTGTGGTGAAGTGCTCGCCGTCCAGGGAGATGTAGATACCGTACACCTTATACCCGTAGTTGGACACAATTCTTGTATTTACCTGGGTGGAGCTGGCATAGACCTTCATCTGGTCAGCAGCCACCGTATAGATACTGACGTTGCTGTTGTCAGAGAAAGCGGCTCTGAGACGGTTGGCGCCAAAGGACGTATCTGCGGTACCGGAGCCGACGCCGACGGAGGTGATGAACGCGCCGTCCACCTCGGGCACGGACAAATAGCGCTTGCTGCCCCAGGTGTAGGGAGTGGTGTACTGGCCGGTGTAGGCCACGGTGCCGTCGGGATTATAGGCCGTGACGGTCTGGACGGTGTCCGTGTATTCGCCCGGCAGCTGGCCGCCGGGACCGTAGCCGTGGTCGTCAAACAGGTACTTGGTCGCCGTCTCCTCCACCACGACCTCGGGAATACCGTCGCAGTCGGAGTCGAACAGCACGTTGAAGGTCAGGGTCACGGGATCCTCGGGACCGTAGGTTTGGCCGTAATCGGTGCCGAAGCAGCCCTGATCCGCGTCGTAATAGACGTATTCCTCAGACCCGTTGGTGCCGCTGATTCCGACCAGCTGCAGGGTGAGGCGGGGATCGTTGGAGTTCAGCAGGTCTTCCACGTACACGGGCTCCCCGTCCAGAATGTCGAAGCCGTTCAGGCTGTACACCGGCATGGGATCCACGTGCTTTTCCACGCCCTCCACCGTGCAGGGCAATACCTCGATGCTGTTGGCGGCGATGGCCCAGACGAGCTTGTCCATGACGGCGGTGGTGGTGTCGTGGAGCTCGCCGTTGACGTAGATCTCGATGGCGTCGGTCTCCGTGGGGAAGGCGACGTTCATGCCGGTGGGCAGGCCCAGCTGGATCTGGAAGCCGGTCTGGACGCCGGGCAGGAAGGTGTGGAGCGTATCAACGTTCACCTTATCGCCGTAAGTAGAGCCCCGCTGCATGCCGAGGATGTTGTAGAAGACCTCGTACAGCATCACTTCCATCACGCTGTCGTCGCCGTTGGTGTAGAAGCGGACGTTCTGCATCCACTCGTCCACGCTATCCCCTTCCTTCACCTGGGTGGGGAAGTCCAGATAGATCTTGTTGATCACCGTGGCGGCGCCGCCGGAGATGGCCTTGTACATGTACTTGAACTCCAAGCCGCCGCTGACGTCGCCGAACTCGCCGTAGGCGTTGAATTTATTGCCGGAGCGGACCTCCACGGAGCCGTCGGCCTGGATGGCGCTGATGACGTATTCGGGGTTGTGTACGGAGCTGTAGCCGTTGTCCGGCGCCACGATCACGTGGATGGTGTAGGCATGGTAGTTCTCCGGCTTGGCGGTGGCGGGCAGCCGCTCGCTGCTGCGGTCCTTCGTCCAGTACACGTCCACCAGGTGGTAGTGGGCGTCGAAGGGCAGCATCTCGCCGCCGGTGGGGATGGGCAGGGTCTGGTTCAGCGTCGGCGCGCGCAGGCCCCGGATCTCGAACCGGTCGATCTCGGCGTAGACCTTGATCGTCTTGCTGACGGTGACCCCATTGGGCCCGGTGACGGAGATGGTGGTGCTGCCCATGCCGCCCGGGAACATCAGATAGCCGTTCTCGTTGAGCACCGCCACGTTGGGATCCGTGGAGGTCGCGTCGGCGTAGCCCGAGATGATGGACGCGCTGGCGGGGACCGTGGTGAAGGGCTGGATCGTGCCGTTCAGGGCGCCGTCGCGGACCGTGTCGATGTGATAGTACGCGCTGACGCCCGGCGTCACGACGAAGCCGGTGTTCTCCATGGCGAAGTGTACGTTGACCTTGGGCGCGATGCAGACGGCGCTGGTGGTGCCGGGGTTGCTCTCCCTGCAGGCAAAGAGCACGGCGTTGACCGTGTACTCGCCGTCCTGGATATACAGGCCGGCGTCGCTGCCGCCGAAGAAGTCCGTGGGATAGGTCACCGTGGGGATCTGGGAGGCCTGGGTGGCATGGAGGTTCTCCTTGTAGATCATCCGCCCGTTGGCGTAGTAGTACATGCTGCTGATGTACTCGCCGGGGTCCAGATTCTCCAGGGTGGCGATGGAGACGGTGGCGGGCTTGGCGGTGGAGGCGAAGGTCACGCCCTCGGCGGTGGTCACGCCCACCGTGGCCTTCAGGGTAATCGGCTCCTCCACCTTGATGGTGTGGCTGTAGTAGACCTGCTGCTGGTCGAAGTTCTTGGTCCACTTCAGGTTCTCCACGATGGCCTTGACGCGGATGGTCTTGCCCAGCAGCGACCCGGGGATGTAGCACCGGTCGGTATTGGTAAACCACACGTTGTTGTTGGTCAGGTGCAGGTTCTTGTTTTTGTACAGCCGCATCTCCGGCCGCGCCTGACACATCTGATAGGTGTACATGTGCAGATCCTCGGCCACCCAGTCGTTCTTGTCCGCCGGCAGGGGTTCGGTGTTCACGTAGGTGTAGCCGTCGTTCTCCACGTCCCAGTAGGTGGGATGGTGATACTGGCGGTTGGCGTCGGGATCCCGCAGGACGTGGTCCGTGCCGGCGATCATGGTCTCGGTGCCGTCGTCGTTCACCACGTACCACTGGTAGTAGACGTCGAAGATCTTGTCGCCGCGGTAATCCACCTGGCCGGCCTTGGCGTTCACCAGCTTCACGCTGGCCCACTGACCGATCAGGGGCTCGTCGTTCCACTGGAGGGCGGTGTAGTCGGGCTCGAAGCCGGCCTGGCCGCCGCCGGTCTGCTCGTCCTTGCTGACGCAGCGGAAGCAGATGCTGGTCTCCGCCTTGGCGGGCTGCAGCTCATTTTCGAACCGGCCGGCGCCATAGTAATCGTAGGCGTAGTACTCCTGGACCTCCAGCACGATGCGGTACATTTCGCCCTGCTTGTAGCCGTCCCAGGAGATGCCGTTCTTCGCGGCCTGGGCCTTCATCTGCTCCTGCATATCCAGCAGGGGCAGCTTGCACTTCAGGGAGTCGCGGCTGGCGCCGTACTTCACGGTGGCCAGGGGCACGTCCGTGCCGTAGCCGCCCTCGCTGATGCTCTCGCGGGTCAGGGGGTCCACCCGGTAGATCTTGTAGGTGAACCACTTCATGTCCTGGGCCACGGAGCTGTACTCCTCGTGATAATACTGCTCCGTGCTCTGATCCAGCTTGCCTGTAGAGCGCATGGCGCGCAGGCCCTTGTAGTACGCCTCCGTGTCGTAGCGGTCGGACACGATGTATCTCGGCTGGGTCACCGTTCCTTCGGAGTTCTCCGTGGGGTTCCACTTGCCCGTCCAGACCACGTTGCCCACGGCCGGCGCCTGGACCATGTTGCCGTTATGGTCCAGGGGGGTGTTGTAGTACCATACCTCGCTGGCGTTGAGCTTCTGGCCGTACACGTCCGTGTCGGTCAGGTGGGGCATGACGTAATAGGTCGGCGAAAGGTCTTTGTGGTCGATGGGGAAGGTGAAAAACTCCTCCGTGTTGGCGAAGATCGCCTCGCGGATGTTCTCCTCGTCGCTGCCCCAGGCGTTGCTCAGCAGCTGGTTGGCCTGGGAGCCGTAGAAGGTCTGCAGCTGGAAGGAGTAGGAGGAGTTTACCTGGGCCTTGTTGGGATAGACCTCCAGATACCGCTTGTAACGCAGCTCCGTGTCGCCGCAGAAGAGGCGGTAGTGATAGGCGCCGTCGTTGGCGGACTGGTCCTCCTCCACCCGGTCGTCCAGCAGCACCATGGGGCCGTCGCCGTACTTGTCGCTGATCTGGATGCGGCCGTCGCGGATCATATCCTCGCCGTAGGACTCAATGCCCAGGTTGACGGAGCCGGAGGAGCCGGGGAACTTGGTGAAGTGCCCGTCGTTGTCATCGGTCTTTGCGGCCACCATCATGACCTCGTAGTAGTTGCGGAAGGTGCCGCCCCGGACTACCACGTTCCGGGTGCTCACCGGGACGGGCTCCACCACCGGGTAGGTGTCCTCCTCCTCCGGGTGCTCGCGGATATATTTGGCGTAGGCCGCGTACTCCTCCTCGTTGTCGTAGAAGAGCTGGCGGCAGCCCATAGTCTCCTGCTCCGAGAGGATCACCGTCTTGGGGACGATGGGGGTGTTGTCCTTTGCGCGCTCGTACTGGACCACCTCCACGTTGTTGGCGGAGCGGACCATGTTGAATACGTTGGCGCCGGCGTACGCCTCAAAGGTGCCGCCGTAGATGTACGCCAGGCCGCCGGCGTCCTTGCCCTCCACAATGGGGTGGGAGCCGGTGCCCTTGGTGACCTCGATGACGGCGTTGCGGGTGTTGGGCGTGGAGCCGTAGCCCTTGAAGGTGCCGCCGTAGATCACCAGGGTGCCGGTGTTGCCCACGTGGGCCACGGTGCCCTGGATCATGTTGGTCACGCGGGAGCGCTCGTCCGAGCCGATCAGGCCCACGACGCCGTCCACAAATTCGAAGGCGCCGTCCACAATGGACGTGATCTTGTCCTTGTTGATGATGGAGTCCACGATCTTCTTCTCGGACTCGGCGATCTTGGTGTTCTTGTCGTTCTTGCCGGTCTTCTTGTCGTTGGCCTTGTTCTCGCCCTCTTCGGTGCCCTTGCGGTCGCCGCTGGCCAGCTCCTGGTTCTTGGTCTCCTTACTCTCGCTGACCGTCTCGCTGCGGCCGGTGCCGGTATTCTGGCCGCCGGACTCCTTGGGCGTGTCCTTGGTGGTCACCTTCGTGCCGCCCTCGCCGGTCTTCTTGTCCGTGGAGGTGTGGGCGTCGTCCTTGCCGTCGTTGTCGCCGGACTCGATGTCCTCCGTCTTGAAGGACTCCAGCAGGTCGTCGTTGGAGGCCAGGGCCGCGCTGATGCCGGTGCCGTACTCGGCAATGCTGACGCCCAGGCCCACCGCCGAGCCGATGACGGTCTTCAGGTTGGACCAGGAGAAGTTCTTCTTCAGCTGGTCCTTCTGCCGGCCGGCCTGGTAGGTGCCGCCGTAGATCACCAGCGTGCCGTTCACGTTGAACAGGTCGCGGGTGGTGTAATAGTTGATGTCGAACTTGTGGGGGTCCACCATGTAGCCTGTGAACTTGATGCCGCCGGTGCGCTCCTCATTGTTCTGCGACGACTGATAATACGTGCCGTCCACGTTGTACGTGCTTCTGGCCTCCGCGCCGGAGTCGATGATGGTCAGGGTGGCGCCCTGCTTGATCTCGAACATCACCGCCTTGTGGTACACGGCGTGGGTGGTCTGGGCGCCGGTCTCCTCGTCCCATACGGGGTTCTTCATGTTCTCGTCGGCCCGCATGTACAGCATGTGGCCGTTCAGATCCAGCACCTTGTTCGTGTTGATCTCGATGGTCTTCCACGGGGTGTTGCCGCTGTGCTGGCGCTCAAAGTCGCTGTCCAGCACGATGTACTTGTGAGCGTCGTCCGTGGATTCCAGGAAATAGCGCAGGGAGCCCGGATCCGCATCCTGGATCGTCAGGTTCTCTGTCACGTGGTTCCACTTGTACGTGTTGCCGGGGGCGTTCCAGTACGAGCTGCCCACCAGCGAGCCGTTCACCTGGGAATCCATGCCCATCTTGGCCAGAGCGTCCTCCGGCGAGCCGATGTGGTACGTCTCGGCATAGTTGAAGTCGATGGTCAGGTCCGTGTCCTGGCCGGCGAGGCCTGCGGGCGCGGCGGTGTTGGTCTCCGTCTCCGCGGCGGGCGCTGCCGCTTCCGTCGGCTCCGCCGTGGCGATCACGGACAGGGGCAGCGCGGTGACAATCATCAGCGTCACCAGCAGCATACTCAGTGCGCGTTTCAGATGTTTCATGGCGTCCTCCTTTTGTGTGGTTGGGGTGTATGCGTCGTGGAACAATTGGGAAATGCGTATATGTGAAGTTGTTTTGCAACGAAGTGCGCGTGCAGTGCGGGGCGCGCGGGGCGGGGGTGCCGCCGCCCCCTCCCTCCTGTCATCTTGAGCGGCGTGAGCGAAGCGAACGGAGTCGAAAGATCCTGCGTTTTTGCATCTCGGTAATGGGGTGTTGAAGATCCTTCGACTCGCTGCGCTCGCTCAGGATGACAATGGGGAAATGCGGGTGGGTGCGCGCGGGGCGTGATGCGGGGATCAGGTCTTGATGCGGTAGCTGTCGCTGACCACCACGTTCAGGTGGGACGCCTGGGCCGCCAGCGCCGTGCGGGAGTGGATCCCCGTCTTGTCCATCAGGGTGTCCACGTTCTCCTTCACCGTGTGGGGACTCACGCCCATGGCCGCCGCGATCTCCCGGTTGGACAGGCCGTCCACCATCATCCGCAGCAGGCTCCGCTGCTTCACGGTCAGCTTTTCGGCGGGCAGATCCCCCAGATTGATCTGCGGGATCTGGCCGGGATAGACCGTCTCCCCCGCCATCACCCGGTCCATCACCTCCAGCAGCGACATCTCCGGGTAGCTCTTGAACCAGAAGGCTTCCACGCCGATGCGTTTGGCCTTGCCGATCCAGTCCGCATCCGCCATGGAGGTCACGATGATGATCTTCACCTGCGGATACCTGGCCTTGACCTCCTCCGCGGCGCTCAGGCCGTCGATCCCGGTCTTCATCATCACGTCCAGGATCAGCAGATCCGGCGCGCCGTTGTCCGCCAGCCACTCCAGCGCGTATTCGGCAGACGGGAGCGACGCCGCCAGCTCATAGTTCCGGGAGGGTTCGATGGACAGCTCCATGTAGCCGCGGGAGATGATCTCGTCGTCCACGATCACAACGCGGTATTGCTCAGCCACTTGCCCTCACCTCCTTCCAAAAATGCGCAAAGGCGCAGCGCCCCCGTTTACCGGGCGCACTACGCCTGCAAATTCCATCTTGACGGGCAGCCACGCTCTGTCAACTCCATTCCGGGCCTTTTTGGCAGAATGGCATAACTATCCCACCTGTTGACCCAGTAAAATTATAGCAAAACGACAAAGCAATTGTCACTCCCCTGATCGGGGGGGTTTGGCCGCTTATTTCCATAAGCAAGGCGCTCCGGGGACAGGATGCCCCGGAGCGCCGCGTTCATTCTTCGGTTTTCGGCAGCCGGAGGGTCAGGGAAAAGACGGGCGCGCTCTCCACGGCCATGGTCCCCCCTGCCGCCTCCACCTGCTGGCGCAGGGTGGCCAGGCCGCCGGTCTCCGCAACGGGCTTCTCCGGCGCGGCGCCGTTGTTGGTGAACACCGCCCGGAAGGCGTCGGCGCTCTCCGTTACGGCCACGGTCAGCCGGTCCCCGGCCGCGTGGCGGACGGTGTTGGCCGCGCACTGCTCGATGGCCTGGCCCAGCAGGGCGCGGGTATTTTCCCCGGTTGGCAGCGCTCCGGTGAGCTCCACCGTCACGCCGATGTGACGGGCCAGATCCAGAGCCTCGTCGACGGGGTCCGCCGGCGGCTCCGGCTCCTCCGCCTCACCCAGCAGAAAGCGGTTGTTGTACTGCAGCAGGCGCAGGATCTCCGCCTCGGACAGGGCCTCCGGATCGTCCAGATAATTCTTCACCGTCAGCAGCAGATTGCCCATGTGGTCGTGGACGGCCATGCGGGCCTGCATGATCTCCCGGGGGATCAGCAGCGCCACGTCCCGGGCGCTGACGGCCTTCATGCGGTACTGCACGTCCCGCAGCCGCTTGTTCTTCGCCCGGAGCTCCTCCGTGATGCGGTATTCGTCCGTCACGTCCGCAGCGGTGATCTGGTCGTAACCCCTGCCGTCCACGGTCACGGGGCCGCGGTCAAAGAGCAGGGCGGTCCCGTCGTCCAGGCAGACCAGGCGCCGGCCGTTCCGCTCCTCCCCCCGCTCCGTCACCGCCGTCCACAGCGTTCCCGCGTCGTACAGGGCGCGGCCGGTCAGGGTGCGGTTCAGCTCGCTCATGCGGATATTGGCCATGACCACCCGGCCGCTCCCGTCGGCAAAGCAGATGGCCACCGGCAGCAGATCCAGGGTGTTTTTGATGGCGTCCGGGGTCAGCCGTGTTTTCTCATAGCGGCGGTTGCTCAGCCGGTACGCCAGCGCGCCCAGGGCGCAGAGCAGCTCCAGGCCCACCACCGCCGGCCACGGCAGGGCGAAAAGCGCCGTCACCGGGGCGGGCCAGGTGAGGCGGATATCCGAATAGCGGCCCATGAAGATCCCGTCCAGCAGGAGAATGACCAGCGCTGTACAGAGGATCAGATGTCCGACGGCAGGCGCGCAGCAGCGCCAGCCGCGGCGCTGCCGGAAGGCCTGCAGCACCGCATACGTCTGCCCGATAAAGATCAGGATGGAGGCGACGATCACCGCATGGCCGCCCAATCCCCGGGCGATCCCGGCAAAGCTGGTCACGAGGCCTCACCTCCCAACCTCACCGTCAGAAGGATCTGGCCGTCCTCCGCCCGGGCGGAGACGGGGCAGGGCGTCTCCGGCAGCTCCGGCGGCGTCTCCCCGTCCACCATGCAGGTCAGGCAGGCGTCCTCCAGCCGCACCAGACAATCCGCGCTTCCGGCGCACAGCGCCTCCAGCACGGCCTCTACCGTGTCGTAGAGATCCATGGCCTCCCGGCAGGAGAAATCCCGCGCCGTCCGGCTGCTGAGCGTCACCTGCAGGCCGCAGTAGCGGAAATAGTGGGCGGTCTCGCGGATGGCGGCCGCCAGTTCCTCCGCCGACACGGCGTCCCGCTGGGCCGCCACCATCACGAAATTGGACTTGCGCTTGACGTAGGCCGTCAGCGCGGCCACCTCAGCGATCAGCGGGCGAAAGGCAGGCGTGTCCGGCTCCGCTTGGGAGAGCAGGGCGTCGATCCTCTTCTGGGCGGGATACACCGCCAGGGCGGCCTTGGCGTAGAGGTCGTTGCGCTCGCGCACCAGGGCCATCTCCGCCTGCTGGTCCCGCTCCCGCTCCAGCAGCTCGTTTTCCAGGGCCAGGGTATCGTTGGCGTCTTCCAGCTCCTCGTTGAGCCGGCGGATGGTCCCCTCGTCCTGGACCCAGAAGGCGGCGCCGCCGCTGATGGCCCTGCCGTGCAGAACGGCGTCCCCGCCCAGCTCTGCGGGGTGTGCCAGCGCTGAGACCAACTGCTCCTGCGAGGCGCGCAGGGACACGGCGCTCTTCCACACCGGATTCAGATTCCGGTCGGTGATGAGAGCCGGCAGCTCAAGATGGGAAAAGAAGCCGCTGTAGTTTTCATTGTACGGGATCATTCGGTTTCGGATGCAGACCTCAAAGAAGCCGAGCATCCCAAAGACATTGATCTCCTGTGAATAATACATCTGAACAAGATCATACCGATCAAACACCCACAGGTTAAGAAGATCGAGCCCTCCCCAGATCAGAACGACGGCGACGAACGAGATCAGTCCGCGGAGGTTCTCACGCCACATTTTGCGTACCAGGATGGAAACGCCCGTTAGAGAGGCAGCCACGATCCATCCATACATCAGATAGAACAGCGGGCCGTGCGTATAGGTGCCGACAATGCCGTGAAACTCCGACAGCGGGATGAGGCGACGGTAGAACAGCTGATGCAAGTCGTTGGTCATGATCAGGCACAGCATGATGCAGGCGGGGATCAGCAGCAGCCGCTCCCTGCCGTTCCGGCTGGACTGCTCGCCGCGGTGTATGCGGATGCAGGTCATCAGAAACAGCGCGGGGATCAGCAGCAGCGGGATATTGTACGCGTAATCCACGTAGCGCCGGATGACCACCTCCGTCAGGATACGGAATCGCAGGACCCGGACAAGAAGGTAGAAAATCATCAAGGGCACAGACGTGACGATATAGCCCCGGGCTCTGGTAGGCAGGAGCCTGGAGCGCACGGACTGCATCCAGAAGATCAGCAGTCCGATGTAGATCATGAAATTGGCACTGAACATGATCGTATCGACGGCGAAAAACCGCGTTCTTGTCTGTGTATTGCATATCCCGCTCAGCAGCAGGAGGCCTATGAACACCCAAGTGCTTCTGTTCTCGCTTTTGATCGGCATATGCGCCCTCCTTTCCGGCCGGATAGCCTGATTATACAGGAGATCGGGAGATTTGAATACCCCCCAAATGGGGGGAGCGCAAGAAGAATCGCCCCCCGCAGCAACTGCGGGGGGCGATGGTTCTGATTATTCAAGGGTGCCTGGCTGCTTTTTTCTGAATGTACACTTGCCGCCCGCCTATGCGCCGGTTATCGTCAGGGCAGCAAACGGCACATTACGCATCCGTTTTTTCCGGGCCAATCCCCTTATACTCTATACAGAGCATCGTCAGATCATCAAACTGTTCGGCCTCGCCCACAAAGCGGTCAACGGCGTCCCGAATGTTATCCAGGATCTGCTGGGGGGCCGCGTCCGGCTCTTTGTTCAGGGCGTCCAGCATTTGCCCCGTACCGAACATGGCGTCGGCCGCATCTGTCGCTTCCGGTATGCCGTCTGTGTACAGGAACAGTTTTGCACCCGGCTCGATCATGAGCTCATATTCGCTGTATTTCACTCCGTCCATTCCGCCGATAACAAATCCGTGCTTGTCCTTCAGCAGCGCGAATCGTCCGCCCGGCCGCTTTATGGCGGGATACTCATGTCCGGCGTTGGCGGCGGTCAGCTTCCCGGTGGAGAGCTCCAGGATCCCCAGCCATACCGTGACGAACATCTCCTGGCGATTGTGGGAGCAGATCGAGGCGTTGGCATCGGTCAGGATCTGCGCCGGCGATTTGCCCATCATGGCGTTGTTGGCCAGGATGATCTTGGAGGCCATCATAAACAGCGCCGCCGGCACGCCCTTGCCGGACACGTCCGCTATGACCATGCACAGGTGATCCTCATCGATAAGGAAGAAGTCGTAGAAGTCGCCGCCGACCTCCTTCGCCGGGTCCATCCTGGCGTAGATATCAAAGTCCGATCTCTCCGGAAAGGCCGGGAAAATGTTCGGCAGCATATCCGCCTGGATCCGGGTCGCAAGAGACAGCTCGTTGCTGGTGCGCTCCCGCTCGGCCTCCTCCCGGTGCTTTTCCTCCATGGCGCGCATTTTGCGGTGGAAATACATCCGGATCAGTGCGGCCAGAAGCAGCAGCGCGGAAAGGCCGACGGCGATGTGGAACCACACCTGCTCATGCAGAGCCTTCTCCTTGACGATGGAAACGTCCATCTTTTTGCTTCCCCGGCCCATTGCGTCCTTGAGCTCCATGACGAAGCGGTAGGTGCCCCCCGGCAGATTCGTATACGTCACAGGCCCCAGCTCGCTGCGGCTCACGGTCACGGACTCCCGGTCGAAGCCCTCCAGACAATAGGACACCTTGGGATCCGTCAGCGAATAGTTGTACACAAAGCCGTATATGGTCAGCTTCTGCGCGTTGGACGGAAGCCTGAAGCCGCCCGACTCATCGGGATAGATCCGCACGCCGTCCACATCGACAAAAGGCACCGCCTGCTTCAGATCCGATATGCTCTCCAGCGCGGATTCGATGTTGACCTTTGCCACGCCGCTGGTGCCCGCCATGTAGAGGTCGCCCTCCGGCGTCAGCTCGCTGTAGGAGTTGAACGTGGCGGTGCAGGGCAGGCCGTTGGCCAGGCCGTAATGGACCGGATTCAATTCACCGTTGGCGATCATCTCCTCCACCGGCAGCACGTAGATGCCGTCGCTGCTGAGGACCCACATGTCGCCCATGCTGTTTTCATACAGGTCGGAGTTGTCGGGATAGGGAAAATTCTGCACCGTGGTCACCCGATAATCCTCGGTCATGTATGCAATGGAGTTGCCGGCAATGAGCCAATAAACGTGCCGCGCCGCATCGTACTTAATGTGCATGACGACTCCCGATTTCAGGCCGTCATGCGTGCCGATACAGCGCACGCCGTCGCCGTTGATGATATAGAGACCGCCCCCGTTGGAGCCCAGGATGGCGTCCCCGTTGGGCGCGGCGCAGACGCACAGGCTCACCGAATTGGCGATCCCGTCTTCTTCGCCGCAGCCGGCCGTCACGCGGTCGCCCTCGATCACGTTCATGCCGCCGGTACAGGCCACCAGGATCGCCCCGTCGGCGGTCTCGCTGACGGTGCGGATCCGGTTGGAGAGCAGGCCGTCCGCTTCGGTAAAGGCCATCACCTGGCCCCGGTCGTATCGCAGCAGGCCGCAGCTGCGCCAGGTGGAGATCCACAGCCGGCCGCGGCTGTCCCGGATGATGGAGCGGATGCGCACGCCGTCCAGGTATTCCAGCAGATCGGAGGCCTCCAGGTCGTCGCCGGAAGCAGTCCTGGCCGCAGTCAGCGGAACGGCGGAGACCGGTCCCTCCTCATCCAAAACCATCAGGCCGTTATCCGTTCCGATAAACAGCCGGTCTTCGCACATACAGGTGGCGTTGACAACGGAAGCCGGCAGATCAAAACGCTGAAAAAGATCCGCGAAGCGGTTGGAAACCAGCTTCATCACGCCCTGGCGGGAGGAGGTGAACCACAGGTTCCCCTCGTAATCCGTCATCACGTGGTCGATCAGGCTGTTCATGGGCAGCTCGTCCAGAAGGTAAAAGCGCTGTCCGTCCACCACGCCGATGCCGTTCTGGGCGCACACCCACAACTGGTCCCCAAACTGCCGCACCTCGTTCACACAGGACAGCGGCGCAATATCCAGATAGTCCAGCGCCTCCGCTCCGTCTCTCGGGTCGCCGTGATAAATCCCGGACTCCTCTGTCCCGATGAAAATGGCGCCGGGCTTGTTGGGATCCGGAAGGATACAGGTGATCCCCTGGACGGCGGCCTCCGTATGGTCGATATAGTCCACCAGCCCGCCGCCGCGCATGGTAAAGAAGTCTCCCTCCTGGGTCAGGCAATAGATCAGCCCGTCAGGGCCGGGCAAGGTATTATCCATGTAGGCGTTGGCGACCCGGGGATCCGTCACGGCGTGCAGCGTCAGATCCGGGTCGATCATCGTGATGCCTGCCGTGGTGCCAACGTAGATCGTGCCATCCTCGTCTCCCGTGATCGTGCGGATCTTGGCAGAGCCGAGGCCGTCATCCTCGCCCCAGATTCGGAACACCCCGCGCTCCAGCAGCGCCAGGCCGCTCTCGTTGGTGCCGATCCACAGCCGATCCCGGCTGTCGACGTAAAGGCACACCACGCTGCCCACGCCCGTGGCGGAGTCCATCCGCTCAAAGGTGTTGCCGTCGTAACGGGTCAGGCCGCTGTAGCTGCCGATCCAGATAAAGCCCTCGCCGGTCTGGGCAATGGCATTGGCCTCGGAGGTGGGCAGGCCGTTCTTGTTGTCGTACAGCACAGCGGAGTAGCTGTCGCTCCTGCCCACGGGATCCACCGTCGGGTTTCCGTCCGAATTCGCAACGGCCAGCGCCTGCGCCGCCGGCAAAAGCAGAAACGTCAGGCAAAGGAGCAGCAGCACAGCGCGCCGAATCCGTCTGCACTTTGAAGAAGAGGCCTTTATCACCGTTTTTTCCTCCTTCCGATCGGTTTTCCCGCGGATCATGCTGTATCATTGTCTGGATTATACCACGCAGCCGCCGTGTTGGCAATTTGAAAACGGAGACGCCTCCGGAAAGCCTGACGCAGATGAAGGGGGGACGTCCAAAGGCCGTCACGAGGCAGCGGCAGCTTGCCGCTCCTCTCCCCGCCCTCACTGTGCATCATCAAAGCC
>JAFRSI010000014.1 GCA_017427645.1 Oscillospiraceae bacterium | reverse complement strand
GTCACATGGAAACCGTACTTTTCCTGCACCCACTCCTGGATCTCTTCATATGTAGCCTTACTCTCGGCGGCGGTCAGATCCAACTCATCCATATCGACCTGAACACTGATATGATGCTTAGCCTCCGAAAGTTTGGACAATACGCATACAGTCTCCACATGCCGCGTTCGCGGGAACAGGTCCACCGCGACGGCGCGGCGGACGGTATAGCCCAGGGCGGCAAACCGCTTCACGTCCCGGCCCAGAGTGGCCGGGTCGCAGGAGACATAGACGATGCGCCTGGGCTGCATGGAGGCGGCCGCCTCCACCACCTCAGGCGCCAGGCCCTTCCGGGGCGGGTCCACACAGATCACATCGGGCCGCAGGTTTTTGGCGGCAAAGTCCGCCGCCGCTGCCGCCGCGTCGCCGCAGAAAAAACGGACGTTTCCGATGCCGTTGCGCCGGGCGTTCTCCTCTGCGTCGGCAATGGCCTCCGGGACGATCTCCGCGCCGATAACCTCCCTGGCGCGGCGGGCCATCACCTGGGTGATGGTGCCGGCGCCGCAGTAGAGGTCCAGCACCGTCTCCGCGCCGGTGAGGCCCGCGAACTCCACGGCCTTCTCGTAGAGCCGCTCCGCCTGGTCCCGGTTGACCTGATAAAAAGACGGCACCGACAGGCGGAAGGTCAGGCCGCACAGGGTGTCGGAGATGGTATCGGCGCCCCAGAGGGTGCGGTAGTACTCCCCCAGGATCACGTTGCCGGGCCGGGTGTTGGTCCCCAGCACCACGCCTACCGCCCCGGGCACGTATTGCCGCAGCAGGTCCGCCAGCTCCGTCTCCCGGGGGAGTCTGTCCCCGTTGACCAGCAGACAGATGAGGCTCTCCCCGGCGGCGTTGGAGCGGACGTATAAATGGCGCAGCAAGCCGCGGCCCGTCCCCTCGTCGTAACAGGACACGCCGTATTTCCGGATATACTGCCGCACCGCCTCCGCCGCCGCGTCGGCGGAGGGCTTCTGGATCAGGCATTTCCGCACGTCCGTTACCTGGTGGGTGCGGGCGCGGTAAAAGCCCACGGAGCCGTCGGGGGCGATGGGGTACTGGCTCTTGTTGCGGTAGCGCAGCGGCTCCGCCGCGCCCAGGATCTCCTCCACCGCCGCGTCGCTGCCGCCCAGGCGGGTCAGGGCGTCCTGCACCCGCTGCCGCTTGGCCCACAGTTCCTCCTCATAATCCAGGTGGCGGAAATCGCAGCCGCCGCATCTGCCGTAATAGGGGCAGTCCGGCTCCACCCGGTGGGGAGAGGGCTCGTCCACGGCGACCACGCGGCCGAAGGCCGCGTTTTTCAGCACCTTCAGGATCTGCACCCGGCACGATTCGCCCCGGACGCCCCGGTGGATAAAGACCACCTGCCCGTCGATCCGGGCCACGCCCAGTCCCTCGGCGGAGTAGCCCTCGACGACGGCGGGGCAGATCTGGTTTTTCTTCAGCATACGTCAAAAATCAAACTTCTCGATGATCTTATGCAGCGCCTCGGCAAAGGCCGCCAGGCTCTTGTTGTCCCGGCCGGAGCTGCGGCGGATGAGAGCGGACAGCATATCGCCCACCTGCACCAGGCGCTGATAGGCCGCGCTCTTCTTGGGGCCGCCCTCGAAGGTCTTGGCCTTGCGCTCGGGCAGATAGCCCACCGCCGTGCGGGTGCAGGTGATCAGGTCGTACTCCTCGGTGTACTGGGGGGCGTGGGCCTCGAAGCCCAGGTCCGCCACGGCGCGGGCGAAGACCGGCGCCACCTCCCGGTCTCCGTGGACCACGAAGACGTGCTGGGGACGGGGCTCCCGGAAGTGCTGGATCCAGCCGATCAGGTGGTCCCGGTCCGCGTGGGAGCTGAGGCCGGGGAAGTTGACGATCTTGGCCCGGATGGCCACGTCCTCGCCGAAGAGCTTTACCGAATCGGCCCCCTCCAGCAGATGGCGGCCCAGGGTGCCCTCGGCCTGGTAGCCCACGAACACCACGGCGCTGTCCGAGCGCCAGAGATTGTATTTCAGGTGATGGCGGATGCGGCCGGCGTCGCACATGCCGCTGGCGGAGATAATGACCTTGGGCGTGGCGTCGGTATTCAGCAGCTTGGACTCCTCGGTGGTCTGGGTCAGGCGCAGACCGGGGAAGCTGAACATGGCCGTGCCGTCCTTGATCAGCTCCATGGCCTCCTCGTCCAGATAGCCCCGCAGATCGCTGCAGAAGATGCGGGTGGCCGCCTCGGCCAGGGGACTGTCCACATATACGGGGAAATCCCTGACCGACGTGACCATGCCCTTGTCCTTGATCTCCCGGATGAAATACAGCAGCTCCTGGGTGCGGCCCACGGCAAAGGCGGGGATCACCACGTTGCCGCCGCGGCCCAGGGTCTCGTCGATGATCTGGGCCAGCTGGTCGGTGTAGCTCCACACCTCGTCGTGGTTGCGGTCGCCGTAGGTGCTCTCCATGACCACGTAGTCCGCCCCGGTGAAGAAGTCCGGGTCGCGGATGATGGGCTGATCCACGTTGCCGATATCGCCGGAGAAGACGATGGTGCGGGTCTGACCGTCCTCGGTGAGGGTCAGCTTGATGCTGGCGCTGCCCAGCAGATGGCCGGCGTCGATGAACACGGCCTGCACACCGGGGCAGATCTCCACCTCCTCGTTGTACTCGCAGGTGCGGACCAGCTCCATGACGGCCTGGGCGTCGGCCACGGTGTAGAGGGGCTCCTCCGCCACGCGCCCGGCCCGCTGATTCTTGCGGTTTTTGTACTCGGCGTCGCTCTCCTGGATGTGGGCGCTGTCCTGCAGCATGATGTCCAGCAGCTCCGCCGTCACCCGGGTGGTGACGATCTCGCCGCCGAAGCCCTGCTTCAGCAGGAGAGGCAGACGGCCGGAGTGGTCGATATGGGCGTGGGTGACCAGCACGTAGTCCACGCTGCCGGCATGGAAGGGCAGGGCGCTGTTGTCGATCTCGTCCCGTCCCTGCTGCAAGCCGCAGTCCACCAGGATCTTCTTTCCGTTGACCTCCAGACAGTGGCAGCTGCCGGTGACACACTGGTCAGCGCCGAAAAAGCTCAGTTTCATGACCGCGCTCCTTTCCCATTTTCTGTTTAATTGTATTTTACCACCTTTTCCCGCCGCGGGCAACATTGCATTTTCCCCCTTTTGCGTATATAATAGCGAAAACAGGACGGATGGGAGGATACGCCATGAAGGTGGAATACGACGTCGTCAAGCTGGCCCGCAGTCAACTGCTGGTGGTCACCTCGCCTATGGAGCCGGCGCTCCGCGCCCAGGCGGCCGACTGGCTGCGCCGCCGGGAGGTTGACATAACTTCTGTCTCCTTCCTGGAATGGGAAAACGACGAGCCCCGGCTCTTTACCGCCGACGGGACCTTCTCGCCGGAGGCCGTGATGGCCGCCTGCGCCTGCCTGGCCCGGATGGAGGACGTGCCGCTGGGAGCCGACTGGCAGTTTGCCCTGCCTGTGTCCGGTCTGGGCGATCCCCTCCCCTGCGCGGTGACGCCGGTGCGCACCGCCTGCCTGGTCACCCTGCCCCTGCCGCTGCCGGAGCAAATGGGCGAGAAGAGCTTCCCCCTGACGGACGGGACTATCTCCCTGCCTGTGGTCTCCCTCCCCGGCCTCAGCTGCCTGATCGCCCCGGCGGGAGCGGTGGCCCGCACCTCCGCCGCCGAGGCTCTGCGCTTCTGGAGCACCCTCCTGCCCGGCTCCGCCGCAGCCCTGCTGCTGTGGAACGAGGGCGCCGGCATTCTGGACGCCCTGATCTGTGACAAGGCCAGCGGCCAGTGCCGGTGGGTCGACAGCTGTGCCGCCGGCGTGGGCGCCATGGGCGCCTGGCTCACCGCACAGCGGCGGAAGAACCAGTGCCTGACGCTGAAGCAGAACGGCGGCCCCATGGCGGTGACCACCCGCTGGCAGGAGAAGCTGGAGGGGCTGAACGTCAGCGGCTCGGTGGAGTGGCTGCGCTGCCGCTC
>JAFRSI010000117.1 GCA_017427645.1 Oscillospiraceae bacterium | reverse complement strand
CCCTCCGCGAGGAAGGTGCCCCGACGGCGTTTGTTTGAGCTGGTATCTGGTGGATCATCTGCCTCAAAAAGAATACTGCAAGCTACGAATAACCCTGTCATTGCGAGGAGCGAAGCGACGTGGCAATCCGTATTCTCCAGTTGAATAAGCTGCGGAAAACGGATTCCCACGTCACCAGTGTGCGCACTGGTTCCTCGGAATGACAGGACTAAAAGCATGATCTTCTATTGTAATTTGGCTTTGTGGGGCAAAAACCGATGTTCGATAAACCCATGGACAGCACAGCAAAATGTATATTGCCTTTATTTCTTCTCAATGTATTTCAAATGATCGTTTTCGAGCATCCGAGCCTGTCTCTGCGGAAGAACTGACATCAAATACATGTACGTTTTCTCACGGAAAACCATTTTTATTCGTGTGTCAGAAGGTGCCCATCGATTGATGCTGTATCTATACTTTTCGTCAAACGGTTCAATTGATAGAAATATATAGTAACGGGTATTACCAAATGCACTTTGTTGAGAGTTCATAAACGCATGACGATATAGCCCAATCCCGCATCCCCGACAGTTATCATATGTGAGCAGATAATCCTTATGAAACAAAACAGAAACTTTTACAGCTTTATCAGAGAAGATTCCCCACGCATATAGCTGATTTCTTTTTTTCCAAACGAAGATTGCCCACAATATACTGCAGGATAAGCAAAGGACACATATAAAAATGGTTGCCACGCTTACTTCTGATAGCAACGCCAGGACTCCAAAAACAAGAGGGAAAAGGGCAAAACAAGGAGATAAGACAGCAGCAAAGGCTGAGCCAAGAAACCGCTTCATATTCTAATACCGCCTATCATTTATCCGTTTATAAAAATAGTAACATATGTCTTCTCACAGAGTCAATCATTACTGTGATGTTCATTTTTTTGCATCTTTAGCATCGAAGGAGGCGCTTCTTTACGAAGTGCCTCCTTCATCGGCGTTCTCTTTTTCTTGCGCCGCCGACAGCGGAGTGATAAAATACGGTCTGTGGAACAAAAAACAAACCGAAAGGAGATCATACGATGAACGAACTGACATTTCTGGTGACGTATTTCACCAAGCCGGGCCAGCGGGAGGCCTTCCTGCGGGGTCTGGCGGCCAGCGGCGTGGTGGAGGAGATCCGCGCCGAGGAGGGCTGCCTCCAGTACGACTACTACCTGTCCGTGAAGGACCCGGACGAGGTGCTGCTGGCGGAGCGCTGGACCTGCGCCGAGGCCCAGAAGGTCCACATGACCCGGCCCCACATGGCCAAGGTGCGGGAGCAGAAGGAGAAATTCGTGGACGCCGTGGAGATCCGCTGCCTGGCCGAGGTGGAGTGATGCTCTTCGACACCCACGCCCACTACGACGACCAGGCCTTCGACGCCGACCGCCGGGAGCTGCTCTCCGCCATGCCGGACCACAATGTGGGCCTGATCGTCAACCCCGGCTGCACGGTGGAGAGCTCCCGCACGGCGATGGAGCTGGCGGCGGCGTTCCCTCACGTCTACGCCGCCGTGGGCATCCACCCGGAGAACTGCGGCGATTTTGTCCCGGCGCAGATGGAGGAGATCCGGGCCCTGGCCCAAAGTCCCAAGGTGGTGGCCGTCGGGGAGATCGGCCTGGACTACTACTGGCCGGAGAATCCCCCCCGGGAGCTGCAGCAGGAGGTGCTGCGGCGCCACATGGCCCTGGCGCAGGAGCTGGCGCTGCCCGTCATCATCCACGACCGGGAGGCCCACGCCGACTGTCTGGCCATCGTCAGGGAATTCCCGGCGGTGCGGGGCGTGTTCCACTGCTTCTCCGGCAGCGCGGAGATGGCCCGGGAACTGCTGAAGCGGGGGTGGATGCTGTCCTTCAACGGGGCGATCACCTTCAAGAACGCCCGCAAAGCCCCGGAGGTCATCGCGGAGATCCCCCTGGACCGCCTCATGATCGAGACCGACGCCCCCTACCTGACGCCGACGCCCTTCCGGGGCCGGCGGAACGACAGCACCTACGTCCATCTGGTGGCGGAGAGGATCGCCCAGATCAAGGGCCTCTCCCCGGAGGCGGTGGAGCAGATCACCTGGGAGAACGGAAAGAGGTTCTTCGGCATTGCATAAGGAAAAACGCCGTCCCGGCCGGGACGGCGTTTTTGTTGTATGCGATCACTGCAGGTTCAGCCGCTTTTTCAGGCAGAAGTGGGTCACCAGGTAGAAGACCGCCGTCAGCACCAGGGCGGCCGCGATGCTCAGCACGGACAGGGTATGGGTCCAGATCAGGGGATCGCCGGAGAAGAAGTCGCTCTCCGCCGCGGAGATGATGCCGAACACGCCGCCGAAGGAGGTGGCGGTCTGCAGGGCGATGGAGAAGCCGATGTAGAAGACCACGGACAGCAGGATCTTGTGGTTGGCGAAGCTGTGGCCCAGGGCGATGGCCGCGTAGAACATCAGGAAGGTGCGCAGGGTGCCGAACAGAGCCGTCGCCGCGCCCTCCGCGATGTAGGCGGCGATCTGCCCGCCGGAGAGCTGGGACAGCAGATAATCCAGCGTCTCCCGGAGACCCGACAGGTCCACGAAGGGAATGACCGTGACGGCCAGGGCCAGGGCGGCGGCAACGGCCAGGAAGGTGATCACGCTCCACACCATGGCCACGATCAGCTTGGACCAGATCAGCTGACCGGTGGTGGCCGGCAGGGTGAACATGAGGTAGCCCTCGTCGGTCATGTAGTTCTTGTAGAAGCGGTACACCATCAGAGCCAGGGTGACCAGGCCGGCGCCGATGATGGTGATGACGAAGGCGGCGATCACCAGACCGCGGAAGACGGACAGCGCCCACAGGTCGGGGCCTTTGTCGCTGAGGAGCATGGTCAGGCAGAACAGGCCGGTGGAGGCCGCCAGCAGCAGGTAGACCGGCAGCAGGATGCGCGCGGTGGCGCGGAACTCGTGCTTGAGAAGCTTACTCAGCATAGCGGAACACCTCCCGGAACAGCTCGTCGACGCTGCAGTTCTTCTCCTCCCGGATCTGGTCCACCGAGGACTGCAGCACCACGCGGCCCCTGTTGATGAAGATCACGTCGTCCAGGACGTTCTCCACGTCGGCGATCAGATGGGTGGAGATCACCACGGAGGCCTCCTCGTTGTAGTTGGAAATGATGGTGCGGATGATGTAGTCCCGGGTGGCGGGGTCCACGCCGCCGATGGGCTCATCCAGCAGATACAGCTTTGCCTTGCGGCTCATCACCAGGATCAGCTGCACCTTTTCCCGGGTGCCCTTGCTCATCTGCTTGATGCGCAGCCGGGGGCTGATCTCCAGGGCCGTCAGCATCCGCTCGGCGGCGTCCCGGTCGAAGTCCGGGTAGAAGTCGCAGAAGAAGTCCAGCAGCTGCACCACGTTCATCCAGGTGGAGAGATAGGTGCGCTCCGGCAGGTAGGACACCAGCCGTTTCGTCTCCGGCCCCGGCGTCAGCCCGGCGATGGTCAGGGTGCCGGAGGACGGCACCAGCAGACCGTTGGCGATCTTGATGAGGGTGGTCTTGCCGCTGCCGTTGGGTCCCAGCAGGCCCACGATGCGGCCCGGCTCGATGGTCAGATCCACGCGGTCCAGCGCCAGGGAGGTACTGTAGTATTTGGTCAGTTGTCTGCATTCCAGAAGTGCCATCACTCTGCCTCCTTTTCCTCCTGCAGAAGCTGCAGGATCTGTGTGCGGTCATAGCCCAGGGCCGCCATGGCGTCCAGGAAGGACGCCGCCTCCCGCCGGGCCAGCCGCCGCCGGCTCTCGCCGATCACCGCCTCGTCCTCAGTGACGAAGCGGCCGGCCGTGCGCTGGGAATAGATCAGGCCGCCCTGCTCCAGCTCGGCCATGGCCCGCTGCATGGTATTGGGGTTGACGCCGGCCTGGGCGGCCAGCTCCCGCACCGCCGGCAGGCGGCTGCCGGCGCTCAGCTCGCCGGACAGGATCGCCCGGGTCAGTTGCTGCACCAGCTGGGTGTAGATGGGTTGATCGCTGCGGAATTGCCAGTCCACGGGGACCGCCTCCTTTCTGTGCCGCCGTATGCTACGCTAAATAATCCAGAAACGAAATATCATAGGTGCTGTTTTCAAAATTGTCGTAGATGGAGAAATCCTCTGTCAAAAAGTGCATGTCGGACGGCGTAACGGTGTAAGCGGAGTGCTTTTCGACGGTCTCCAGCTCCGACATGGTGTAGACGAAGACCGCGGTGTGGTTCGCGTCGTCCAGCAGGATATACTCCAGGACCTCCCACTTGTTCTCCGGGTGGCTCCACTGCAGCAGATAGGCGGGCAGGGAGAAGTGCGCGTCGTCATACAGGGGGGCGATGACGGTGTCGCCGTTGGTCAGGCGAAAATCCGCCAGGCCCTGGACAAACGCCCGGTAGTTCTCCTCACTGGGCTGACAGGTAAAGTAAACGGCCCAGCCGTCCAAGTCGATCCCCGGGGTCCAGTGGAAGCAGTACTCTTTCAGGGTGGAGGGCGTTTCCCGCGGGAACAGGATCAGCCAGGAGTTGTACAGATACTCGCCGAAGCCGAAGAGATCCTCGCGCCGCAGTTCCCGTGACGCCGCCTTGTTCCAGTCCGCAACGGCGCCGTCGTACATATATTGATAGTCGCCGATATCCGCTTTTTCCGTGCCGCAGCCGCACAGGGAGAGCATCAGACAGACGGACAGCAGCCCAAGGAGCGCCTTCTTCACTTCTGTCACCCCCTTTGTGTGACTGTATTAGGCAATTAGTACAATAATACAGAGGGGCGGATTTGTCAAGAGGGTTTTATAAAATTAGAGCGCCCGCAGGGGCGTTTCGCAGGGAGCGGACGCCTGCGGCTTTCAGCGCGCAGCGGCATAGGATCGGCTGCATCGTTTGCCGTCATTGACCGCGCCGCACACGGATGATATAATCCCGTCAAGAGATCGGGAGCTGGAAAGGAGCCGCCATGATAAAGCTGATCGTGCCGAAGGAAGAATACCTGCCGTCATACAAAGAGGCATACGCCGAATATGTGGAAAACGGCATTAACACATATGCGTTTACGGACGCTTCTTCCTGCGATATTATTGCGAAATTTGATCGTTACAGAGAGGAACGCGACCTGCCTCCTGATCGGGTAGGGGAAGACAAATATTGGCTGGTGGACGATGAAAAAGCGTATTTTATCGGAGAGATCGCGATTCGCCGCCGGCTGAACGAGGCGCTGGCGCAGCGCGGCGGTCACATCGGATACGGCGTCCGCTGTTCCGAGTGGAACCGCGGTTACGGAACAAAGATGCTGCGGCTGGCGCTGGAAAAGGCAAAGGAGAGGCATATTTCTCCCGTGCTCATCACCTGCAATGACGATAACCTTGCCTCTGCCAGAGTGATGGAAAAGAACGGTTTTGTCCTGGGGGATAAAATCGTGGTTTCAAGAGGCGGAAAGGATCTTCTTACAAGGCGATATTGGAAAACGATCCTGTAAGGACAAAACCGGCGTGACCGTAGCGGTCACGCCGGTTTGATATCTTTTCGAGCCGGTTGTTTTCCGCCTCAAGGCAGCTTTCCTGCGGAGAGCGCGCCGCGCGGCGTGCCCTTCCGTATGTTCAGTACATCCGGTCCAGCTCGCCGATCATCACGGCGATGGCGCTGTCCCGGCTGTGGGGCAGGATATGGACGCCCTCCACCCGGTGGACCGCCTCGATGGCATTGTCCGGGGCGAAGGGGATGTGGGCGAAGCGCAGCATGGGGATGTCGTTGGCGTGGTCGCCGGCGCAGTAGACGTGGCGCCGGGGGATCTCCAGGATCGCAGCCAACCGCTCCACCATGCCGCCCTTGTTGGCGCCGTGGGCCGTCAGCTCCAGCAGCATGGGGGCCGAGGGGACCACCTCGTACTCTGCCGACCAGTCCTGCTGCCGGATACAGTCAATGAGCCGGGGCATGGTGCCCTCCGGCGATTCAAAGAGGACCTTGCTGATGGGCGAGGGCACCTGCCCCATATCCTCCATCACCACCGTGGGCAGGTGGGTCAGGTGCAGATGGTGGCGGGTGATCTCGTTGGGCTGGATGGCGTGGATGGAGTTGTCGTCGTGGTAGACCTCCACCGCCGTGTCGGGGAACCGGTCCAGCCGGTGCTGGACCCGGCCGCGGACGGCCTCGTCCATAAAGGCGGTGCAGAGGTAGCGCCCCTGGGCGAAGTCGTAGATGGCCGCGCCGTTGAACAGGATGGTGGGTCCGTTCATGGGGATGGTGGGGGCGATAGGGGCGAAGGCGGGCAGGGCCCGGCCGGTGGCCACGGAGAAGATACCGCCCTCGGCCATGAAGTACTCGATGGCCCGGCGATTCTCTTCGGAAAGGGGCGGCAGCTCGCCGCCGCTGCGCAGAGCGCCCTCGGTGTAGGCGATGGTGTTGTCGTAATCGCTGGCGATCAGAACGCCGTTAAACTTGCCCATAGATCAACCTTCCGTCTTCGGCTTGCCGCCGTGGTGGCGCCGGCCGCCCCGATGGGTGCGCTTGCGGGGCGCCTCGCTGTTCTGGGCCACGGCAGCGGGCTTGGGCACCACGCTGTCGGTGGGGGCGGGGGACTTTCTGGCGCTGCGGGAGCGGCGGCGGCCCTCGCCGGGTTTGCTGTCGGCCTTGACGGCGGGGCGCACCTCCACCACCGCCTCCTTGGCGGCGGGCTCGCCGGCGGGCTTCTTGGCGCCCCGGCGGCCCCGGGAACGGCGGCGGCGCGGCTCCTTGCCGGGCGCCTCCTCCTCTTCGGCGGGGGGCTCGCTCTCCGGCGTGTAATCGGAGATCACGGCGGGGAAAAGCGGCTCCTTGCGCTCCTCCACGTAGCGATCCGGCAGCTTGGTGGGGATGGCGATGCCCTCCCGGCCGCCCTTGCCGTTGCGCAGGACGCAGATCTCGCAGTTGCGGTAGCGGCGGGGCCCGTCGGTCCGGTCGTCCAGCTTCACGCCCACGGTCTCCTTCAGCACGTTCACGTCGCTGACGTTGCCGGGGCCGTCCGGCGTCAGCACGAAGGAGTCGTTCTTGGGCATGCGCTTGAGGGCGTCCTCATAGGCCTCCTGCTCGTATTTCAGGCAGCACATGAGGCGGCCGCAGGTGCCGGAGATCTTGGTGGGATTCAGACTCAGATTCTGGGTCTTGGCCATCTTGATGGAGACGGGCACGAAGTCGTCCATGAACTGGGCGCAGCAGAAGGGGCGCCCGCAGATGCCCAGACCGCCCAGCATCTTGGCCTCGTCCCGGACGCCGATCTGCCGCAGCTCGATGCGGCTGCGGAACACGCCGGCCAGGTCCTTCACCAGCTCCCGGAAGTCCACGCGGCCGTCGGCGGTGAAAAAGAAGATGATCTTGCTGCCGTCAAAGCTGCACTCCACCCGCACCAGCTTCATCTCCAGCTTGTGGGCGGCGATCTTCCGCTGGCAGATCTCGAAGGCCTCCTTCTCCCGGGTCTGGTTGTAGGCGAAGGTGTTGCGGTCGTTGTCGGTAGCCACGCGGATCAGGGGGCGCAGGGGCTGGACCACCTGGCTGTCCTCCACCTGGTGGTTGCCCTGGGTGCATTGGGCGAACTCCAGGCCCTGGGCGGTCTCCACCACCACGTCGTCCCCGGTGTTCACCGGGATGCCGTGGGGGTCGAAATAATAGGTCTTTGTGCCGTTGCGGAAACGGACGGAAATCACTGTGGTCATGAAGGGGAACCTTCCTTTCGTCAGGGCGGGCGGCGCCCGCCGGGTTTCGGCAGAATCAGCGGAGAAGGGCCTCCCAGCGGGCGGCCAGGGCACCCAGCACGTGGCCGGGCCCCACGTTGTAGCGGCATTCGGCGGCGTATTGCCGGAGGCAGTCGGTCAGACGGGCCAGCTGATCGCGGCGCAGGGCGCGGCTCAGGGCGGCGGCGTCCTCGGCGCCGGGTGCGTCGTCCGCCGCCTTGCCGCACTGGAGCAGCAGGGCCCGGGCGCACAGCTGCCAGGTCTGCTCCAGCACCTCCTGCAGGGTCTCCCGCTTCATGCGGCGGTTTTCCCAGGAGACGGTGATCTGGAGCACCGGGGAGATCCGGGCGGAGGCAAAGGCGCGGCACAGGGCCAGAGCGTCCTCGGAGACGGCGGCGTCCTCCTCCCCCCGCAGCTTCAGCTCCACACAGCGGGAGCGGATGGTGGGCAGCAGGGCGGAGGCGCTGTCGGCGCAGAAGAGGAAGGCGGCGTAGGCGGGGCCCTCCTCCACGATCTTCAGCAGCACGTTCTGATCCCGCTCGTTGAGCTGGGCGCAGTCGGTGAACACGTAGACCTTCCGCTGGGCCTCGTTGGGGCGGATATACACGTCCTGCCGCAGCTGGCGGACGGCGTCCACGCTGAGCTCCTTCCGCTCGGCCTCCTGCACCAGGCGCACGTCGGGGTGGATGTCCTCCAGCACCTTCCGGCAGGCGGCGCAGCGCAGGCAGGGCCGCTCCCCTTCGCTGCGGCAGATCAGCGCGGCGGCGAAGAAGCGGGCGGCGCCCAGCCGGTCTCCGCTGCCGGAGAGGATGGCCGCGTGGGGAAGGGCGCCGTGCTGCGCCAGGCGGCGGATCTGGCGGGCCAGACCGTCGCTCTCCGCTATCCGCTGCGCCATAAGCCGCCTCCTCTGCCGGGCAGATAAATGCCCATAATAAGTTATTTTATAGTATAACACAGATGAACGGCGTCCCGCAAGCAAAACCGATAGGTTTTATCCGCTGGGTCCGAAAATTTCCGGCAATTACGCCAAAAGCGCCGGCAGATGGGGATTTTGCCTTGCAATTGTAAAAAATAGTGGGTATAATGAATCGTTAGTACAATTATTTAGCAGGAAAAAGTAAATTTGACACATAGGAGGTAAACAAATGAGCAAGAAGTATTGCTACCTGTTCACGGAGGGCAACGCCAAGATGCGTGAGCTGCTGGGCGGCAAGGGCGCCAACCTGGCCGAGATGACCAACATCGGTCTGCCCGTGCCCCAGGGCTTTACCATCACCACCGAGGCCTGCACCCAGTACTATGAGGACGGCCGCCAGATCAACGAGGCCATTATGGCCGAGATCATGACCTACATCGAGAAGATGGAGAAGATCACCGGCAAGCGCTTCGGCGACCTGGAGAATCCCCTGCTGGTGTCCGTGCGCTCCGGCGCCCGCGCCTCCATGCCCGGCATGATGGATACCATCCTGAATCTGGGCCTGAACGAGGACGTGGTGGACGTCATCGCCAAGAAATCCAACAATCCCCGCTGGGCCTGGGACTGCTACCGCCGCTTCATCCAGATGTACTCCGACGTGGTCATGGAGGTGGGCAAGAAGTATTTTGAGCAGCTCATCGACAAGATGAAGGCCGATCGCGGCGTCACCCAGGACGTGGAGCTGACCGCCGAGGATCTGAAGGAGCTGGCCATGCAGTTCAAGGCCGAGTACAAGGCCAAGCTGGGCCAGGACTTCCCCTCCGATCCCAAGGAGCAGCTGCTGGGCGCCATCAAGGCCGTGTTCCGCTCCTGGGACAACCCCCGCGCCAACGTGTACCGCCGCGACAACGACATCCCCTACTCCTGGGGCACCGCCGTCAACGTCCAGTCCATGGCCTTCGGCAACATGGGTGACGACTGCGGCACCGGCGTGGCGTTCACCCGCGACCCCGCCACCGGCGAGAAGAAGCTGATGGGCGAGTTCCTGACCAACGCCCAGGGCGAGGACGTGGTGGCCGGCGTGCGCACCCCCATGCCCATCTCCGAGATGGCCGACAAGTTCCCCGAGGCCTATGACGAGTTCGTCAAGGTCTGTAACATCCTGGAGGAGCACTATCGCGACATGCAGGATATGGAGTTCACCGTGGAGCACGGCAAGCTGTACATGCTGCAGTGCCGCAACGGCAAGCGCACCGCTCACGCCGCGCTGAAGATCGCCTGCGACCTGGTGGACGAGGGCATGATCTCCGAGCAGCAGGCCGTGGCCATGATCGATCCCCGCAACCTGGACACCCTGCTCCATCCCCAGTTCGATCCCGCCGCGCTGAAGGCCGCCGCGCCCATCGGCAAGGCTCTGCCCGCCTCCCCCGGCGCCGCCTGCGGCAAGATCGTCTACACCGCCGAGGACGCCAAGAACTGGGCTGCCCGCGGTGAGAAGGTGGTGCTGGTCCGCCTGGAGACCTCCCCCGAGGATATCGAGGGCATGAAGGCCGCCCAGGGTATCCTGACCGTCCGCGGCGGCATGACCTCTCACGCCGCCGTGGTGGCCCGCGGCATGGGCAAGTGCTGCGTGTCCGGCTGCTCCGCCATCAACATGGACGAGGAGAACAAGCAGTTCACTCTGGCCGGCAAGACCTATCACGAGGGCGACTGGCTGAGCCTGGACGGCTCCACCGGCAATATCTACGACGGCGCCATCCGCACGGTGGACGCCTCCGTCACCGGTGACTTCGGCCGCATCATGGCCTGGGCCGACAAGTATCGCCGCCTGAAGGTCCGCACCAACGCCGACACCCCCCACGACGCCGCCAAGGCCCGCGAGCTGGGCGCCCAGGGCATCGGCCTGTGCCGCACCGAGCACATGTTCTTCGAGGGCGACCGCATCGCCGCCATCCGCGAGATGATCTGCTCCGACACCGTGGAGGAGCGCAAGGCCGCCCTGGCCAAGCTGCAGCCCATGCAGCAGGGCGACTTCGAGGGCATCTACGAGGCCATGGAGGGCTGCCCCGTCACTATCCGCTTCCTGGATCCCCCCCTGCACGAGTTCGTCCCCACCGAGGAGGCCGATATCGAGCTGCTGGCCCGCGCCCAGAACAAGAGCGTGGCCGACATCAAGGCCATCATCGCCGGCCTGCACGAGTTCAACCCCATGATGGGTCACCGCGGCTGCCGTCTGGCCGTCACCTATCCCGAGATCGCCGAGATGCAGACCCGCGCCGTCATCCGCGCCGCCATCAACGTCCAGGCCCGTCACCCCGAGTGGAACATGGTCCCCGAGATCATGATCCCGCTGGTGGGCGAGGTCAAGGAGCTCAAGTACGTCAAGGACGTGGTGGTCAAGACCGCTGACGAGGAGCTGGCCGCCGCCGGCGTGCAGATGAAGTACCTGGTGGGCACCATGATCGAGATCCCCCGCGCGGCTCTGACCGCCGACGAGATCGCCAAGGAGGCCGAGTTCTTCTCCTTCGGCACCAACGACCTGACCCAGATGACCTTCGGCTTCAGCCGTGACGACGCCGGCAAGTTCCTGGGCGCCTACTACGACAAGAAGATCTACGAGAGCGATCCCTTCGCCCGTCTGGACCAGACCGGCGTGGGCAAGCTGGTGGAGATGGCCGTGAAGCTGGGCCGCAAGACCCGTCCCGAGCTGCACCTGGGCATCTGCGGCGAGCACGGCGGCGATCCCTCCAGCGTGGCCTTCTGCCACAAGGTGGGTCTGGACTACGTCTCCTGCTCTCCCTTCCGCGTGCCCATCGCCCGGCTGGCTGCCGCCCAGGCCGCCATCAAGGAGGCCGAGGAGCCCAAGGAGTTCAAGGCGGAAGTGGAGGAGAAGGTGGACGAGGTCATCGACAGCGTGGCCGACCGCCTGAACATCGACCGCGACGAGCTCAACGCCAAGGTGGACGCCGCCAAGGCCGCCCTGAAGGACGCCGCCGACAAGCTGCAGAGCAAGGCGTCCGTCGCCTCCGACGAGCTGCTGGAGATCCTGTCCGCCGGCTTCAAGAGCCTGAAGGCCGGCTGGAACGAGGCCAAGAAGACCTTCGGCGACGAGCGCAAAGACAAGTAAAGACTTCCCGATAACGCAGCAAGGCCGCACCGTCCGGTGCGGCCTTGTTTTTTTCGGGGAATATGCTACAATACAAACAAGGGGTGATATACGTGAAAAAACCGTCAAAGACTGAAAGAAAATTGGACAGGGAGTTGGAAAAGTACAGTAATGCGGACGTATCTCAAATCAAGATCGGACCGTGGCCGGAAGCCAAAGAGACTCTTTTGGAACAAGGATTCAAAGAAAAGGATGGGCATCTCGTTCAAAAGAAATTGTCTTTTTGGAAGACAGTATCCTGTGATTGCGTGTATCACGCAGAGATAGAGAGTGTAGCTGACGGAATAGAGCGTGCCCATGCGCGAAGCAAACAGATGAAGGAGCTCAACTTCTCCGTCATCGGAGGAATGTGCTATATTGCCCTGCTGTATAAAGAGCGAGTTTCGCAGGAGGATTTGAATAGCTTGGTGCGGATACAGGCGAGCACGATCGCTGTTGAAGGAACGATCGGCATGAACAAATGGGGAGAAAATTTACTGTTCATCCTTGTGGACAAGTCCACAGGAACGGGCTATTTCGTGGAGGCCGATCCTGCGCTGGGAGCCGTCTATACTCACGGCTGCAAGGTGTTGCGGGCCGTTTTCGGCGAAAAATAATAGTCCTGCACAGAAACGAATCTCCTGAAAAGGGAGCGTCTATAGAAGCTGTAAGCCATCAAATAACCCGTCATTCCGAGGAACCAGTGTGCACACTGGTGACGTGGGAATCCGCGCTCCACCTCATCCGCCTCGCTGCCGCTCGGCACCTTCCCCTCAAGGGGAAGGCTTGTTGGGTGCGCCTCCAAAGGCTTCCCCTTGAGGGGAAGCTGTCAGCCGTAAGGCTGACTGATGAGGTGGCAACAGAACGGATTGCCGCGTCGCTTCGCTCCTCGCAATAACAGAGGGCGGTAAGAGATGGCTATTAAAACGCCCGCGCGTCTCACGCGGCGTTCAGATAATCGCCCAGGTCGTTTTCCAGGAGGGTCTCCACCAATGCCATGTTGTGCTCGGCCCGGCCGGGGGCAAAGGGGCTCTCCAGCCCCACCCGCTCCAGCTCGGAGAGGAAGGCGTCCTCCTGCCAGTCCAGGAGATCCTCGTAGCAGGCGGCTCCGGCGCCCGGATCCTTCATCTCCCGCTCTGCGATCTGGATGGCGGCGTCGGCGCTGACGCAGTAGCTGACGACGTAGAAGGGCTGCTCAAAGAGGTGGTTCACCTGCACCCAGGAGAGATCGGCGGTGTCCGGGTCGGTGACGTCGGCGCCGAAGCGCCGGGCGCAGGAGAGAGCCAGGGCGTTGAGGTTTTCCACCGTCAGTTCATCGTCGCTGAGCGCATAGGCCCGGGATTCAAAGTCGGCGTAGGCGCCCTGTTCGGCGTAAAGCCCCAGGTTGGAGAGCAGATGGAGCAGCAGCAGATTGCGGAAGCCCCTGTCGCCCAGCGCCTCCCGTCCCCGGAGCAGGGCCAGGTTGGCCATGGCCTGGGAATAGGTCTCCGCCAGATCCAGGTTACCGGTGGCGTTGTAGTTGACGCAGGCGTCGGCAAAGTGGCCGAACTCGTGGGCCAGATCCAGGAAATCCTCCACGTCGCCGTAGGCGCCCAGGTAGCAGAAGGGCGCGCCGTAGCTGTTGAGATAGACGGTGTAGGCTCCCGGCGCCTTCCGGGCAGAGGAGGTCACACTGTAGAGACGGTACTGCTTCAGCCTGGCAAAGGCGTCGGTGACGGAGTCGCCCAGGTCGGCGGTGGCCTTTTCCAGCAGGGACAGCAGCCGCGGCGGGGAGAGGGTGTCGTAGGAGACCCGGGAGAAGGGATCCGAGGCCATGAAGCTCCGATAGTAGGGGGCGAACCGGGCGGCCACGTCGTCCAGGTAGACGCCCACCTGGGCCGGCGTGTAGTCCCGCCCGTAGGAGGCGTACTGGAACTCCTCGTAGCTGTCGAAGCCGAATTCCGCCGCCAGTGCCCGCCGGGTGAGGATCAGCTCCGCGTAGAGGGGCGCCGCGGCGTCGTTGCAGGAGCGGCAGTAGGCCGCTTGGGCGGCGGCGTAGTCCGCGTCGCTGATGAGGGGATCGGAGATGGTGTCCAGATAGCTGACGGTCTGGCCGTTGAGCTGGATCTCATCCAGCTGCATGGCCTGCCAGTACTCCTGCAGCAGGGCGTTTTCCCGCTCCATCAGCTCCACCGCCCGGTCGGAATAGGGCTCGGCGTCCCCCTCGTCGTAGCCCGCCAGCAGGCGGGAGGGCAGCTTGGCGGAGGAGGAGGCGCAGGCCACCAGCAGCTGGTCCATCCACTGCTCCAGCAGCACGCCGTTCTCCCAGCAGAAGGAGTACTCCTCCGCCCAGTATTCGTCCCCCTGGTCCATATCGGAGCGGAGCATGGCCAGGGTCTCCATGGTGCAGTACTCGTCGTAGGCGTCCCAGCACCGCTCCAGCTGATCGGTCAGGGCCCGGCGATCGCCGGAGGAGGCCCGGTCGGCAAAGTCGGCGGTGGCGGTGAACAGCGCCTCCAGCGCCGCCGTGTCCGGGCGGCGGTATTCCATCTTGTCAAAGGTGGTCAGCTGGTATTCTCCGGGCTGATAGAGCCCGTCCGCGCTCTCCGGCGCGGAGGAGGTCCCGCAGGAGCACAGCAGCACCAGGATCAGCAGCAGAGCGGGAAGACGGCGGGCGAGGGCGGCGGATCGCTTCATGGCGGCCTCCTTTCCGTTGTGGGGGGTCTCTGCCCCAGTATATCACAGATTTCGACGGCGGAAAAGCCCCGAAAGCGTCCAACCTCAGGTTGGAAACGGCCTCCAACCACGAAAAGCTTGCTTTTTTCCGGGCCATCCGTATACTGAAACCAGAGTCGCGACACAATGCGGAAGGAGCGAAGACAATGGAACAGATCTATTTCGGCCAGCGGATCGCCGCGTATCGAAAGGAACGGGGCTTGACCCAGGAGAGCCTGGCCCAGAGGCTGGGCGTCACCAACCAGGCGGTCAGCAAATGGGAGAGCGACCAGTGCTGCCCGGATATCATGCTGCTGCCGGCGCTGGCGGACGAATTCGGCGTCAGCCTGGACGAGCTGTTCGGGCGGGCGGCGCCCGCGCCGCGCCCGGAGCCGGAGGCGCAGGCGGTGGTGAACGAGCTGCCCTGGCCCGATGACGACGACCTGCGGGCGGTGTGCTACGTGGGCCACCGGCTCATGGATTTCAACCCCGTGCAGGAGAAAACGCTGAGTCTGGGGAACATCCTCAATATGCACGTGGGCGCCGGCAAGCCGGCGGAGCTGCACTTCTCCGGCAGCGTCCGGGATATCCACTCCGCCTTCGGCGTGGTGGTGGAAAACGGCACGATCACCGGCGACGTCTATGCGGAAAACGGCGTGGAGTGCGGCGACGTGGGCGGCAGCGTCAAGGCCGGGGACGGGGTCAACTGCGGCAACGTGGGCGGCGACGTGGGGGCCGGGGACGGCGTCAACTGCGGCGACGTGGGCGGCGACGTCCGTGCCGGCGACGGACTCAACTGCGGCAACGTGGGCGGCAGCGTGGTCGCCGGGGACAGCATCCACTGCGGCAACGTGAAGGGCGACGCCCGTGCCGGCGACAACATCACCTGCGCCATGATCGGCGGCAGTGCCCAGGCCGAGCGCATCGTCAGCGGCGGCAAGCGGTAAAACACGCATTTGTATAGAAACAGCGGAAGGACTCTCCTGCGTCCTTCCGCTGTTTTAGGTTGATTGTTCTTCTTGAGAGGGATCCTCGATATATTCCATGATATCGCCGACGGAGCAGTTCAAAATTTTGCAGAACACCTCGATGGTGTGGGTGCTGACGCTTTCGTTTCGCTTCAGCCGGGTGATCTGTGCGGGGCTGATATGATAGTTCTTGATGAGGGCGTATTGGGAGATCCCGCGGTCCTTCATCGTTTTCCATAATCCGTCAAAGGAGATCATAACATTCAAGCCCCCACTTTCTGCTTGAATGTTAACCGATTATAGTGTATATTAATATTAACCAATATCGGTTATTGTCGGCACGGGTCAGCGGAGAGGCATAAATGAAAAGCGGCGCCACATCTTATCACCTCAAAGATAGATAAGATCGTGTAGTATTTGTAATGATGTCGCGTAAACACGGAGAGTCTTTTGGGAAGGAGTATCGCTGTGAAAAAGAAAATATTCACAACCTTGATTACTGTTCTTCTATTATTGCTGTGTGGCTGTTCATCATCCACACCAACGAAGAGCCCGATAGAAGAAAAACCCACCCATCAGATATACCTCGATATTGATTTCGAGGAGAATCTACTCTTCTCGAAGTATGATGTCGAAGTATATGTCGATGAAACGATGGTCGGAACGGTTGAGCACGGTAAAATGTTTTCGTATCTGGCAACGGTAGAAGAGGGAGCGCATACGATCACGTTCTATAAGGCAACCGACAACAGTGTTAACGCGACGAAAAAGATAAATGTTGACGAGGATATTACATGTAAAACACTGATCCATTCACGCAGCAGCGGCATCGAAATAAAGGAATTCGATGTGATCGATGGCATTTCGGGAAATGAGATCGCCATGATCCAGGTTGTCGGACTGAACTATGCCGAGGCCAAAAAGCAACTGGAAGAGGCTGGTTTTGCAAATATTCATTACAAGACGCCAAGCGACGGCGTGATCTGGGACGACAGCGCCTGGCAGGTGACGTCTCAAAACGTTGAAGTCGGTAAAAAAGTCGATAAGAACAGCGAGATTATTCTATTGTGTGAAAAACCGCAGCCGACGCCGGAGCCAGAACCCGAACCACGACCGGAGCCGCAGCCTGAACCCACACCTGAGCCAGAGCCTGAACCGGAGCCCGAACCTGAGCCGCAGCCCGAGCCCGAACCAAGTGTTTTAACAAAAGATAACTGCGCAGATTTGGCAGAACTGCTCACTTCACCAGCGCTAGATCCGGATAAACAGGCTGCTTTTTTCAAAAAATATAAAGGGAAAACCATAGAGGCAGATTTTATAGTTTACTTTCTGGAACAAAACCCCAGATACAGTACAATATATTCATATGTTTTAGTTCCCGGAGATGACCCCAGCAGTATGGGAGCAGCTCTCTTCTATATTGAGGACGCAAGTATGTTTGATTTTAAGTGGGATAGAGAGACTAGGCCGGCGTATCTTGAGATTGGATCAAGGATCAAAATGCAAGCAAAAATTGTGTCCGGGGATGATTCATTATATGTTTATCTGGATCCCATAAAAACATGGGGAAAATAACTTGGCAGGAAAGCAGCAGCGGAGCCGTATGCTTACGGCTCCGCTGCTGCTTATTATAGCATCAATCGCTGTCCAGCTTGAGCACCGCCATGAAGGCCTCGGTGGGGACCTG
>JAFRSI010000116.1 GCA_017427645.1 Oscillospiraceae bacterium | reverse complement strand
TGTTGATGTAGTAATCCCGGTCCCGCCTGACCTGCTCCATCACCTGCTCTACGGTCATCTCCCGCAGGACGGGACGCAGGGCCTGGGCATAACAGGCCCCGGCGCAGGCGCCACAGCCGTCGCAGCGGTCACGGTCTATCCGCCCCAGCTCCACCGCGGCCTTCGGGCAGGCGGCGGCGCAGGCGTTGCAGCCGATGCAGCGGGAAGGAGTAGACATGATCAGCTGCTGTCCGCCCATCAGTTCCGGATTGTGGCACCAGCGGCAGCGCAGAGGGCATCCCGCCAGGAATACCGTGGTGCGGACGCCCGGCCCGTCTTCGGTGGAAAAGCGCTGGATGCCGCCGACGCGGCCTGTCATCTGACTTGCTCCTGACATATCATGTCCCTCCAGCCGGCCGTGCCGGTCGGCTTCACTTGCCCAGTACCGAGGTGAGCAGCTCCATCAGCTGCCTGGCGGAATCCGTCCACAGGGCGTAACCGCCGTTCTCTCCTATATGCTCCCGGGACCGCCAGTTGTAGCCGCCGGGAGTAAACTCGCCAGCCAGCTCGTGCAGGCGCTCGCGGCTGACGCCGTTGACCTGTTCGCTCTGGGCCTTGAAGATGCCGGTGACGCAGGAAGTGGCCGTCTCCGGATCGAAGCCCTGCTCCTCCGCCCAGTCCACCAGAGCCTCCAGCAGGGTGAAGTATGGAGCCTGGAAACAAGTGAGGACCTGTGCCGCGGCTACCTGCAGCCGGTCGTCCAGCAGCACCGGATCGCTGATCTCTTCCAGCAGGGAGCGGATGGAGGAACGGGAGGGATACAGCACCACCGGCCCCCTCAGATCTGCCACGAAGGACAGGGGGATGATGTGGGAAATCTCCCCTTTAAAGCCGGTCCAGTCCCGGATCTGGTCTTCGGTGACGTTGGGGATCAGATCTATTATATGCTTGGTGTCGTCTATATGCAGGCTGCGGTAGACTTCCTCCACCGCCTTGGGCAGCACGGCCACGAAGATGCAGTCCGCCGCGTCCGCCACCTCCTGCATGGAGGCAGCTACCCGCACCCGCGAGGGGAATTCCTGCTTTAATGCGGCGGCCCGCTCAGCGCTGCGGGGGGACACGACGATGGGATGGGCCGGACCGTCGGAGCGGCAGAAAGCCCGCACCAGCGCGGAATTGATGGTACCGGTGCCAATAAAGCCCAGGGTGGGCAGGTCACGCTCAGTCATGGGGAACTCCTTCAAAGAAAGCTCGTGCCTTATCGATAAGGCAACAGGACGAAAAAGCAAAGCCGTCTTTTCAAAAAAGCCGGCCCTATGCTCAGCAGCGGTGGGCGGTGCGGGATATAATCAGATCCTGGGCAGCCCGATCCAGCTCGGTGAAAAAGGCCAGGTAGCCGGCGACGCGCACCACCAGTCCCCGGTGGTCCTCGGGATTGATCTGGGCGTCTATCAAGGTGGCGTCGTCTACCACGTTGATCTGGATGTGGAAGCCGCCCCGATCGAAGAAGGTACGGATGACGCCGGCGATGACCTCCAGTCCCTTATCGCCCCGGACCGAATCCGGATCGAAGCGCAGGTTATACAGGTGACCGTTCCACATCTGGGCATGATCCAGGGCAGCTACGGAATTCACCGCCGCGGTAGGGCCTGACACGTCCCGGCCCATATGGGGAGAGGCGTTGTCCGCCAGAGGGGCGAAGGCGTGGCGGCCGTCGGCGGAAGCGCCGGTGACCGCGCCTTGGGTCAGGTTCAGGGTCTGGGAAACGTTGGACAGGGTGTAGCGGCCGCCCCGGGCGTCCAGATGATCGGGCTGCTGCACGTACTGGGCGAAGCTGACCACCATCTCGCAAGCGATGCCGTCCACGTATTCGTCGTCGTTGCCGAACTTGGGAGCTCCGTTCAGCAGCATCTGCCGTAGCGGCTCGGCGTCCTTGAAATCGCTGTCCAAGGCCGCGATCAGCTGTTGCATGGTGAGCTTTTTCTCGCGGAACACCAGCGTGTCGATGGCGGCCAGGGAGTCAGCCAGATTGGCCGGGGCGGAGATGGCGATGCCGGAATAGCTGTGCAGGGCGCCGCCGGCCTGTACGGAGCGGCCCTTCTCCACGCAGCCGTCCATGACCAGGGAAGCGAGCACGTTGGGGGTGCGGCGCATGTGCTGTCCCAGCACGATGTTATAGCCCTGCATGTTCAGGTCGAAGAAATAGTTAGCCTGGGTCTTGACCGCTGCTTTCAGCTGTTCCAGATCGGTGAAAGCCAGGGGGTCGCCGGTCTCGGGGCCGATCTTCTCGCCGGTCACTGGATCCACGCCGTTATGGAGCGCGAGCTCCAGACATTTCAGCACGTTGACGTAACCGGCGGTGGGCAGACCGTCGCTGCTGCCCTTGCCGGGATGGGGCTCGATGCAGCCCACGGTGGTCCACTGGCGGGCTTCCGCCAGGGTGCCGCCTTTGGCCAGGCAGATGGGGACGGCAGCCTTGTCGTTGAAGAAAGCGGGGTTGGCCTGGCCGGTGCGCACCATCTCCACGCCCTTGTCGAACAGGGGCTTAGGCGTGCCGTCGAAGCAGACCAGGCAGACCGCGGGCTGGGGCAGCCGCACGCCGTCCGCGGCTTCCAGCAGCAGGTAGGACAGCTCGTTGCTGGCGTCCTTCCCATCTTCGTCCTGGCCGCCGCACATGATGGTCTGCCACATGGAGAACCCGGCGAAAGCCTGGCTGTAATAGCTGCCCCGCAGCTTGATGATGTCGGTGCATTTGACGAACAGGCTTTGCATCAGCTCCAGGGCCTGCTCGTGGCTGAGGCTGCCGCTGTCCACGTCCTGCCGGTAGTAAGGCAGGGCG
>JAFRSI010000115.1 GCA_017427645.1 Oscillospiraceae bacterium | reverse complement strand
GTCCGCCGCCGAAGCCGCCGGGGCCGCCGCCCATCATCTGGTTGGAGAGGCTGGTGACCTGCTGGCCGTTGACGGTCACGGTGCCGCCGGTGAAGCTGGCCGTGCCGTCGTAGTCAAAGGGGGAGCTGCCGCTGATGGAGATGACGCCGCCGCTGATGATGAGGCTGCCGTTGGCGTCGATGCCGTCGGTGTCCCCGGGCCCCATGGTGATGCTCACGGTGCCGCCGCTGATCTCCACGGTGGGGGTCCAGGCGGAGGACTTGCGCGCCGCGTTGATGCCGTCGTCCGAGGCCGCGATCGTGATCTCGCCCCCGCTGATGAGGACGTAGGTCCCCTCGATGCCCTCATAGGCCGTGATGCTCAGCCTGCCGCCGGCGATCTCCGCCTTCTCGTTGGCGTGGATGCCGTCGTCCCCGCTCCGGAGGGTGAAGTCGCCGCCGCGGATGAGGAGGGAGCCCTCGGCGTGGATGGCGTCGTCCCGGGAGTCGATCTGCCAGACGCCGCCGTCGATGGTGACGGAAGCGCCGGCCTTGACGCCCTTGCAGGATTCCGCGGCGTCCGCGCTCCCGCTGCCGGCGCTGATCGTGACGTCGGCATTTTCCGCGGTAAAGACCGTCTCGGCCTGGATGCCGTCCTTGCCGGAGACGATGCTGACCGTGGAATTCACGATGGAGATAAAGCCCTTTTCCGCGTCCGTGCCGTTATCCGAGCGGATGCCGTCGCTGCCCGCGGTGATGCTGAGCGCCGCGCCGGAGAGCTTGACGGAGTCCTTGCCGTTCAGCCCCACGTTCTGCGCGACTACGGTCAGATCCGTCGCGGTGACCACCAGATCGTCCTTGGAGACCACCGCGTGCTTATAGTTTCCGGTGATGGTCAGCGTGCCGGCGCCGTTGATGGTGAGATCCGCCCTGCTGAACACCGCCGCGTCCAGCGTGCTGTCCTCGTCCACGAGCGTATAGTCCGCCCCGTCGGAGATGCTGTTGACCGTGCCCTCGGCGGCGGTGAGAAAGACCTTGTCCGCGCTGCGCACGTAGATCGCCGGCCCGTCCTCGTTGCGGAGCTCGGCGTTTTCCAGCACCAGCTGGACCTTGTCCTCCTCGCCGGCCTCGATGAGGATCATGCCCTCATAGCTGCCGGAGAGCAGATAGGTGCCTGCCTCGGTGATGGTCAGATCCCCATCCGGGGAGAGGAGCTGCGCCTGGGCGGCGTCGTATTCCCCCGAGGCGTCCCGCTCGGACACCGAGGGATCCGGGGTGAAATCCGCCGCGGCAGCGGTCTGGGTCTGGGCCGTGTCCGCCGGGAGCGCGCCTGCGGCGCTGTCCGATACAAAGCCGCAGCCCGCCAGCAGAAAGAGCGCCGCGGCGCCGGCAAGGGCGATGTTCCAAAGCTTCTTCATAATTCTTCTCCTCCTTCGGTATCGTTCAGAAGCGCGATTTCCAGATTCCCGTTCCGGCAGCGCAGGGCGTCCAGAAACTCCTGCGCCTCGGCGGGATCCTTCATTTCGATCCTGTAGTCCAGCTTATACAGACTTCCCATATTGGATGTCTTCGCCTTCACGAGCTTCCGGCTTTTGGTGTAGCGATCGAAGAGATCGTCGAAGGCGTTTGCAAAGTGCAGGGACTCCGGGGCCGTGATGTGCAGGGCCGCGAAGCGGTCGCAGGCCATGGGCATGCGGGAGAGCAGCAGCATCAGGCCGGAGGCCGCCAGCGTGAACAGCAGGGCTACGGCCACATAGCCCGCCGCGCAGGCCAGGCCCGCCGTCATCACCAGGAAGATGGCGGAGATGTCCCGCGCCTTTCCCGCGGCCGAGCGGAAGCGCACCAGGGAGAAGGCCCCCGCCACGGCGATGCCGGTGCCCACGCTGCCGTTGACCATCAGGATCACCGTGGCGACGATGACGGGCAGCACCACCAGGGAGATCAGAAAGCTGCGGCTGGACGCGCTCTCCCGGCCCAGCGCCAGCGCCGCCACGGCGCCGCAGAGCCCGGCGAAGAGCAGGCAGAGCAGATATTGTCCCACCGAGAAGCCCCCGGTCAGGATCGGATCAAAGATTGACGACATGTTGGTTTCCTCCTTTCAGCAGGGAAACGGGGCGCGATTTTTCCTCCCGGCTTTTCAGATAGGCCGCGCCGTATTTGGAGAAGCTCCCGGGCAGGATGCCCTCCGCGTCCAGGGCGTGGGCCAGCCACAGAGGCATGGCGCCCGCCGTTTTGATTTCCAGCAGGACCCGGTCCCGGGGCAGCAGGGCGATCCCCGCGGAGCCCCGATCCAGACCAGGCTCCCGCTCCCGGTAGCGGATGTTCCGGTCAAAGGTCAGGCGCAGGTCGGGCTGGGACTCGTCGAACCAGGCCTCCCGCTCGCAGGCGATCAGCATGGCCCCCCGGGGCCGCCCGTAGAGCCGCAGGGCCCAGTCCAGCTCGGAGAGGATCTGGCTCTCATAGGGCTTGACGCCGCTTTCCAGATACCGCTCCGCCTCCTTTAGGCTCATGGCCGCCCGGCGCTTGTACACCACGCCGCCGTATTTCTTCTTGAGCTCCAGAAACACCGTGGAATCCGCCGAGGCCCTGCCGTAGCTGCGCAGGCGGAGCTTTTCCTTGTAGTCCACCGCCTCCAGGGAGCTGCGGATGATCCGGTGATCGGGGGTATCCAGATAGAGGCTCAGCACCGTGCTGCGCCCGTAGTCATCCGGCCGCAGATGAGAGCCGATCCGCTGCAGCAGCGCTTCCTGCTGCGCTCCGGAGAGAAGATACTTCTTCTCGATTCGTTTGAAAATACAGGTCGCTTCCATGTTGTGCAGACCTCCTTTCCTGTTTCTGGGCCCATCATAAGCGCCCAAACTAAAAGCAACTTAAAAGAAAACGGGATTTTTCAAAAAACCCGCGGCGGGATCCCGCCCCCGGCGCGGAAAACGCCCGGGTGCGTGGAAAGTGCTTGCCAAAAGACGGAAAAGTGAGTACAATAGTACATATATTATCATCGGAGGTCTGCGCCCATGAGAAGCAAGTATTCCGTCAAGCTCAAGACCATCGTGGCCGACCACAATCTGCGGCCCATCCACCTGTCCAAGGACTATGAAAACGCCGTGCTGACCACGGCGGACGTGAACCGCCCCGCCATGCAGCTCACCGGCTTTTACAACTACTTCGACCCCCGCCGGCTGCAGATCATCGGCCGGGTGGAGTCCACCTATCTGAACACCCTCAGCCGGGAGGAGCGCCGCCGGGCCTATGAGCGCTTCATGGGCTACGACATCGCGGCCCTGGTGGTCTGCCACGGCGTCACCCCCTCGCCGGAGTGCGTGGAGATGGCGGAGCGCTTTGACCGCAACCTCTTCGTCACCGACGAGGACACCTCCGATTTCCAGGCCAACGTCATCGCCGCCCTGCACAACTACCTGGCTCCCCGGCTCACCACCCACGGGGTGCTGGTGGAGATCTACGGCGAGGGCGTGCTGCTCACCGGCGACAGCGGCATCGGCAAGAGCGAGACCGCCCTGGAGCTCATCAAGCGCGGCCACCGTCTGGTGGCGGACGACGCGGTGGAGATCAAGAAGATCGCCCGGGATCGCCTGATGGGCACCGCCCCGGAGCTGATCCGCTATTATATGGAGCTTCGCGGCATCGGCGTGATCAACGTGCGGCACATCTACGGCGTGGGCGCCGTGAAGCCCAGCACCGGCATCGACCTGGTGGTGAAGATGGAGAACTGGGTGGCCGGCAAGGCCTATGACCGGCTGGGCCTCTCCAGCGAGACGGAGACCATCCTGGGCGTGGAGCTGCCCTGCGTGACCATCCCGGTGACCCCCGGCCGGAACCTGGCCGTGATCCTGGAGCTGGCCGCCATGAACAACCGCCAGAAGAAGATGGGCTACAACGCGGCGGAGGCCCTGGCCGCCGAGCACGACATGGCCATCGACAAGGGAAGCGTATAAGGAGAAGACAATGGAAAATCTGGAAAAAGCGATCGCCGCGGTCAAAGAGGCCCTGCCGGGCATGAGCCTGCTGGAGAATGAGCCCATGGCGGCCCACTGCTCCTTCCGCATCGGCGGGCCGGTGCGGGCCCTGGCTGCGCCGGAGAGCGTGAGCTCCCTGGCCAAGGTCTGCAGCATTTTGAAGGAGCACGAGCTTGCGCCCTTCATCCTGGGCAACGGCACCAATCTCCTGCCCCCGGACGAGGGGCTGGGCGAGCTCTTCATGATCAGCACCGAAAAGCTGCAGAAGCTCTTTCTGCTGCCGGACGGCGCCGTCTACGCCGAGGCGGGGGTTTCCCTGTCGAAGCTGGCCTCCTTCGCCTGGCAGAACGGGCTCAAGGGCCTGGAGTTCGCCTCCGGCATCCCGGGCAGCGTGGGCGGCGGCTGCTTCATCAACGCCGGGGCCTACGGCGGGGAGATGAAGGACGCGGTGGAGAGCGTGGTCTGCCTCTCCGTGCAGGACCAGGGGCTCTATGAGCTGTCTGCGGAGCAGTGCGCCTTCGGCTATCGCAAAAGCTATTTCAGCACCCACCCCGGCTGCGTGATCCTCTCGGCGGTCTTCCGCCTGCAGCCCGGCGACAAGGACGAGATCGCCGCCAAAATGCGGGAGCTGAACGAGAAGCGCCGCTCAAAGCAGCCCCTGGAGCTGCCCTCCGCCGGCAGCGCCTTCAAGCGCCCGGAGGGGCATTTTGCCGGGGCGCTCATCGAGCAGGCGGGGCTCAAGGGCTATACCGTGGGCGGCGCCCAGGTGAGCGAGAAGCACGCGGGCTTTGTGGTGAACATCGGCGGCGCCAGCTCCCACGACGTGTACGATCTGATGATGCACGTGCGCAACACCGTCTATCGGGAGAGCGGCGTGCAGCTGGAGCCGGAGATCATCATCCTCCCGCCGGACTACAAGCTGGAGGACCACGGCCCCAAGGTCCGCGGCAACCGGATCACGGTCATGGACCCGACCGAAGGAATGAAAAATGAATAATGAATAATGAATAATGAATAATTGCGGTGTCGCCTGCGGCGACGGATTTCAATCCATCCCGCCGAAGGCGGGATACCATAACTCTTCACTGTTCACTGTTCACTTACAAATGAGGTGAGTGTATGGAATTTCTCATCATCACAGGCCTGTCCGGCGCGGGGAAGAGCCGCGCGGCGGACGTGCTGGAGGATCTGGAATACTACTGCGTGGACAACATGCCCCTGGCGCTGATGCCCCGCTTTGCGGAGCTCTGCCTGGACGCCCACGGCCGCTATGACAAGGTGGCCCTGGTCACCGACGTGCGGGAGCGGGACGGTTTCGGCGAGCTGCTGAGCACGCTGGACGAGCTGAAGGCCATGGACTGCACCGTGCGCATCCTGTACATGGACGCGGATCTGCGCACCCTGGTGCGGCGCTACAAGGAGTCCCGCCGGCCCCATCCCCTGGCGGGGAAGGGCATCACCCTGGAGCAGGCGGTGCAGAAGGAGATGGAGCTGCTGGCCCCCATCAGGGAGCGGGCGGACTTCATCATCAACAGCTCCCAGCTCACCCTGGGCCAGCTGCAGAACCGGATGTTCAGCCTCTTCGCCGGCACCCAGAAGAAGCGGGAGCTGCAGGTCACGGTCATGTCCTTCGGCTACAAGCACGGCATCCCCCTGGACGCGGATCTGGTCTTTGACGTGCGCTTTCTGCCCAACCCCTTCTATGTGGAGGAGCTGCGCCCCCTCTCCGGCCTGGACCGGCCGGTGGCGGAGTTCGTGTTCGGCTACCCCCAGACCCGGAAGTTCATGGAGATGATCGCCCAGATGCTGGACTTCCTCATGCCCCACTATGTGGAGGAGGGCAAGGTCAACCTGACCATCGCCGTGGGCTGCACCGGCGGCCGCCACCGCAGCGTGGCCATCGCCGCGGCCATCCACGACTATCTGACCGCCAAGGGCATGAGCAGCATCAACGTCAACAGGGATATTGAAAAGTGAAAAGTGAACAGTGAAGAGTGAAGAATGATGGAGTCCCCTCCGGGGCAGATTTGAAACCATCACGCCTTTGGCGTGATACCTTTACTTTTCACTTTTCACTTTTCACTCTTCACTTGCGACCGAAGGGAAACC
>JAFRSI010000114.1 GCA_017427645.1 Oscillospiraceae bacterium | reverse complement strand
CTCGACGTGAGCGGTGTTGATGGTGATGCCGCGCTCGCGCTCCTCGGGAGCCTTATCGATGGAAGCGTAGTCGGTGTACTGAGCCTTGCCCTGGAAAGCCAGGTACTTGGTGATGGCGGCGGTCAGAGTGGTCTTACCATGGTCGATGTGGCCGATGGTACCGATGTTAACATGGGGCTTCGTTCTCTCAAATTTCTGCTTAGCCATTTGAAAAAATCCTCCTTAACAGTTGTACAATGGTTTAAAGGCAGTGTTTTCAGTCTAACACTGCTATTCTACATGATTTGTCCGGGAAAATCAATCGTTATTTCTGCAAATTAGCCATTTTCGCGGCCGTTATGCCGATTGATCAGCTTCTCCTGCAGGCTCTTGGGCAGTTCCACGTAGTGGCTGGGCTCCATGGTGTACTGGCCGCGGCCCTGGGTGCGGGAGCGCAGGTTGGTGGCATAGCCGAACATCTCGGACAGGGGGACAAACGCGTCGATCTGCTGGGCGCCGGCCCGGGCCTCGTAGCCCTGGATCTGACCGCGGCGGCCGTTCAGGTCGCCGATGACGTCGCCCATATACTCGTCGGGGACAATGACGCAGACCTTCATGATGGGCTCCAGCAGGACGGGATCGGCCTCGCGCATGGCCTCCTTGAAGGCCATGGAGCCGGCGATCTTGAACGCCATTTCGGAGGAGTCCACCTCGTGATAGGAGCCGTCGTACAGGGTCACCTTGACGTCTACCACGGGGTAGCCCGCCAGGATGCCGGCCTGCATGGCGCCCTGGATACCGGCGTCCACCGCAGGGATAAACTCCTTGGGGATGGCGCCGCCCACCACGGCGTTGACGAACTCGTAGCCCTTGCCGGACTCGTTGGGCTCCAGGGTGATCTTCACGTGACCGTACTGGCCGGAGCCGCCGGTCTGCCGCTTGTAGCGGGTCTCGTGGTTGACTTTCTTGCGGACGGTCTCCTTGTAGGCAACCTGGGGCGCGCCCACGTTGGCCTCCACCTTGAACTCCCGCAGCAGGCGGTCCACGATGATCTCCAGATGGAGCTCGCCCATACCGGCGATGATGGTCTGACCCGTCTCCTCGTCGGTGTAGGTGCGGAAGGTGGGATCCTCCTCGGCCAGCTTGGCCAGGGCGATGCCCATCTTCTCCTGACCGGCCTTGGTCTTGGGCTCAATGGCCACGCGGATCACGGGCTCGGGGAACTCCATGCTCTCCAGGATGATGGGGTGCTTCTCGTCGCACAGGGTGTCGCCGGTGGTGGTGTTCTTCAGACCCACCACGGCGGCGATGTCGCCGGCGTAGACGCACTCGATATCCTCGCGATGGTTGGCGTGCATCTGCAGGATGCGGCCCATGCGCTCCCGATGCCCCTTGGTGGCGTTGAGCACGGCGGAGCCGGCGTTCAGCGTTCCGGAATAGACCCGGAAGAAGCCCAGTCGGCCCACGTAGGGGTCGGTCATGATCTTGAATGCCAGCGCGGCGAAGGGCTCTTCATCAGAGGAATGGCGCTCCTCCTCCGCGTCGGTCTTGGGGTTGATGCCCGTGATGGCGGGCACGTCAGTAGGGGCGGGCATATAGTCCACGATGGCATCCAGCAGCTTCTGGACGCCCTTGTTGCGATAGGAAGACCCGCAGACCACGGGCACCATCTCCACGGCCACGGTGGCCTGACGGATGGCGGCGCGGATCTTGTCGGTGGGGATCTCCTCCCCCTCCAGATACAGCTCCATGATCTCGTCGTCGAACATGGAAACGGCATCCAGCAGCTTCTCCCGGTACTCGTTGGCCAGATCCACCATATCCTCGGGGATCGGCTCCACGCGCATGTCCTCGCCCAGCTTGTCGTAATAGACGTCGGCGTTCATCTCCACCAGGTCGATGATACCCTTGAAGGTATCCTCCTTGCCGATGGGGAGCTGAATAGGCACGGCGTTGGCCTTCAGCCGGTCGGCTACCATGTCCAGCACGTGATAGAAATCAGCGCCCGTGATGTCCATCTTGTTGACGTAGATCATACGGGGGACGTGGTAGTGGTCGGCCTGGCGCCACACGGTCTCGGACTGGGGCTCTACGCCTCCCTTGGCGCACATGACGGTCACACTGCCGTCCAGTACGCGCAGAGAACGTTCCACCTCCACAGTGAAGTCCACGTGACCCGGGGTGTCGATGATGTTGATGCGTGTCTGGGGGAACTGATCCTTGGAGCCCTTCCAGTAGCAGGTGGTTGCAGCAGACGTGATGGTGATGCCACGCTCCTGCTCCTGCTCCATCCAGTCCATGGTGGCAGTACCCTCGTGCGTCTCACCGATCTTGTAGTTGACGCCCGTGTAGTACAGAATACGCTCCGTCGTGGTGGTCTTTCCTGCATCAATGTGGGCCATGATGCCGATATTTCTCGTATTTTGCAGTGTAACTTTTCTCGGCATACCGTTCTCCTTCTTGCTACCTTGCTCGGATTACCAGCGGAAGTGGGCGAACGCCTTGTTGGACTCGGCCATCTTGTGGGTATCCTCGCGCTTCTTCACGGCAGAGCCGGTGTTGTTGGCGGCGTCCATGATCTCGCCGGCCAGACGCTCGGCCATGGTGCGCTCGCTGCGGGCGCGGGCGTAGTTGGTCAGCCAGCGCAGACCCAGGGTCTGACGGCGGGCGGGACGAACTTCCATGGGGACCTGATAGGTGGCGCCGCCCACACGGCGGGCCTTGACCTCCAGGCTGGGCATGATGTTCTCCATAGCCTGGACGAACACTTCCTGCGGCTCGTTGCCGGTCTTCTCCTTGATGATGTCGAAAGCACCGTAGACGACCTTCTGAGCCACGCCCTTCTTGCCATCCAGCATGATGCTGTTGACCAGCTTGGTCACCAGCACGGAGCCGTACATGGGATCGGGCAGAATTTCTCTTTTGGGAACATTACCTCTTCTGGGCACTTTGCTTCCCTCCTTCATAAAAATATGATTTCATCGGTACTCAGCAGCCCTTCCGGGCTGTTGTACGGCCTGCCAAAGAGGTAGATATGATGATATAGAACCTATTCGGCAAAGCACAATTTAATTTTGCTGGGATTTTACTTGCTCTTGGGACGCTTGGCACCGTACTTGGAACGTGCCTGCATGCGGCCCTGAACGCCCTGGGTATCCAGCGTACCGCGGATGATGTGGTAACGAACGCCGGGCAGGTCCTTGACACGGCCGCCGCGGATCATGACCACGGAGTGCTCCTGCAGAGAATGGCCGACACCGGGGATGTAGGCGGTGACTTCATAGCCGTTCGTCAGGCGGACACGGGCGATCTTGCGCAGAGCGGAGTTGGGCTTCTTGGGGGTCGCGGTTCTCACGGCGGTGCAGACGCCACGCTTCTGGGGGGAGGAGAGGTTGGTCTCCTTGTTCTTCAGCGTGTTCAGGCCCTTCTGCATAGCGGGGGAATTGGACTTGTAGGTAGCCGCCTTCCGGCCCTGCTTGACCAGCTGATTAAAAGTAGGCATGCGAATAGACTCCTTTCTTTCAGATTTTTGGGAAATCTCCCTTTATTTTCCGCGGAACAGATCCATTCTATTCCGGAAAAACCGGATCATTTTGCCAGCAGCGCCACAGCGGCGGTGCCCACCGAGATCCCGGCGGCACGGCCCAGCTGCTGCAGGGTGTGGCCCTCCTCCACGCTGACGTTCTGCTGGCGGCACAGCAGCCGCAGCGGCTCGGTCAGCCAGGGGTCGGCATCGCAGGCCAGGTAAACCAGAACGGCCCGGCCGGCGATCACGGCACGGCGGGTCTGCTTCAGGCCGGTCACTTTCTCCTTTGCGGCAAGCCCTTCCAGCAACGGTCTCCCTCCCTGCCAACGGCATGGCAAAACTCACGGAACAATATCCGCGCAATTTGGAATTATAACATAGCCTCCGTCCATCGTCAAGGTTTTTTGTGCCAAAAAATTGGCGGATTTGCCGGAAATTTCGGCGCTTTCCCGTCGTTTTCCACGAAAAGCGGTCCGACCTCCGTCCCCGCCGTCCTCCCCATCGGCAGTTGTGCGATTTCAATAAAAAACCAAAAATTTAAGTGGCATTCTTGTGTCTGTTGTGCTATGATATATGCGTTGATGTGCCGCGACACGGCGCAAATCTGCGACAAGGAGATCCATGCAATGAAACGAACGTACAAAAAACTCCTGGCACTCCTTCTGGCCTCTCTGATGGTGATCAGCCTCCTGCCGACCGCCGCTTTCGCAGAGAGCATTTCCCATGACGACAGCAAACCGATGCCCACCGGCTACATCCCCGCGGAGGTCCACGGCACACAGGCCGTGTCCGACGCGTACCGGCGCGGCGATATGGAGACGTATCACCGTCTCATGGGCGAACAAGCCACCCGCGATACGCTGCCCTCCTCGTGGGACAGCCGCAATCAGGGCTGGATCACTCCCGTCAAGGACCAGAACCCCTACGGCTCCTGCTGGGCCCATGCGGCCATGGGCGGCATCGAGGCCTACATGATCAAGAACGGGGTTCCTGTGGGTACCGGCTCCGCCGCCACCACCAGTCTGAACCTGTCCGAGACCCAGCACTGCTTCTTCAACTACTCCTCCGCCTATGACGCCGAGGGCATGCTCACCGGCGATAAATGTACGCTGACCGGCAGCGATTCCTGCCTGGATTCCGGCGGCAACGGCGAGATGTCCGCCTACACCCTGCAGCGCTGGTGCGGCGCCGCGGACGAATCCCAGTCCGCCCTGCAGTACAGCAAGGCCAGCACCGTGGCCAGCTCCGGCCTGGGCAGCCAGTACTCCTACCAGTACAACGTCTGCCACGTCCAGAACTCCGAGTGGATCCCCGGCACCAGCATCGATGCCATCAAGGAAGCCATCATGAAGTACGGCGCCGGCAACATCAGCTACTGCGCCTCCAGCGGCTACACCACCTACACCAATATATACCAGTGCGTTATCGACACCTCAAGTCAGGACAGCAGCTCCCACAAGTGGGCCAACCACGCCATCACCATCGTGGGCTGGGACGACTCCATCGCCGCCTCCAACTTCAAGCCCAACAAGCCCTCCGGCAGCGGCGCCTGGCTCTGCAAGAACAGCTGGGGCACCAGCTACTTCAACCAGGGCTATATGTGGATCTCTTACGAGGACACCTCCGTCGGCGAGGGCTATATCTACTTCTATGACGCCGAGCCCATCGACAACTACGCTCACAACTATCAGTACGACGGCTCCTGCAACGTCGTCACCTACGGCATCGGCAACCGCACCGGCTTTGCCAACAACACCAAGGTCGCCAACGTCTTCACCGCAAAGGGCAGCGAGCTCCTGCGCGCCGTTGCTCTGTGCAACTGGGACGAGGCCCTGACCTACACCGTGGAGATCTACAAGAATCCCACCACCGGCAACCCCTCCTCCGGCACCCTGATGACCACCCAGACCGGCACCCTGACCTTCTCCGGCTACTACACCATCCCGCTGGAGAATCCCGTCTCCCTGTCTGCCGGCGACACCTTCTCCGTGGTCTTCACCCAGAGTGTTCCCGTGGCCGATGAGAGCGGCAAATATGTCCACACGCCCTACGACGCCAACTTCAATGACTCCAGCGTCGTCTCCTGGGCCAACTGGACCCACACCAACCACGGCAACACCTCCTATTATAAAGAGCCCAACGGCTCCTGGACCGACTGCCCGGACAACGGCGACTACCGCATCAAGGCCTACACCGACGACGTGACCTTTACCCTCACCGCGGTTTCCAACAACACCGCCTGGGGCACCGTCGCGGTGAACGGCAGCACCATCAACTGCACTCCCGCCGCCGGCTACTACGTGGAGAGCTGCGACGTGATCTCCGGCACCGCCAGCTGCACCATCAACGGCAACACCGTCACGGTCTCCGCCTCCGAGGACTGCACCGTCCGGGTCAACTTCGCCCCCAAGCCCACCTACACGGTGAACTTCGTGTCCATCGGCAGCGCCGAAGGCACCCAGAGCGCGCTGGTCTACGATACCATCGTCCTGCCCTCCTCTGTCAGCAATCTCCCCGACGGCTGGACCTTCTCCGGCTGGACCGCCTCCCAGCTGCCTGAGGAAACCGCCGAGGCGCCCGCATTCTACGCGCCCGGCGCCGAATACACCGTCACCGACAACGCCACCCTGTACGCCCTGTTCTCCCGCGTGAAGGACGGCGGCGCAGTCGCCTATGAGCTGGTTTCTTCCGCCCCCTCCGACTGGTCCGGCAATTACGTCATCACCTACGGCACCAGCAGCACCATGTACGTCATGAAGGGCGTGACGCCCGGCTCCAACGGCGCCCAGATCGAGAACGCCAACAACGCGTCCTCCTATGCCGCCTCCGGCGTCACCCTGACGGATACCACGCTGTCCGACGTGGCCGACAGCTATGTCTTTACGCTGGCGCCTCACGGCAGCTACTATTCCATCCGGAGCGCATCTACCGGCACGTACGTAGGCATGGATTCCTCCTCCTATCTGGCGGGCTACACCACCTACACCTCCGGCAACTGCGACTGGACGCCCGGCACAAAGACGAACGCCAGCAGCGCCACCAATGCCAACAACGGCAGCTATCCCCTCCTGAGCTTCAGCACCAACAGCAACTACTTCTGGTCCGGCAGCGCCAACACCTCCGCGGCTACCGGCGTCCGCTGGTGGAAGGAAACCTCCGTGGCGTCCGCCTATTACACCACCGAGCCCGAGGTAACTCACACCCATACCATGACCTACGTGCCCGCCGCGGAGCCCACCTGCAGCACCCCCGGCAACACGGAATACTGGTATTGCGAGGGCTGCGGCAAGTACTTCTCCGACGCCGACGCCGAGAATGAGATCACCCTGGCCGACACCGTGATCCCCGCCACCGGCGACCACACCTACGGCGGCTGGACCTCCAACAACGACGGCACCCACTCCCACTACTGCTCCGTCTGCGGTCTGGCGGAGGCCGAGAACTGCACCTATAACGCCGCAGTGACTCCCCCCACTCCCTCTGAGCAGGGTTACACCACCTATACCTGCACCGTGTGCGGCTACTCCTACGTGGGCGACTATACCGCTGCTCTGGGCTATGACTATCCCGTCCACTTCTCCGTACCCGCGGGCGTGACGTGTCCGGCAGACATGATCTCCAACACCAACACCGGCATCGTCCTGCCCACCGTGGAAGGCCCCGAGGGCTGCCGCTTCCTGGGCTGGGTCACCGAGGATTACGACAACGTGGACGTTCGCCCCGCCAGCATTCTGACCGGCACCTACATTGCGCCTATGGAAATCACCTTGAAGGCCCTGTTCACCTACAGCGTGGAGAACGGCGAAGAGGTCAGCTACCAGCTGGTCAACGAGGCTCTCTCGGATTGGGCCGGCCGATACGTGATCACCTACGGCACCAACAGCAGCATGTACCTCATGAAGGGTGTGACGCCCGGCTCCAACGGCGAAGCAATCGAAAATGCTGGCAATGCCGTTGCTTATGCCGCCTCCGGCGTCACTCTGACGGATACCACGCTGTCCAACGTGTCCGATGACTGCATCTTTACGCTGGTGCCCCACGGCAGCTACTATTCCATCCAGAGCGTGTCTACCGGCACCTACGTAGGCATGGATTCCTCCTCCTATCTGGCGGGCTACACCACCTACACCTCCGGCAACTGCGACTGGACGCCCGGCACCAAGACGGACGCCAGCAGCGCCACCAATGCCAACAACGGCGGCTATCCCCTCCTGAGCTTCAGCACCAACAGCAACTACTTCTGGTCCGGCAGCAGCAACACCTCCGCGGCTACCGGCGTCCGCTGGTGGAAGGAAGCTCCCTCCGGCACCGCTTACTACACCACCATGATCGGTATGCGGATCACCTCTCAGCCCGCGGACTTCACCGGCGCCGTGGGCGCCACTGCCAGCTTCACCGTAGAGGCCATCGGCGACGGTCTGACCTACCGGTGGCAGTACAAGTCCCTGAAGGACGGCAAGTGGTACAACGCGAACGTCACCGGCGCCGCTGACGCCACCATGCGCATCGAGGTCACCGCCGCCCGCAGCGG
>JAFRSI010000113.1 GCA_017427645.1 Oscillospiraceae bacterium | reverse complement strand
GAACAGCACGTAGGCGTCGTTCCAGCCCGTGGTGCCAAAGTCATACTTGAAGAAGTAAATGACCAGGTTGGAGGTGATGTAGACCGCGCAGTTGATCAGCACGATGGCGATTGTGACGGTCATGGCCTGGTCGTTCTGGACCAGGGCCTTGAACATATCCTTGACCGAGGCGGTCTTCATCTCCGCGGTGGAGCTTTCCTTGACGTTGAGGCAGGTCAAGCCGATGAAGAGGATGAACAGGACGCCCACGACCAGCGAGAACCACTTGAAGCCTACGATCTGACCGGCGTTGCCCTCCAGACCGCCCATCATTCTGCCCAGCGCGGGCACCACGGCCATGGTGGCGATGGTGATGATGGCGCTGCCCACGCCGGCGGAGGTGCGGGCCAGGGTGGTGAGATTCTCGCGCTCCTTGCCGCTCTCGGTAAAGGCGGGGATCATGGACCAGTAGGGGATATCCATCATGGTATAGGTGACGCCCCAGAGGATGTAGGTGACGGCGGCGTAGGCCACCAGCCCCTTGGCGTCCATGGCGGGAGGCGCCGCGAACATCAGGAACAGCACCACGGCGTTGGTCAGGGTGCCGATCAGCAGCCAGGGGCGGAACTTGCCCCAGCGGGTCTTGGTCTTGGCCACGATGACGCCCATAATGGGGTCGTTGAAGGCGTCGAACACCCGGGCCGCCATCAGGATCACGCCCATGGCGATGGCGCTGACGCCCAGCAGATCCTGGAAGTAGTACAGGACGTAGCTGGCGGACAGCATGTACACCATGTCCTTGCCCACTGCGCCCAGCGCGTAGGACAGCTTTGCTTTGCCGGAAAGTTTCATCGTTTCTCTCTCCTTATTCGTTCTTATTCTTCAGTCCCATGGCCGTCCGGACCACCTGATAGGCGCCGTCGTAGATGCCCATGGACTTGTTTTTCACAATGTTGACGCACATATCCGACAGGGTCACGTCGTCGGTCATGAACAGCTCGATCATCTGCAGGGTGTGGGGGATGTCCCGGCACTCCAGGGTGCCGTCGCCGATCTCGGCGGAGTGGACGGCGCCCCACTGCTCGTGGCCGCCGATGCGGCGGATGAACAGCTTGGGCACGGGATAGAAGGCCAGCTCGCTGGGCTTGGTCACCAGCACGTCGCAGTTGCGCATCAGCAGATTGGTGGCGTACACCGCCTGGAAGATGTTGCCGTGATAGAAGGCGTGGACGCCGGTGACTTCGCCGGTCAGGGCGTCGGCGGCAAAGCGCCGGGTCTCCGCCCAGTCGTCAAAGTGCTCCGCGGCCAGGGAGGACAGGGCCGGGATCTGGCGCACCAGCTCGTCCCACACGCCCCGGTAGTCGCCCACGTTGACGTACAGGGCGGCCTTGCCGGACTCGATCATGGGCAGCAGGTACTGGATGATGGCGGCGAAGATCTCCTTCTGGGCGCCGGCGCCGCCGATGGTCAGCAGGAAGCGCATGGGCTTGCCCCGGAGCTTCCGCTCCAGGCGGGCCTGGCAGTCGGCCTCGACGTTCCGCACCAGCTCGTCGTCGATATAGTGGCCGGTGTAGAGCAGGGCGTCCGCCGGCATGGCCTGCAGCACCTCCTGGCCCCGCATGCCGTTGAGGATGCGGTAACCCTGGTAGGCGTAGTGGGTCTGGACGGTGTGGACGCTGCCCTCGGCCAGATGCAGCGCCATGGGCCAGTTGTCGGGGATGGCGTTGACCACGTATTTCATCCCCGCGTGGACGGCGGCCTGGGCGGGCCAGACGTGGGTGCCGATCACCGGGATGTCCTTGGGAACGTTCTCAAACACGGGGGCCATCAGCTCGGCGTTTTTCTGGTCGGAGGCGTTGTAGCTGAGCTTGCGGAAGCCCTCGTAGTTTATGGGCTCCCAGACCAGCTTGTTGAACAGCTTGCTCTTCTGGGAGATCCGGGACCCCAGGGAGTACAGGTCGTTCTGGGCGCTGATCACCTTGGTGCAGGTGGTGTCGGGATAGGAATTCAGGTCCATCCAGTAGGGCTGATACCCCAGGGCCCGGGCCGCGGAGGCCATGGCCATGGAGATGCGGTAGTGGCCGAAGCCCATGCGGATGTTGCCCACGATAACGCCCTTCTCCGTGTCGAAGGGGGCGTCGCCCGGTCCGTCCTGGATGCGGATGTCCTTCACGCCCAGCAGGTCGCCGATGTGGGGATTCTCCATCACCGCCGCCGGATGGGGCGCCTGGGCGTCGTCGCCGAACTTCCGGGCGAACTTGGCCTTGGATTTCAGGGCCTTGCGGTAGTCCGCGTCGGAAATGACGTTGCCGAAAATGATCTTGGATTTATCTTGCATAGGTTCCCTCCTCCTTTACTCTCTCCTCTGCTGCTCCCCCGTCACCTCGAACCGGACGGTCACTGCCGGGGCCTGCTGGCATTTCAGCGTCAGCGCGGCCTGGCCCTGCTGACCCACAGTTTTCACGTAGGTGCCGCCGCAGCCGCCCCGCAGCTCCAGCCGCCGGGGACCGATCAGCTGGATGGGGCCGTCGGTCTCCAGCTCCACGGACCCGTTGAAGAAGGGGAGCCGGTTGCCGTTCTGATCCCGGACCGTCACGCGGACGGCGGCCGCGTCGTAGGTGTCGCCCTCCCGCAGGTCGGTGTGGTCCGCCTTCACGTCCAGCGCCGCCTGCCGCACCGGGGACTTCTCCACGGTCTTCACCACCCTGCCGTCCTTGATCGCCTCAAAGCGGAAGGTGGCCGCCGTGTCGCCCCAGTTGCCGATGTACTTGCCGTACAGGTCGTAGGCGTCCTGGTACTTCATATGGTATTTCGCCATGGCGATGCCGGCCTTGGCCATGATCTTGGGCGGCAGCTTGGCAAAGCCGTAGATGGCGCTGTAGTTAAGGATCTCCTTGACCAGGTTGGCCTGCGGCGCCTTCATGCCCTCCTCCTGCTCCAGGCGGGGGCCGATGAAGTCGCTGATCAGGATGGGGCCCCGGCGCAGATGCCTGTAGGGGCTGTCGGCGTGGGTGTACTCACGGAGCAGCAGGCCGTTGCGGTACATCCGCACGCTGTCGGCGTTGGTGAGGATGTAGATCTCCCCCATATTGCTGGCCGGGTGCTCGCCGATGGCCAGGTCGGAGCTGATCTCCAGCACGGGGATCTCGTCCTGCTCCACCGCGTACACCGCCGCCGCCGGCTTGGGGTTGCGGAACATATCCAGCACGCCGTGGTAGCAGATCCGGTCGCCGCTGCCGAAATCCTGGTGGGTGTTGTAGTCGGCCATGCACCAGCCGAAGCTGCCGGCGATGTCGTCCTCGGCGCTCACCGCGTCCAGCACGGCGGCGTGGCGCAGGGTGTGGCTCAGCAGATGCAGCTCGCTGTCGAACATCTTGGCGGGGAACATATGGCCGCCGTACTCGCTGATAAGATACGCCTTCCTGCTGTCGGAGGTCACGTCCTTCTTGGCCTCGCAGCCCTTCTGCTCCCCGTCGTGGATAAAGTCGTTGTAGGTGTAGACGTCCTCCAGCAGGTGGCTCTTCTTGATGCACCGCACGCCGCCGGTGGGGCGGGTGGGGTCCAGCTTCCGGGCTGTCTCGTTGGTCTTTTTATAGAGCTCGTCGTCGTCCCTGGACTCGTTGATCCGCACGCCCCAGAGGATGACGGAGGGGTGGTTGCGGTACTGGCGCACCATGTCCGCCACGTTGTCCACCGCCTGCCACCGCCAAGCGGGACTGGTGCCGATGTGCTGCCAGCCGGGGATCTCGGTGAACACCAGCAGGCCCAGCTCGTCGCACCGGTCCAGGAAGTGGTGGGACTGGGGATAGTGGGAGGTACGCACGGCGTTGAGGCCCAGCTCTTTTTTCAGCACGTCCGCGTCCATGCGCTGGATGGCGGCGGGCATGGCGTAGCCCACGTAGGGGTAGCTCTGGTGGCGGTTCAGGCCCCGGAGCTTCACCTTGCGGCCGTTGAGCCAGAATCCGTCGGCGGCAAAGCGGATGTCCCGGAAGCCGATCCGGACGGCGTGGCTGTCCAGCACCGCGCCGTCCCGCAGAAGCTCCGTGGTCAGCGTGTAGAGGGTAGGGCTGTCCAGGTCCCAGGCCCGGATTTCCGGCGCCTCCAGCTTCACGGGGATAAACGCCTCCATCAGGTTCAGACCCGACAGAGGGACGGTCCGGGCCGCGACCTCGCGCCCGTCCAGGCACAGCGACTGCCGCACGGCGTCGGCCCCGGCGGAGAGGCCGGTGCAGTAGACCTCGCTCTCCACCTCGCCGCCCTCGCCCACCGGGCGGGGCTTGGCGAACACGTCAGAGATGTGGGCCGGCTCCTTCACCTCCAGCCACACCTCCCGGTAGAGGCCGCCGTAGGTCATGTAGTCGATGACGAAGCCGAAGGGGGGCTGATCCAGATTTTCCCGGCTGTCCACCTTGATGACCAGCAGGTGCTCCCGGCCCGGCAGGGCCCGGCCCGTCAGGTCCACGGTGAAGGCGGTATAGCCGCAGCGGTGCTCCGCCAGCTTTTCCCCGTCCAGGAACACCTCGGCCATGTGGCCGGCGGCGCCCACGGTCAGCAGCAGGCACTTGTCCGCCCACTCCGCGGGGACGGTCAGCGTCCGCCGGTAGCCGCATACCATCTGGTAGACGGACTCGTCAAAATAGTCGTAGGGCGTTTCCGCGCAGGTGTGGGGCAGGCGCACGGTCTCGTCCGCAGGGCTGCCCGGCTGCAGAAATGCGTCGGTGAACGACCGGGTAAACTCCCAGCCGTCGTTGAGTGCGATTCGCTTATTCACAGGTCCCGTCCTCCTTTCCGGCAATGATGCCGCGCAACAGAATGTCCACCACGTGCTCCAGGGCCTCCCGGTACGTCAGGCCGCTGCGCACCAGCACGTCGTCCTGGAAGAACCGCTCCAGCGTGGCCTCCATCATGGTCTTGAAGATGGGAATGGGGACGCGGCGCAGGGAGCCCTCGGCCATGCCCTGCTCCAGCAGGGCCACCGTGCTCTCCCAGCCGCTCTCCAGCCGCTGGGCCACGTGGGCGTACACCGCCGGGTATTTCTCCCGCAGCACGTGGAGGCGGCTCAGGTCGATGCTCTCGTACTTGTCCGTCAGCAGGCTCAGCACCCGCCGCAGCTTGTGGGGCAGATCGCCGCCCTCGTCCCGGATGATGCGCTCCTTGCTCTGGCCGATGAAGTCGAAGCAGTAGTCCACCATCTCGTGCAGCAGCGTGGCCTTGTCGGGGAACGCGGCGTAGATGGTCTTCTTGCTCATGGCCAGACTGCGGGCCAGCTCGTCCATGGTGAACTTCAGGCCCCGCGCGTTGAACAGCGGGATGGTGGCGTCCAGGATCTTTTGCTTCAATTCCAGGCTGTTTGGTGCCGCTTTTTCCATATATCACCACTCTTTTCCGAACTTTTTCAAATCAAGTATATCATTGTCGTGCCGGCGGCGCAAGAAACGATTTTTACAAAAATAGTTTCCCGGATATGGGCACAATGCCGTACCGACAGCCCGGAAAAGCGCGCCGGCGGAAAACTTTTCCTTGACTTATCCCCTTTTCTGCTTCATCATAAAAAAGAGCACCCGTGCTTTATCCTGACAAACGGAGGTATGCCCCATGACGCCCAACAAATTCTTTCCCGAGGTCAACGGCAACTTTGGCTTTGGCTGCATGCGCCTGCCCATGGTGGGTGAGGAGGTGGATCTGCCCCAGTTTGAGCAGATGGTGGACGATTTTCTGGCCGCCGGCTTCAACTACTTCGACACGGCCCACGGCTATATCAGCGGCAAGAGCGAGACGGCCATCCGGGACGGTCTGGCCCGCCGCTATCCCCGGGATCGCTACATCCTGACCAACAAGCTCACCGCCCCCTACTTCCGCAAGCAGGAGGACATCGTCCCCCTTTTTGAGCAGCAGCTGGCCGCCTGCGGGGTGGACTATTTCGACTTCTATCTGATGCACGCCCAGAACGCCGGCGTCTTCAAAAAATTCAAGACCTGCCGGGCCTACGAGACCGCCTTTGAGCTGAAGGAGCAGGGCCGCGTGCGCCACGTGGGCATCTCCTTCCACGACAAGGCGGAGGTCCTGGAGCAGATCCTCACCGAGTACCCCCAGCTGGAGGCGGTGCAGATCCAGTTCAACTACGCCGACTACGAGGACGCCTCCGTAGAGAGCCGGAAGGTCTACGAGGTCTGCGAGAAGTTCGGCAAGCCCGTCATCGTCATGGAGCCGGTGAAGGGCGGCAATCTTGCCCGCCTGCCGGAGCAGGCCCACCGGGTGCTTGCCGATCTGGGCGGCGGCAGCGACGCCAGCTACGCTATCCGCTATGCCGCCGGCTTCCCCCAGATGTTCATGACCCTCAGCGGCATGAGCGACACGGCCCAGATGGCGGACAACCTGAGCTTCATGCGGGATTTCCGCCCCCTGGACCAGCGGGAGCGGGAGGCCGTGGAGCAGGTGCGCCGGATCTTCACGGAGCTGAAAACCATCCCCTGCACCTCCTGCAGCTACTGCACGGACGGCTGCCCCATGGGCATCCGCATCCCCCGGCTGTTCTCCTGCATGAACGCCAAGAAGCTGTTCAACGACTGGAACCAGGATTTCTACTACGAGACCATCACCGCCAAGAGCGCCAAGGCCTCCGACTGCGTGGGCTGCGGCCAGTGCGAGGAAGCCTGCCCCCAGCACCTGCCCATCCGGGAGCTGTTGCAGCAGGTGGCCCAGGAGTTCGAAAAGAAGCCGGAGAAATAACCGCGTCTATCGTAAAAGGGCCTGCGCCAGACGGCGCAGGCCCTTTCATGTTTCAGTCCGCAAAATCCTCTTCGGTCGCCTCTTCCTCGTACGGGGTCTCTTCCTCGTTTTCCCAGATCTTTTCCGCTTTTCTCTGGTCCTCGTCCAGCCACTCTCCGGCCTTCTTCATCAGCTTCAGGCACAGGGCGGACGCGGCGCCCAGCAGCGCCAGGGCGATGGCGATTTCTCCGCGTTTCTTCAACATATGACCTCCTTTTCTCCGGGTGATCCTCTCTCGGGGGCATCATATCACGCAGCGATAGCCGATGCAAGAGGAAAATCCTTGCTTTTTTTGCATATTTATCTGTTTTCCCGTCCCCGGAGCTCCCTTGCCGCGGGATAGCCGTAGGCGCTCTCCGCGCTCTCCACGGCCCGGAGGATCGCCCCGCTGACCGCCTCCGCCGCCAGGATCCCCACCAGGTCCTGATCCGCCTCCACGTTGCCCACGGAGACGGCGTAGATGCTGTCCCCGTCCGCCGAGGTGTGGACCGGGCGGACGGACCGGGCCAGGCCGTCGTGGGCCATCCCGGCGATCTTGCACAGCTGGGACTTCTCGAAGCGCCCGTTGGTCATCACCACGGCCACGGTGGTGTTGCCGGTGAACTTGTTGTCCACCACCCGGACGCTGCCCTCCATGTACTCCGCCGTGCTGCGCAGGCCGGTCCGGTCCTCCGTCAGCAGCCCGGCGACCTCCTGCCCCGTCCGCCAGTCGTACACGTCTCCCAGGGCGTTGACCACGGCCACGGCGCCCACCTGCAGATCACCGATCTGCACGGCCCAGCTTCCGATCCCGGATTTCATGCAGTGATCCATGCCCCGGATCTTTCCCACCGTGGCGCCGCAGCCGGCGCCGAAGCCGCCGTCCCGGTAATTGGGCGCGTCCAGGGCCAGCCGCGCCGCCTCGTAGCCCATGGCGGCGTCGGGCCGGACGCGGGCGTCTCCCACGGTCAGGTCGAAGATATCCGACTGGGCCACCAGCGGGACCTTCGTCACGCCCACGTCGTATCCGATGTCCCGCTCCTCCAGGCACCGCATCACGCCGTCTGCCGCGCCCAGGCCGAAGGCGCTGCCGCCGCCCAGCACGATGGCGTGGACGAACTGCGCCGCCATCAGCGGATGGAGCAGCTGGCTCTCCCGGGAGGCCGGTCCGCCGCCGCGCACGTCCAGCCCGGCGCGCATGCCCTCCCTGCAGACGAACACCGTGCAGCCCGTGCCGGCCGCCGCGTTCTCCGTCTGGCCGATGCGGACCCGGTCAAAGGCGGTGATGGGGATCTCCCGCCGGGGCGAGGTCTCCCCGTTCCGGGGAGCCGCCTCCTGCCGGGGATGCGGCTTGACCTTGGCGGTATACGTCGGGAGCGTGACCTTGATGATCTCCACGGCGGCCGCCATAGCGGCGTCCATGGCAAAGCGGCGGCCGGTCTGGTGGCGCATCAGAAGTGCCAGACCGTGGAGCTTCTCCTGTTGGTCGGAGACGATCTCCGCGGTCCCGCGGCCCATCACGGAGGCAAAGGCCGCGCCGTATTCGCAGGGGACGTCCCCGCCGGAGATGGGCTCCACGCTGCACTCCAGCTCCACGCAGACCTGGGGATGGGCCCGGATCAGATCCAGCTTGTGCCCCTCCCTGGCGCTGTGCATATAGAAGATGAGCCTTCCGTCCGTCAGCTCATAGCCGAAATGGAGGGGGACCACGTAGGGGGCCTCGCCGTCAAAGAGCCCCAGGTGCAGATACCTGGCGCCCTGGACGATCCGGAGGATCTCCCCGATCTGTGTGATTTCACGATCTTTTCTTCTCACGATACACCTCCGCAGATACTGATGCCTCTTTCTGCCGCCATTTTACCCGAAAAACGGAGTCATTGCAACCGCGCGAGGCGGAAAAGCCAAAAAGAGACGCAGGGAGGAGACCCCCCTGCGTCTGTGTTTGTCCAAAAAGTCTTGCCGCTTCCGCATCGCCCGCGGCACGAAGGTGTCAGCTTGCCCTTCCCGGTCGCCGGACCGGCCGCGCGGTCAGCCGATGCGCTGCTCCGCCCGATAGGCCTTGATGGCCTCCGTCAGCTTGGGGACGATCACCTTCAGATCGCCCACGATGCCCAGGTCGGCGATCTTCATCATGGGGCAGTTCTCGTCGGTGTTGATGGCGATGATGCACTCCGAGCTCTCCATGCCGGCCAGATGCTGGATGGCGCCGGAGATGCCGCAGGCGATATACAGGTCGGGGTGCACCGTCTTGCCGGTCTGGCCCACCTGGCGGTCCTTCTCGATCCAGCCGCTGTCCACGCCGATGCGGGAGGAGGACACCTCGCCGCCCAGCACCGCGGCCAGCTCACGCAGGGGCTCATAGCCCTCCGGGCCGCCCACGCCCCGGCCGCCGGACACCAGGATCTTCGCATCGGTGATATCCACGGCCTTTTTCCCGCTGCGGACCACCTCCAGGATCTCCACGTTCCGATCCTCCATGGACAGCCCGGCGTCCACCATCACGATCTCGCCCACGGCGTCGGGATTGCGCTCCGGCATCTCCATGACGCCGGGCCGCACCGTGGCCATCTGGGGGCGGTACTCGGGGCAGATGATGGTGGCCATCACGTTGCCGCCGAAGGCGGGACGGGTCATTTTCAGGTTGCGGTCGGTCTTGTCCAGGCTGTCGATGCGCTCGGCGGGGATCTGGCTGGCCCTGCGCAGGTAGGCCTGGTACTTCTCCACGTCCACGTCCAGGCGGGTGCAGTCCGCCGTCAGGCCGGTGTGGATCCGGCCCGCCACCCGGGGCGCCATATCGCGCCCGATGGAGCTGGCGCCGTACAGCACCACGTTGGGATCGTACGTGCGGATGATATACTCCATGGCCTTGACGTAGGGCTCCGTGGTGTAGTGCTCCAGCACCGGGTGATCCACCACCAGCACCTTTTCGGCGCCGTACTGGCACAGGAGAGGGGCCTTGTCCGCCACCTGATAGCCCATGAGGACGGCCACCACCTGCTCGCCCAGGTCGGCAGCCAGCCGGGCGGCCTCGCCGATGAGCTCCAGGCTCACCTTCTGGACGGCGCCGCTGCGCTGCTCGGCAAATACGAAAATATCCTTGCTCATGTCGTTCCCTCCCTCGTCAGATGATGTGGCGCTCGATCAGCTTGTCCATGATCGCCGCCACGGCCTCGTCAGCGGAGAGGCCGGTCATGCGCGTGCCCGCCGCTTTTGCCTGCTTGCCAAAGGACTGGAATACGTGGGTGGGAGATCCCTTCAGACCGATCCAGGCGGGGTTGAGATCGTTTTTCAGATCCTCGAAGCCCCAGACCGTGATCTCCTTTTTATAGGCGTCCACGATCCCGTAGGTGGACATGTACCGGGCCTCGCACAGCTCGGAGAGGGCCGTCACCAGGCAGGGCAGCTTCACCTTCAGCAGGTGGGCCTGGTCCTCAAACTGCCGTCTGACGATGACGCTGTCACCCTCCAGGCGCAGCTCCTCGGCGTAGCTGACCTGGGGGATGTGGAGCTGCTCGGCGATCTGGGGACCCACCTGGGCCGTATCGCCGTCGATGGCCTGCCGCCCGGTGATCACCAGGTCGAAGCCGATCTTCTTCAGCGCGGCGGCAATGACGGTGGCGGTGGCGTAGGTGTCGCTGCCGCCGAATTCACGGGCGGACAGCAGACAGGCGTCGTCGGCGCCCATGGCCAGGGCCTCCCGCAGGGCGATATCGGCCTGGGGCGGACCCATGCACACCACGGTCACCGTGCCGCCGAACTGCTCGCGCAGCCGCAAGGCGGCCTCCAGTCCGGCCTTGTCGTCGTGGTTGATGATGCTGGGCACGCCCTCGCGGATCAGGGTGCCGGTCCTGGGGTCCAGCTTCACCTCAGCGGTGTCGGGAACCTGCTTGATACAAACAACGATCTTCATTCTTCTGCCCCCCTTACTTCAGCTTCATGGAGCCGGAGATCACCATCTTCATGACCTCGGAGGTGCCCTCGTAGATCTCGGTGATCTTGGCGTCGCGCAGCATGCGCTCCACGGGATACTCGCGGCAGTAGCCGTAGCCGCCCATGGCCTGCACGGCAAAGCGGCAGACCTCGTTGGCCACGTCGGAGGCGAAGAGCTTCGCCATGGCCGCCAGCGGCCCGAAGTTTTCGTGGTTGTCCTCCGCCAGAGCGGCGCGCCAGGTCATCAGCCGGGCGGCGTCGATCTTGGTCTGCATCTCCGCCATCTTGAACTGGGTGTTCTGGAAGGAGTTGATGGGCTTGCCGAACTGCTTGCGCTCCTTGCCGTACTTGATGGCCTCGTTCAGCGCGCCCTGGGCGATGCCCACCGCCTGGGCGGCAATGCCGATGCGGCCGCAGTCCAGCGCGCCCATGGCGATTTTGAAGCCGCGGCCCACGGGGCCCAGCACCCGATCCGGCGTCACCCGGACGTGGTCGTAGGTGACGATGCAGTTGGAGGCGGCCCGGATGCCCATGCGCTCGATATTCTCGCTGACGGTCACGCCCGGGGTGTTCTTCAGGTCCACGATGAACGCGGTCAGGCCCTTGGCGGCGGGCACCGTGCGGTCCGTGATGGCGAAGACGACGCACACGTCCGCAAAGCCGGAGTTGGTGGTGAAGATCTTGGAGCCGTTGATGATCCAGTCGTCGCCGTCCCGGACGGCCACCGTCTGGGCGCCCTGCACGTCGGAGCCGGCGTTGGTCTCCGTCAGGCCGAAGCTCCCCACCTGCCGGCCGTCCAGCAGGGGGCGCAGGAACTTCTGCTTCTGCTCCTCCGTGCCGTAGTTGTTGATGCAGGAGCAGCACAGGGAGGTATGCACGGAGATGGTGATTCCCGTGCTGGCGTCCACCTTGGACACCTCTTCCATACACAGGGTATAGGTCAGGGTATCGGCGCCGGCGCCGCCGTATTCGCGGCTGTAGGGGATGCCCAGAAAGCCGTATTTCTGGAGCTTGGCCAGCAGCGCGGGGTCGTAGGCCTCGTTTTCGTCCATTTCCTTTGCCAGCGGGCGGATCTCCGTCTCGGCAAAGGTCCGGAACAGTTGCTGCTGCAGCAAATGGGTCTTGCTCAGATGAAAGTCCATAGCTACCTCCTTCATGTGTCGTTTGCCTTGTCCTTATAGTTTTTATATCGTATTTTGGCCGCGTTGTAAATACTTTTCTGCCGGCAGCTTCAGCGTCAGATTGTTGAGATTCAGCGAGTAAATATACTTGGCGTCTGCAGCCAGAGCCAGCATCAGGCGGATGCCCAGGGCGTCCTTGCCCTCCCGCGGGATATAGTGGATCGGATCAAAGGCGCGGCAGTCGTCACGGAAGCGCAGGACCCATTCGTCGGGCTTGCGGAGAACGCGGACAGAGAGGTGGTGGGGCTTCGCGTCCTTGGTAAATCCGTGCAGGATCACGTTGCTGGTCATTTCCTCGATGCACAGGGCGATCCGGTTGCTGGTCCGGGCGCTCTCCCCGTGGCCCAGGCAGAAGGCCCCGGCCTGCCGCACGACGGCTTCCGCCTCCTGGATGGTCCGGATATTCGCCTCCAGCACGTGGTCCGGGGGTACGCTGAAATCGTCCCGCAGCAGCAGGAACGCGCCGTTCCTCCAGGGAGCCGTCCTTGTCCGGGCGCGGATATAGAGGCCTATTGCCAGCAGCGTGATCGTCTGCCCCAGAACGAAGAAGAACCACACGCCCGTCGTCCCCAGGAAGCGGCTCAGCAGGAAGGCCGCCAGCACCGGGAAGAAGGCGCCCTCCAGAAGGGAGATGGCCTCCGTCAGCTTTTCCCGCCCCATGACCTGATAGGAGTTTTTCAGCGCGCTGTTGATGCAGCAGGGGACCAGCCCGGCGGCAAACAGGCGGACGCCCAGGGTGGCCATGGACTGCGGAGCTCCGGCTTTGGGGATGAAGAATCCCACGAAAACGGGGGCCAGCACCAGCAGGATGACGCCCATGGCAAGACCGAGGACCACGGAATAGCGGAAGAGCTGCTTCATCACGTCCTCCAGGCTGGAGCGATCCTCCTCGCTGTAGAGGATGCCGGCCAGCGTCAGAGCCACGCCGCCGATTCCCGTGGCGATGCAGTTGCTGGAGTTGCCGATAGAGGTCAGCACGGAATAGGCTGCCACGGCGTCGCTCCCGCCCGTTCCCAGCAGGATCTTGTTCAGCAGGAAGATCAGGATCACGGAGGAGGTCATGTTGAACACGGCGGGGACGCCGCAGCGGAACAGCTCCGAAATCTTCTTCCCGGTGACCAGCCGCCGGGAGAAGCGGAACACGCACTTTTTGGAGAGGAAATAGAAGCAGCCCACCACCAGGGCCACGTAGTAGCTGATGGAGGAGGCCAGCCCCATGCCGAACATGCCGCCATGGAACACCAGCACGTTCAGCAGGTCCAGTGCCACGTCCGAGACGGTCATTCCCAGAACGGCGGCAATGAGCAGGCCGCTCTGCCCCGCCATCTGCAGGAAGGGCACCAGGATCAGCGCGCCCATGGACGCCGGCGCGCCGATGATGAAGCCCGCCAGATAGCCTCGGGTCTGATCGTACAGGACCCCTTCCCTGCCTGCGCCCATCCCTGTGGCAATGGGAGAGCGGAAAACCAGCACCAGCAGCATCAGAAACAGGGAGATGCCGGCGGTCAGCACTACGGCGGAGGAGTATCCGGCGTTGGTCTCCTCCTGAGCGCCGCGGCCAAGGGACCGGCTGCAGGACACTTGAATGCCTGCTGACAGCATGCTGCCCAGCGCGCCGATCACCAGCAGGATGGGGTTGGCCAGCTGATAGGCGGCGATGGCCTCCACGCCCAGGAAGCGGCCGATCATAACGCTGTCGATCAAAAGGCACAGCGACACCGTCAGCGCAGAAAAGATCTGCGCCGTCAGCATCTGGCGGATCAGTTTTCGGATCATGGTATGGTCTCCTTTGCCGTGTTGTGCGGAACATATCGGGTTTGCCGCTGTATCCATCATATAACGGATCGACGCGGCGAGCAATAAAAACTCGCTTACCGACGAGAAAAAACATGCCGATACGCAAAAAGGAAAGCCAACGCCCGCACGGGCGTCGGCTTTCCTTGTGTAAGCGGGTACGAAAAAGAGGGATTTGCGGTTTTGACAGATGGATTCGAACTCTTGGAAAAGGATCATGCTATGTCGAACAGATTGAAAGCCTGGATTGATTTACATTGCTTCCCCTCAAAATCAAACTGGACAATCCACGGCATCAAGTCCTTGATTGCCAAAAATTGAGCATAAAATTTGCAGCGCTGTACATTGGCATTCTCCGTGGGCATGTGTTCAGCTTTTATCTATACCGCCCTATTATATCGGAAAACGCCCGATTTCGCAACAATTCTTCATTTTTCAGTCTTCATTCTTCAGTATTCATTTAGAAAATCCTGTCGGAAAAACTGAAGAATGAAGACTGAAAGCTTAAGAATGAAGAATACAAAGCAAAAATCCTGCCACTCTCGTGACAGGATTTTCGCTTTGGTGGGGGAAGGTGGATTCGAACCACCGAAGGCATCGCCAGCAGATTTACAGTCTGTCCCCTTTGGCCACTCGGGAATTCCCCCATATTTAGTTCGCTTTCTGCCAAAATCACAAACCAGCAAAGCGTTTGTGATTTTGAGAGGAGGCGCGACGGAGTGAACGAGCCGTCGAGCCCGCGAGGCGGCGAGCGATACGAAATCCGCGCCGACGATGGAGCTGGTGGACGGATTCGAACCCCCGACCTGCTGATTACAAATCAGCTGCTCTACCAGCTGAGCTACACCAGCGTGTCCAGCGGATGATATATTAACACGCTTTCCCCGGTTTGTCAATAGAAAAAATCCCGTTCCGGCGGGGAAGTTTCCCGCCGTCTGGACAGAAAAAGGGGTTGACTTTTCCCGATAAACAAATATAATGAGTGAACTGCAAAAATCCAAGGAGGAAACAATATGCTGAACAAAGCTGTACATAGCACCTGGATGCGCCTGGCCACCCTGGTCTTCGGCGCGGCGCTGGCTGCCTTTACCGTAAACTTCTTCATCGTGCCCCACGGCCTCTACAACGGCGGCCTGCTGGGCCTGTGCCAGGTGATCCGCACCCTGCTGGACACCCAGCTGGGCATCCGCGTCACGGATGTGGACCTGGCCGGCACCCTGTACCTGATCGCCAACGTGCCCCTGCTGCTGCTGGCATGGAAGTCCATGGGCAAGACCTTCGTATTCAAGCTGATCCTGTGCACGGTGCTGCAGTCGGTCCTGATGACCGTGCTGCCCGTGCCGGCCCAGCCGGTGGTGGAGGACCTGCTGACCTCCTGCCTGGTGGGCGGTCTGCTGAACGGCCTGGCCCTGGGCCTGATCCTCACCTGCGGCGGTTCCAGCGGCGGCATGGACATTCTGTGGATCTACCTGTCCAAGAAGAAGGGCGTCACCGTCGGCAAGATGGGCATCATGTTCAACGTGTGCCTGTACCTGCTGTGCCTGGCGCTGTTCGACACCCGGACGGTGATCTACTCCTCCATCTTCTCCGTGGTGACCTCCGTGTTCGTCGACCGGATGCACCAGCAGAACATCACCGCCCAGGCCCTGATCATGACCAAGGAGCAGGGCGACGAGCTGCCCAAGGCCATCATGGCGGCGGTAGCCCGCGGCGTGACCTACTGGGAGGGCTGCGGCGCCTACACCGGCGACCAGGTGCGGGTGCTGTGCGTGTGCCTGAGCAAGTACGAGATCGAGACGCTGCAGCAGGCCGTCCACGCCATCGATCCCCAGGCCTTTATCACCATTCAGGAGGGCGTCCACACCAGCGGCAACTTCAAGCACCATTTGAACTGAATGGGCAGACAGAACGCGGGACCTCCGGCCGGGCCGGAGGTCCCGCGTTTGGGTTATCGCTCAGCAAACGGCAGCAAAAGATCCGCCAGCCGGTGCGCAGGGACAGGGGGATCTATATCTGCTCCATTCGCCGTGTCCGGGCGCAGCCACCGCGCGCCGCGAGGCTCGCTCGGCGGCTGCCGATCAGTGAATCAAAAAAAACCTTCGGCACGCGTTGGCGCAGCCACCGCGCGCCGCGAGGCTCGATTCTCGCTGCGCAAACAGTCCACCGGACTGTTTGCTGCTGAAGCTGCCTTCGCTG
>JAFRSI010000112.1 GCA_017427645.1 Oscillospiraceae bacterium | reverse complement strand
TCGATGCAGCCGGCGGTGTCGCCCACGGTCTCCACCGCGGTGACGATGAACATGATGCCGATGGGCAGGATGGCGCCCATCTCAAAGGTGGGCTTCACCGGCAGGATCCTGGGCACGGAGATCCAGGCTGCGTCCCGGATGCGGCTCCAGTTCAGCACCCAGGACTTGGTAAATTCGGCGCCGTCGGCGTCCACGGCGGAGGTGGGCAGCACGGCGGCCAGGACGGCGCACAGCACGTAGCCCAGGATGATGCCGATCAGAATGGAGGACGAGGAGGTGATGCCCCTGGTGAAGTGCTTGAGCGCCACGATCACCGCCAGGACGAAGAAGCCGATCAGCAGGTTTTCCAGGGAGCCGAAGTCCTTGGCGCCGGAGCCGCCGGCGAAGGAGTTGACGCCCACGGAGATCAGGCTCAGGCCAATGGCCAGCACCACCGTGCCGGTGACCACCGGCGGGAACAGCTTGCGCAGGGGCTTGATGAAAAAGCCCAGGACCATTTCAAACACACCGCCCACGATGGAGGCGCCCAGGATGGCGCCGTAGGCGATGACGCCGCCGCCCATGGTGGCCGCCACGGAGCGCATGACGCCCAGGAAGCCGGAGCTGGTCCCCATAATGATGGGCACCTGCCCGCCGATGGGGCCGATGGAGAACAGCTGGACCAGGGTCACCAGGCCCGCCACCAGCATGGCGTTCTGCAGCAGGGCCACGTACAGAGCCGGGTCGCCGGAGGTGATGCCGCAGGCGCCGCAGATGATGATCAGCGGGGTCAAGTTGCCCACGAACATGGCCAGCACGTGCTGGATGCCCAGGGGGATGGCGTGGCGCAGGGGGATGCGCCCCTTGAAATCGTAAGGGGTTGCGAATTTCTTTTCGTCGTTCATCTCTCTTCTCCTTTCACGTTCCGGTGCGTTGTCTGCCGCTTCAGCTCGCTGCTGTGCTGCTGTTGTTATTATACCGGGAGGCGAGCGGATTGTAAAGAGCGGATCGCGGAGAGGACGGACCGGAAATGCCGGGCCCGCAGACAGCAGGCCCGGGAGCGGGAGTGAGAAAAAGCCGTTTCCGATCCCATTTTGACAGTCAAAGCGGCGCCCCCGCACCGGGGACGCCGCTTCTTTTCGCATGGTTTTTACTTGTTCCCGTCCGGCTTCTCCGCCTTTTTGGCGGCCAACTCCGCCGCGGCGGCCTCCGCCGCGCCCATGCAAGACGCGACGCGGAGCGAGCCGCTCAGATCTCCTTCAGAAAGACCTCCTCCAGCGCCAGCCGCGGGCGGGCGGCCGGGGACTGGGCCGGATAGCCCACGGCGATCAGCGCGGTGATCACGACGTTGTCCGGCAGCTCCAGGATCTCCCTGACGATCTGCTGGTTGAACATGGCCACGATGCAGGCGCCCAGCCCCAGGTCATGGGCCCGAAGCACCAGATTCTCCATGGCAAAGGCGGAGTTGAACATGCAGTTGGACCGGAGGGCGGCCTCGGTCAGAGGCTTCTCCGTCCGGACGAATTCATCGAATACGGCTGTGGTGGCGTCTACCCCGTCGAACATGCCGTTGGCGCGCATCTCTGCGCCCAGCCTTCCCACGTCCCGGTAGGCGTCCAGATCCACGCAGCAGGCGATCACCAGCGGGGCGTCTGCCGCAAAGCGGACTGTTCCGTCCCGCAGAGCCTTGCGCTTCTCCGCCGAGCGGACCGCCACGAAGCGCCACGGCTGGGAATTGGCGCCGGAGGGCGCCAGCCGGGCCGCGTCGATCAGCTCCCGCACTGATTCCGGCGGCACGTCCCTGTCCTGATATCTGCGGATGCTCCTCCTGCCCTGAATGGCTTGCAGCAGTTCCATAATACGCCCTCCATCGCCGCGTTTGCACGCGGATAATCCGAATTGGTAATATCTGTCTTTAGTTTATGTGACTGCCGTGATAAAGTCAAGGCCTTCTGCAAAAACAACGGGGCGTTTTTTCCGCAGCCGGGCGGCACATTGATCCCCCTCTCCCCCTCTTGACAAACGCCGGAGCGGGTGCTACAATGACGCCACAATCCAAGGGGAGCTGGCGCAAGCCGGCTGAGATGCAGCGTAACGCCGCTGCGACCCTCGAACCTGATCCGGGTAATGCCGGCGTAGGAATGCGCAATACCGAAGGCACACCGCATGACGACGCCGCACGGCCCGCCGTGTGGTATTTTTTTTGTGAAAAGGAGAGAAAAAACATGTCTCACAACAAGCTCCGCGCCCTGACCGAGGGCGCCCTCATGGTGGCTCTGGCCACCGCCCTCAGCTACCTGAAGCTCTTTGAGCTGCCCCAGGGCGGCTCCGTGTGCATCGGTATGCTGCCCATCTTCTTCTACTGCGTCCGCTGGGGTCTGGGCCCCGGCCTGCTGTGCTCCTTCGCCTACGGTCTGCTGCAGCTGATCTTCGACGGCGCCTACGCCTGGGGCTGGACCAGCATGCTGCTGGACTATCTGGTGGCCTTCACCATGCTGGGCTTTGCCGGTCTCTTCGCCCGGAAGAAGGGCGGCGTCTTCGCCGGCACCGTGCTGGGCTGCATCCTGCGGTTCATCGTCCACTTTATCAGCGGCATCACCATCTACCGCATCTACGAGCCGGTGGAGCTGTTCAACACCACCTTCACCAACCCCTACCTCTACTCCGCCGCCTACAACGGCAGCTACGTGGCCATCGACATGGTGCTGTGCCTGGTGATCTTTGCCATCATGTACAAGCCCCTGGAGAAGTATTTCCTGGCCCGGGACCTGCAGAAATAAGCTTCCCCTCTCTGCGGGGGGAGCGTCTTCGGGCGCTCTCCCCGCCCCTCTCTTCGGCGCCGCGGAAATTTTCGCCGGAACGCGAAAAAAAGTGTTGACAAACGCGGCAAAACCTGTATAATGGCTTTTGTTCGTCAGGAACACAGCGGGATTGTGTAAAGGTAGCACAGCGGACTCTGACTCCGTATGTGAGGGTTCGAATCCTTCTCCCGCTGCCAAAAGAGAAACGGTCCGCCCAACCGGGCGGGCCGTTTCTCTTTTGCCGGAATGGGATGCATGAGAACCCTCACATGTTATTGGATCACACCGCCTCGCCTATGTCGCAGGGGACGGATTCCCACGTCGGCGGGCTTTGCCCGCCTCCTCGGAATGACAAATTCGGAGCGTTTCTCTTCTGTCATTGCGCGGCCAGTG
>JAFRSI010000111.1 GCA_017427645.1 Oscillospiraceae bacterium | reverse complement strand
GGAGCCGGACGAGCCGCTCCCCTCCTTCGACATCACGGCTCTGTACTGCAGCGACGGCAACCGCCTGCTCCGCTTCCACCGGGACGACGAGGGCAACTGGCTCTGGACCGACGACCCCTCCTTCCCGCTGGACGGCCGGTATGTGGACAATCTGGCGTCCATGGTCCGGGAGCTGGAGGCCCTGGAGCCCCTGTCCGCTCCTCAGGGCCCGGAGACCTACGATCTTTACAACGTGCGGCAATACGTGACCGTGCGGCGCCAGCAGGGCAATCCCGTCACCTATCACTTCGGCAGGCAGGCCGAGTCCGGGGAGTACTACGTCAACTCCACCGCCGACCCGGACCGGATCTGCCTGGCGCCGGAGCGCATGATGACCGCCATCGGGCGGAGCATCTACGACATGGCCCTGCTGCCCCAGCTGCCCGCCCTGTCCGCCGACCGGCTGCAGACCGTCAGCGTCACCTGCGGCGAAGACACGCAGACGTTCACCGTCCGCCGCGGCCATTGGCTCCTGGACGACGAGGACGTGACGGACGAGCCCCGGATCCGGCAGCTGCAGGAGCTGCTGGCCGCCCCTGTCCTGACGCGGTGCCTGGACTACGCGCCCTCGGCGGGCGCCGCGGAGCTGTGCGGACTGGCGCCGCCCGCCGCCGCGGTGCAGGCGGAGTACGTGGACCCCGACAGCGGAGACGCCTCCTTTACCCTGTGCCTGGGGGCTCCCATGGGCGACGACGCGTGCTGCGTCACGGTCAACGACGATACGACGATCTATCTCATGGACTCTGCAGCGCTGGCGGTGCTGCGGAGCTGGAACGAATAAGGAGAATACCCATGCGAATTCTGATTGTGGAGGACGAGGTCCGCCTGGCCCGGACCCTGTCGGACCTGCTGAACCGGCAGGGCTACACCACCGATATGTGTCACGACGGCGTTTCCGGTCTGGACAACGCCGCCTCCGGCATCTACGACCTGATCCTGCTGGACGCCATGCTGCCGGGGATGGACGGCTTTACCCTGCTGCGCCGACTGCGCGGCGAGGGCCACGCCGTCCCCGTGCTGATGCTGACGGCCCGCAGTGACGTGACGGACCGGGTCCACGGCCTGGACAGCGGCGCGGACTACTACCTCACCAAGCCCTTCGAGGCCCAGGAGCTGCTGGCCTGCATCCGGCTGCTGCTGCGCCGGGGCGGCGGCGAGGTGAAGCTGGACGACGCGGTGAGCTTCGGCGACCTGCGGCTGGAGAACAGCAGCTTCACTCTGAACTGCCAGGAGCGCTCCGTGCGCCTGAGCCGCCGGGAATACGACCTGATGGAGCTGCTGATGCGCAACGGCAGCCAGATCGTCACCAAGGAGCAGCTCCTGCTGAAGGTCTGGGGCTACGACTCCGAGGCCGAGGACAACAACGTGGAGGTCTATATCTCCTTCCTGCGCCGGAAGCTGACCCATCTGCACTCCGCCGTATGCATCAAGACCATCCGCCTGGTGGGCTACTGCCTGGAGGTGGAGTCATGATCCGCAAGCTGCGCTGGAAGGTGGTGGCCGTCACCATGACGGTGGTGACGGCGGTGCTGCTGCTGTCTCTGACCGCCGTGTTCCTCTCCTCCCGCGCCGCCATGGAGAGCCGCACCCGGGAGCAGCTGCAGCAGGCTCTGCAGGGCGCGCTGAATTACGGTCCCGCCCAGCCCGGCCAGGACGGCGGCATCCCCTGCTGGACCGCCGAGGTCTTTGCCGGCGGCACGGTGCGGGTCAGCGGCAGCAGCTACTTCGACCTGGACGACCAGAACGAGCTGCTGAAGATCGTGCAGGCGGCCCTGCAGCGGCGGGAGGATTCCGGCCTGCTGGAGAGCTACCATATGCGCTATCTGCGGGAGAGCGGCCCCCTCTCCATCCGCATCGCCTTTGCCGACAGCTCCCTGGAGCAGTCCACTCTCCGCTCCCTCACCGGCACCACGGCGCTCATCGGCGTGGCCGCCTTTCTGGTCCTGTTCGGCTTCAGCTATCTGCTCTCCGGCGTGGTGACCCGCCCGGTGGAGAAGGCCTGGCAGGAACAGCAGCGCTTCCTGTCCGACGCCTCCCACGAGTTGAAGACGCCCCTGACCGTCATCCTGTCCTCGGCGGATCTGCTCTCCGGCTCCCTGCCGGAGACCGCCCAGGGTTACGTGGACAATATCCGCAGCGAATCCCGCCGGATGAAAAAGCTGGTGGAGAGCATGCTGACCCTGGCCCGGGCCGACGACGGCGGCCACAAGCTGGTGTTCACGCCTCTGGATCTCAGCGACGTGGTCACCGACACGGCCCTGCTCTTTGAGCCGGTGGCCTTTGAGTCGGGCCGCCAGCTGCTCTACAACATCCAGGAGGGCCTGCGCACCTCCGGCGACGCCGACAAGCTGCGCCAGCTGGTGAGCATCCTGCTGGACAACGCCATCAAGTACGCCCCGGAGCACAGCCCCATCCGTCTGACCCTGACCGGAGAGGAGAAGAGCGCCCTGCTCACCGTGGAGAACGGCGGACAGCCCATCCCGCCCGAGGTGATCTCCCACCTGTTCGACCGGTTCTACCGGGCCGACGGCTCCCGCTCCGATACGGAGGGCTTCGGCCTGGGCCTCTCCATTGCCCAGTCCATCGTGAAGGAGCACCGGGGCGCCATCCGCTGCGAGAGCGACCATCGCTCTACCCGCTTCCTGGTGACGCTGCCCCTGACAAAATGACCTGGCCGCGGAAACTTCCGCCTGTGCCGCGCATAGGATGAGGGGTACAGAATGGAGGGCAGCGCATGGAAGAGGAACGGAGCCGGGACATCGACGACCTGATCTTTTGTGAGGACTGGCAGATCAGCCAACGATAAGACAGAAAGCACCCGCGTCTGCTCTCAGACGCGGGTGCTTTTCTTACACAGTTTTTTCACTCAATGGTGCCGCCGCCCAGCACGATATCCCCGTCGTAGAGGACCACCGCCTGGCCGGGAGTGATGGCCCGCTGGGGCTGGTCGAAATCCACCTGCAGCCGCCCGTCCGGCAGGGGCGAGGCGGCGGCGGGGGTGTCCGCCTGGCTGTACCGGGTCTTGGCGGTGCAGCGGATGGGAGCGGCGGGCGCCTCCCCGCTGATCCAGTTGACGGCCCGGGCCGTGAGGCGGGTGCGGAACAGTCTTTCGTTGTCCCCCAGGGTCACCGTGTTGGCCGCCGGATCCTTGTCCAGCACGTAGACGTGGCGGCCCAGGCTGACGCCCAGGCCCTTGCCCTGGCCGATGGTGTAGCAGGGCAGGCCGCGGTGGCGGCCCAGCACCGTACCGGCCTCATCCACGAAATCGCCCGGGGTCAGGGTGACGCCGCTGCGCTGCAGGAAGCCCGCGTAGTCACCGTCGGGCACGAAGCAGATGTCCTGGCTGTCGGCCTTGTCGGCGTTGAGCAGGCCGCCCTCCCGGGCCAGCGCCCGGACGGCGCTCTTGTCGTACTCCCCCACCGGCAGCAGCAGGTGGGCAAGCTGGCGCTGGGTCAGCTGATAGAGCACGTAGCTCTGATCCTTTTTCCGATCACGGCCCCGCAGCAGAAGCCACCGGCAGGCGGCCTCGTCGTACCCCACCCGGGCGTAGTGGCCCGTGGCCAGATAGTCGTAGCCCAGCACCAGCGCCCGGTCCAGCAGGGCGCCGAATTTCAGGCAGCGGTTGCAGTCGATGCAGGGATTGGGGGTCCGGCCCGCTCCGTACTCCGCCGCAAACCGGTCCATGACCTCCCGCCGAAACCGCTCCGTCTCATTGAATACGAAGAAGCGCATCCCCAGGCGGGCAGCGGCCCGACGGGCATCCTCCGCCGCCTCGGCGCTGCAGCACTTGCTCTCGTCCCCGGGCAGCAGCTTCAGCATGGCCCCGTCGCAGACATAGCCCTGCCGCTGCAGCAGCAGGGCCGCCGCGGAGCTGTCCACTCCGCCGGACATGGCCACCAGCACTCTCTTCTCTCCCATTTCCCGTTCCTCGCTCCGCCCCGGCAACGCGCCGGGGCCCGTTTATAGCACAGCGGCCCCGGCGCTCGACCGGGGCCCGCTGTTTTTTACTCGTCCAGATGCTTCCGGGTAAAGGCTCCCCAGCGCAGGGCGTCGCTCAGCCCCACCAGCACCCGCTGGAAGCCGCCGTCGTCCAGCAGCATCGGCTCCTCGACGGCCGCTCCGCCGCTCTCCTCGTCCGGCAGCGACACGGTGGCCGTGGTGCCCTCCCCCTCCCGGGAGGTCAGCATCAGCCGTCCGCCGTGGCCCTCGGCAATGCGGCGGCACAGGGGCAGACCCAGACCCAGACCGTGGGGCGGCGGATCGATCTTCTCCGGGTGGAGATACCGCTCGTAGACGGTCTCCATCTGCCCGGCGGAGATCCCGCAGCCGGTGTCCGCTACCGACAGCAGCGCCTGGCCGCCCCGGAATTCCAGCGACACGTCGATCCGGCCGCCGGCGGGAGTGAATTTCATGGCGTTGGACAGCAGGTTCCACACCAGCTTCTCCATCAGGCCCCGGTGCAGGCTCATTCGATGGTATTTCTCGGTGCAGCGGAAGCACAGCGTCAGGCCCTGCTCCCGGGCCAGCGGCTGGGCCTGGCGGATCAGATCCTCCAGCCAGCTCACCACGTCCGCGTCTGCGCCGCGGATGATCGCCGCGCCGGAGAGCAGCGGTGCATCGGAGAGGTTGCCCACGATCCGCAGGAGCCGATAGTAGCTCTGGACCGCGATGGCCGCGTTCCTCTCCTCCCCGCTGCCCGCAGGCAGATCCTGAGCCTGCAGCTGCCGCAGCGCCGCGTGGAGATTCCCCAGCGGGCCGCGCATCTGCGAGGCTGCGCTGGCCAGCACTTCACACAGCAGATCCTTCCGGTTTTCCTCCATGGCGCACCTCCTCTCCCGTAGACTGGGCAAACCGGCGGCGGATTATCCCCGGAAGATCCCGCCAGCGGTCTTTACGCGTTCCCACTATAGCAGAATTACGGCGGAAAAACAAGAAAAAAGTCCGGCTTTTCCCGCCGCCGAACGCCGTTTCCCGAAAAACTGCCCGAATTCCGCCGCCATCGCCGCCCGCTTTTGTTCAAAATGTTGATTTCTGCCAAAAATAACCGGCATTTTTCGTGTACCATTCTCACTGTTTTTCTGCTGACAGGCCGCGTTTTTGTGGTATAATCTATCTGTTAAAAAGCCGTTTTGCGACGGCACATTTTGGAAGGAGACTGAACTTATGATCAAACTCGGTATCAACGGCTTCGGCCGCATCGGCCGCCTGACTGCCCGCGTGGCCATCCGCCGCGGCGACATGGACATCATCGCCATCAACGCCCCCGACAAGGCTCCCGACCAGCTGGCCTACGCTTTCGCCCACGACTCCGTCCACGGCAAGTGGGAGGGCACCGTGTCCTATGACGACAACCACCTGATCATCAACGGCAAGCCCATCCTGCTGCTCAACAGCCGCGATCCCTCCACCCTGGGCTGGGGCGATCTGGGCGTTGAGTACGTGGCTGAGTGCACCGGCAAGTTCCTGACCGCCGAGAGCGTGCAGCCCCACCTGGACGCCGGAGCCAAGTTCGTGCTGATGAGCGCCCCCGCCAAGGACAAGACCCCCATGTTCGTTTACGGTGTCAACCACGAGACCTTTGATCCCGCCCTGAAGTGCGCTTCCGCCGCTTCCTGCACCACCAACTGCCTGGCTCCTCTGGCCAAGGTCCTGAACGACAACTTCGGCATCGTGGAAGGCCTGATGACCACCGTGCACGCCGCCACCGCCACCCAGAGCATCGTGGACGAGTACTCCAAGAAGAACTGGCGCCTGGGCCGCACCACCTACAATAACATCATCCCCTCCACCACCGGCGCCGCCAAGGCCGTGGGCAAGGTCATCCCCTCCCTCAACGGCAAGCTGACCGGCATGTC
>JAFRSI010000110.1 GCA_017427645.1 Oscillospiraceae bacterium | reverse complement strand
CCGCTGCGGGCGGCGGTGACCTCGATGCGCATGGTGGCGTCAGCGGCGCCGGTGACGTTCGCGTTGTACCACTTGCCGTCCTTCAGGGACTTGTACTGCCACCGGTAGGTCAGACCGTCGCCGATGGCCTCTACGGTGAAGGTCGCCGTGTCGCCGATGGAACCGGTGAAGTCCTCCGGCTGCTGCGTGATCTGCAGGGTGATCTCGATTACCGGCTCGGTGGTGTAATACGTGGTGCTGCCGTTGACAGCCCGATAGAGATTGATGATATTTCCGCTCTTGCTGGTGGTGTATCTGCCGTTATCGGCAGCGTAAGACAGGTAATAATAGCCCTCGCTGTCCACTCTGTTGTCAAGATATCGGTTGGCTGTGTAGAACCATGCAACGGCAGAGGCGGTAGGGGCAAGATACTCAGAGGAATCCAGTCCCATATATTTGCCGACAGCCTCATTGTAGAAGGTATAGCCGTTGCTTTCGCTGCCGGATGCCACCCACAGGACGCTGGAAAGGTCAGCAGTGGTGCAGGTATTGTCGCTGTTGCGGGTGACCGCAACGGCGGAGAGATAGTGGTTGCTGGTCACGACGGTGTTGCCCACTGCATAGCCGGTCATGCCGGAGATGGAGTTCTCGGCAACAAGGAGGTACTGACCGCCGTCTTCCAGACCTTCGGCAAGCTGAAAGACGATCTCGCCGGTCCCCTCCTCTACCCGGGTATAGAGGGCGTGGAGTGTAGCGTTGCCGGTAACAGTGTAAGCCGCGCCGGGGGCGTAGAACACCGGCTTGTCGACGGTCTCCCCATCAATCGGGGCGGCGGTCCAGCCGGAGAAGGTCCAGCCCTCGGGGTTGACATCCACGGAACCGGGCAGGGTGATCACGTCGTTGACCAGGGCGGTCTGCGTACCGGCGGCGGCGCCGGCGACCACGAAGTTCACTGTGTAGGTGGGCTTGGGGGCGAAGTTGACCCGGACGGTGCAGTCGCTGTCGGGCGCCACGTCGACGGTGTTGCCGTTGATGGTGCAGCTGGCAGTGCCGGAGATCACGTCGCAGCTCTCCACGTAGTAGCCGGCGGCGGGGGTGCAGAGAATGGTGGTGCCGTTCACCGCAACGGTGCCCCAGGCGGTGTTGTTGGACTCAGCGGTGACGGTATAGGGGGCGGCAAGCCTGATGCCGATGTACTTCAGGCTGGAGCTGGCGCCGGACGGCGGATTGTAGACGCCGCCCACCGGCTTGACGGTGATGGCGCCGCCGCCCTTGATGGAGCAGCTGCTGCCGGTGAAGACCACGGGGCTCAGCAGGCTCCAGGGGTTCTCCACGCCGTGATATGCGTCGGGATCGTAGCCCGCCTGCGCCTTGAAGCCGTAGATGCCGTTATACTGATCCTGCGCGGCGTTGGCAGTCACCGCCACGCGGAAATCCCGGACCAGGTCCGCGCAGTTGACGCCCGTGGCGTTGGTGATGGCCGTGGGCTCGCTGGAGGAGAACTTATTGGAGATCTGCTTGTAGATGCCGTTGCCGAAGCGGGTGAACAGATACTGGGCAAAGAAGGACACCTGGGCATAGAGGGCCAGGGTGTCGTCCATCTCCAGGTTGTTGTTCCAGTTATACATGGAAAACCCTTTGTGGAGAGTATACGCGGAGGTGTACGCAACCTCGCTGGGCGGATTGTCCCAGTCGCCGTTGTCGGAGAAGTAGTAGTTTTCCCAGGATTGGATCCGACTCACGACGGAGCTGCCGGGATAGCAGATCTCCTCTGCGGCGGCAGAGAAGCACTCGTTGAGCCAGGTGGACATGCCGCTGGTGTTGGAGTAGTTGATGCAGTGCTGGTACTCATGGCAGGCGGTGCCGTAGGCAATGTCCATGCTCTTGCCTTCGTTGCCGCTGCTGGTTTTGTAGTAGACGCCGGGATAGGTGTCGATGTTGATGATGGGCATCCCATCGTAGCTGTAGCTGGCGCTGGAGAAGTAGCCCGCCACGAAACCGCCGGAGCCGTTCCAGCCGTCGTCGATATTGTAGAACAGCAGGCTGACCTTGCCGTCACCGTTGGAGCCGTTGCTGTGGTTGCCGAAAGAGGTGTTCATCAGACTGTACATCCGGTCAAACTCATCGGCCGCCTGCTGGGCGTAGGAGGAATCGATGGAATCCAGCGTATAGTAATTGGTCACGTTCTGGGAGGGGGTCCAGATATAGCAGTGCGCGCCAACGGCCAGGACCTTGAAGTTCAGGCTGCTGCCGCTGCCGGGGTTGTAGCTGGAGATGGTGAAGTTCCTGGTGTCGCCCACCTTGTAGGAGGTGGCGCGGGTGGGCTCCCCTTCCCGGATCACACCGTAGTTGGGATCCTCTCTGCGGTTTTGCTCATTGATGATCCCATCCACGTCGATGATGCAGGAGGGCCTCTCGTCCTCCGCGCGTTGGAGATCGCCGGAGTGGACGTTCGCGTTGACGCTGGTCTCGATGAGGCCGGTCATGGTGCCGGTGGAATAGGATGTGGAGGAGGACGTGGCGGGATTGTAAATCACCACATAATCACCCTCGTAGCCGCCGGCTGCGTCATCATCGATGGTGATGGTGTTGTGGATGCCTCGAACTTCTGCTCCCTCCCGCGAGGCCTCAGCGGCATACGCAGGCGCCATCGGAAGAACCAGACAGAGCGCAAGCAGTACAGATAGGATCGGTCTGAATACTTTCATGTGGGATCTCCTTTCCTGATTCCGGGATCACTCTTGATTATGGGATGCTTAACACCCGCACGATTTAGTTTTACCACATTATCATGCCGCTGTCTATATCAGGTCTTGAAATTTCCCGGCAAAATTGAGCGGTATTTCACAAATTGTCCCCCCGTCGGAGCCGCCGTTTGGTCAGAACACACATATGAGAGGCGCGTTTCGATATCCTTTCACGGCGATACGGCGCTTGAAATCAGAACGGAAAGTTGCTATCATGTTGTCATGATGAGAGGGAAAAGACGCCGGTCCTCCGGCATATCGGGGTGAGGAATGATGAAACGGCAATTTGATCTGCAGAGGCATATTGAGCAGGGCGTAGAAAGGATCGTGGAGGATACGCTGAAGGCCACGCTGAAGAATCCCAGGGAAAGCGCCTTTATGGCGCGCTTTGCCGCGGCCAGCCGAAAAGCCTCCCAGACGCGCATGAGGCTGGAGCAGGAGGGGCTGCACGTGCCCGGCTTCCTGATCGCCAGCATCACCAGCAGCTGCAACCTCCACTGCGCCGGCTGCTATTCCCGCTGCAGCAACGCCACCAACGACGCTCCGCCCGTTCAGCAGCTCACCAGCCAGGAGTGGCTGCGCATCTTCCGCGAGGCGGACGAGTTGGGCGTCAGCTTCATCATGCTGGCGGGCGGCGAGCCCATGATCCGCCGCGACATCATCGAGGCCGCCGGACAGATGCGCAGCATCGTCTTCCCGATCTTCACCAACGGCACGTTTATGGATGAACGCTACTTCAAGCTGCTGGACGACTGCCGCAATCTGATCCCGGTGCTCAGCATCGAAGGCGGTCGGGAGATCACCGACGCCCGCCGCGGTCCCGGCATCTACGACCGTCTGACCGCAAACATGCGGAAGTTCAAGGAAAAAGGCCTGATTTTCGGCGCCTCCATCACGGTGACCACGGAAAACATCCGGGAGGTCACCTCCCGCGCCTTCCTTGACACGCTGATGGCCCAGGGCTGCAAGCTGGTCATCTTTATTGAATTTGTCCCCGTGACGGAGGAGGCCCGGCATCTGGCCCCCGGCGAGGCGGAGCGGAGCTATCTGAAACAGGTCACGGAGGATCTGCGCCGCGGCTATGACGAGGCCGTGCTGCTCTCCTTCCCCGGCGACGAGCTGGCCATGGGGGGCTGCATGGCGGCCGGACGGGAGTTTTTCCACATCAACTCCCACGGCGCCGCCGAGCCCTGTCCCTTCTCCCCCTATTCCGACGTGAACATCAGGGATACCTCTCTGCGGGAGGCCATTGCCTCTCCCCTGTTCCGGAAGCTCCAGGATCAGGGCGTCCTCAGCGGGGAGCACATAGGCGGCTGCGTGCTGTACGAAAGGCGCGATCAGGTGGAGGCAATCGCCCATGCAGGCGATCTGCCCCGCTGAATCTGCCCCGAGGACGGCTTGATGGCAAAACAGCCCCCGTTTTTGCGGCTGCGGCTGGCCTTTTCCGCAGAGCCATGCTATCATTTTCCGGAAGCGTATGCATTTGAGAGACTTCTGCGCAGGTCTTCCCCCGCTCCCGCTGCAGGGGCGTGAATCACAGCTGTAGGATAATCCAACGAATTCTTTGTTATGGGAGGTAAACATGGGAACGATCGGTTTTATTGGTCTGGGGATCATGGGCATCGGCATGGCAAGCAATCTGGTTCGCAAGCAGCCGGATACCGTCCTGGGGTTTGATCTGGTCCCCGCGCTGCGCGACCGCTTTGCCGCACACGGCGGTCAGCCGGTGGAAAACGTCGAGGAGATCGCAAAAAACTGCCCGCTCATATTCTTGAGCCTGCCTTCAAACAAGGCTGTTGAGAGCTCCGTGGAGTCGATTCTATCCGCTGCAAAGCCCGGTACGATCATTGTGGATTTGAGTTCCACGGCCCCCAGCCTGATCAGGGAGCTGAGCAAGAAGGCCGCCGAGAAGGGCTTGCATCTGCTGGATTCCCCTGTCAGCGGCGCGGAAGCGCGGGCGGCGGACGGAACGCTGGTCATCATGTGCGGCGGCGAGGAGGCGGTATATGAAACCGTGCTCCCCTATTTGAAAATGCTGGGACCGGACGTCTTTTATATGGGCGGATCCGGCAGCGGCAACGTCTGCAAGCTGGTCAACAACGTGATCGTAGGCGGCAATCTTGACATCGCCTGCGAGGCGATTGCCTTTGGCCGGAAGGCGGGCCTGGATCCCGCCAAGCTGTGGGAGGTGGTCCGGGGCGGCGCGGCCCAGAGCTTTATGCTGGACGTGCGCGGCCCCAAGATCGTCAATCACGACTTCTCCCCCAGCGCCCCGGTGCGTCTGCATCTGAAGGACGTCAACAACGCCCTGCAGCTGGCAGATGAAATCGGCGTGGAGCTTCCGCTGACCAACGTCATCAAGGAACACCTGGGATGGCTCAAGGAGCAGGGCTTTGAGAACGAGGATCACTCCGCGCTGTATCGATACTACGAGCACGCCATGGGTGTTGCGGACGAAGAGGATCAGGGGTGATCCCCTGCGTCTTGATCGGGGATCGTTTCACGCTCCGGGCTCTCCGGCGTGCTCTCCCTTCGTCAGAGATCCGCGTGCCCGTTATGAAAGCCCGGCCCTGCATGCTTGCAGGGCCGGGCTTCTGTCTTGCCTTGTCTTGCCTTGTCAATAAAACGCGCCCATCCTCTCAGAACGGTTTCAGATCCATGTCTGCCGTACAGCTCACGAAGAACTCCGCCAGCAGGTCAATGCAGGCTTGAACGTCCCGAAGGGATCCCACCTCGTCCGGATTGTGCATGTAGCGAAGCGGAATGGACACCAGGGCAAAGGGCACGCCGACGCCGGTCAGGTGCATGGTGTCGCCGTCGGTGCCGGTGCGTCCGTTGGCCGCTTCGGTCTGGACCGCCATGTCCAGCTTCCGGGCGCAGGCGCGCAGACGCTCGTTGACCTTTTTGTGGATAGACGGATTGTTGCAGAGCACCGGGCCCTTGCCGACGGCAATATCGCCGGTCAACGCCTCGCTGATGCCGCAGTTGTCCGAGGTATAGGTCACATCCACGGCAATGGCGATCTGGGGCCTCACGCGGGATGCGGCAAAATACGCGCCGTTGCCGGTGGTCTCCTCGCCGGTGGTCGCCGCGGCGTAGCAGCCCACGGACGCGCCCCTTCTCTTTGCCTCCGCCAGTGCCTCCATCACGATAAAGGCGCCCAGACGATCGTCCAGCGCCCTGCCGCTGATGCAGTCGTTCAGAAGCTCCCGCACGTCCGTGTCAAAGGTCACCGTATCGCCCAGCTCCACGTATTTCAGCGCATCCTCGCGGTCTCTGGCGCCGATGTCGATCCGCAGGTCGGAGGGTTTCAGCTCGCTGTTCCTGGCGATCTCCCGGGAGTTGGCCACAGCGCCGTAAATGACGCCCTTCTTCGTATAGATCCGGACCTTGTGGCCGGGATAGGCGGTGGTATAGATCCCGCCGATCTTCGTCACCATCAGGCTTCCGTCGCTCCCCACGGCGGTGACCATGAGGCCGATCTCATCCGCGTGGCCGGCCAGCAGCACCTTAAACGGCGCCGACGGATTGACGGCGGCCGTCACGTTGCCCAGCTCGTCCACCGTCACCTGGTCCGCCTTGTCCTGCATATAGTCGTAGATCTTCTTTTCCAGCTCTGCTTCGTTTCCGGAAACGGATCCCGTTCTCAACAGCTCAAACAAAAATTCCTTGTTCATCCTGTACCTCCATCCGCTGAACGACGGTGCCTCGCCGGCCGATCGTCCATGCAGTATTGTTAAACCCATTTTACTCACTTTCGCTGTTTGCGTCAAGGCACAGGTTCCCGCGCACAAGGGAGCGGCCGGAAATTGACAAGCGCTCCTAAAAATGGTAATTTAGAATAGATGTGATGCGCAGCAGACATCTTTGGAAAATGCATATCGGCAGAACGCAGCATATGGGAAAAGAACGGAGGCAGAAGATGAGCAAGATCAGAACCATGAACGAGGTGCTTGACCTGATTCACGACGGCGCGACGGTGGCGGCCAGCGGTTTTTTGCTCTGGGGCCTTGCTGACGAGGTTTTCAAGGCCGTGGAGGACCGCTATCTGGAAACAGGCCATCCGGCCGGCATCACCTGCGTGTTTACCGGAAGCGCGGGGCTGGAGAACAGCGGCTTTGACCGGTGGGCCCATGACGGCCTGATCGACAACATCATCATGGGCCACTGCGGCTTGACGCCCAGGATCCCCGCCTATATCAACGCCAACAAGTGCCGGGCGTACAACTTCCCCCTGGGCGTCGTTCAGAATATGTACCGCGCCTCCCTCCTGAAGCAGAAGGGCTTTTTGAGCAAGATCGGGCTGAAGACCTTTGCCGATCCCCGCCTGGACGGCGGTAAAATGAATGACCTGACCACGGAGGATCTGGTGAAGGTGGTGGAATTCGAGGGCGAGGAGTGGCTGTATTATCCGGTGCCCAAATTCGACGTCGCCCTGATCCGCGGCACCACGGCAGACGAGTACGGCAACATCTCCATCGAGGAGGAGTGCGGCCCCATGAATATGCGCGATATCGCCATGGGCGTCAAGGCCGCCGGCGGCAAGGTCATCGTCCAGGTGAAATACCTCTCCGGCGACAAGCTCCCCGGCGCGTCCATCGAGATCCCGGGTGTTTTCGTGGATGCGGTGGTGGTATCCAAGGAGCCGGAGACGTATCACCGGATGACGAAGAACATCTATTACGACGCCGCCCGGACCGGGCGCTTCAACATCCCCACCGATTCCATGGCTGAGCTGCCGCTGGACGCCCGGAAGGTCATCGCCCGGCGATGCGCTATGGAGCTCCAGCCGGAGTCCATCGTCAATCTGGGCATCGGCATCCCCACCCTGGTGGCGTCGGTGGCCGGCGAGGAGGGCTTCAGCGCCGATCTGATCATGAGCTCGGAGGACGGCATGCTGGGCGGCATCCCCGGCACGGGCGACACCTTCGGCAGCGCGGTGAATGCCATCGGCATGCTCTCCATGGCCTACAACTTCGATCTGTATAACGGCGGAAACCTGAGCATGGCGGTGGAGGGCCTCGCCGAGTGCGACGCCAAGGGCAATATCAACGTGGGGAAATTCGGCACCATGATGCCCGGCTGCGGCGGCTTTATCGACGTCACCCAGCTGACGCCCCTGGTCATTTTTGCCGGCACGTTTACCGCGGGCGGCGCAAAGTACCAGGTGGCCGACGGGAAGCTGACCATCCTGCAGGAGGGGCGCTCCCGGAAGTTCCGCCAGCACGTGCAGCAGGTCACCTTCAGCGCCGACTACGCCGCCGAGAGCGGACAGAAGGTGCTCTACGTGACGGAGCGGGCCGTGATGCGGCTGACGAAGGAGGGCATCGTCCTGGAGGAGATCGCCCCGGGCGTGGATCTGCAGAAGGACATCCTGGACCAGATGGACTTCGCGCCCATCGTCTCCCCGGATCTGAAGCTGATGGATGCCCGGATCTTCACCGCCGGCCGGATGGGCTTTGCCATCAAGTAAGGTGGAAAGCCTTTTACCCGGAGAGCAGGAGGCCCTCTCTGCCGCAGTCGGCGGAGAGGGCCTCCTTTTCCCCTTCTTTTTACCGCCGGGCGTGCGGTACGGATTGCCTTGCGTCCGCCTTTGTGCTATGATACGGACATGCTTATGCGGTTGGCCCGCGCCCCATGCGCCGGAACGAAGCCGGAGAATACGCAGGAAACGGAGAACGTGGATATGCCTCATCACGACAGCGCAGAGGATCTGCTGGTTATCGTAGACTTCCAGAACGTATATCTGCCCGGAAAGCCCTGGGCCTGTCCCACCATGGAGCAGGCCATGGCCAATACGGTGAAAATTGTCAAGTCCCCCTATGCTCCCGAATACGTCCTGACCCGGTTCGCGGCCCCGGAAAATCCCGTGGGCTGCTGGGTGACGTACAACGAGACCTACGCCGACATCAACGCCGACGCCTTTCTGTGCGGCTTCCCGGACGCCATCAAGGAGATCGCCGCCGAGGACCGCGTGATCGTCAAGAGCACCTACTCCTCCATGGACAGCCAGCAGCTCCTGGCTCTGGCCGCCGGGAGGAAGCGCATCGTCCTGGCGGGCGTGGTGGCGGAGTGCTGCGTGCTGGCCACTATGATGGACGCCATGGACCTGGGCTACGAGGTGGTCTACCTCTACGACTGCATCTCCGGCTGCACCGCCGAATACGAGCAGTCCACCCGGGCTCTGGCGGAGATGTTCTCTCCCGTGCACACCCGGGTCCTCAGCAGCGGGGAGTATCTGCAGCAGATCTCCCCGGAACAGTAAATGAAGCCGGGAGGAGAATAGCGGGAAAGGCTGTAGGCTTTCTCAGCCGGCACGTATTTGCCTGCGTCCTTTTTGACAGTCTGCGGCGGCAGACGCTCTTTTGAGCGCCTGCCGCTTTCTCTTTTGTTTTTCTTGAAATGCAAGTCAGAAATCTGTATAATAGTTTTGTATAATTCTCAGTCATCCGCCGCTGTCGTCTGCACGGACGGCCAAACGAATGCGGGACGTCGTGATCTTTCACATCCGGCAGGGATCATTGGCCGCGAAGGGCCGGCAGCGCACATGCCATTCATGGCAGGGCATCCCGGAATCACATCAATAACGGAGGAGAGCAGATATGAGAAGCGACATGATGAAAACGGGTGTGGACCGTATTCCGCACCGGGCACTTTTCCGCGCCCTGGGCCTTACGGACGAAGAACTGCAGCGGCCCATCATCGGCGTTGTCAGCGCCAAGAACGAGATCATCCCCGGCCACATGCACCTGGACAAGATCGCCGAGGCCGTCAAGGCCGGGATCCGCATGGCGGGAGGCACCCCCATCGAATTCCCCGCCATCGGCGTGTGCGACGGCATCGCCATGAACCACGAGGGCATGTTCTACTCCCTGCCCAGCCGGGAGCACATCGCCGACTCCGTGGAGATCATGGCCATGGCCCATCCCTTCGACGGCCTTGTGTTCATCCCCAACTGCGACAAGATCGTGCCCGGCATGCTGATGGCGGCGCTGCGCCTGAACATCCCGGCCATCTTCTGCAGCGGCGGCCCCATGCTGCCGGGTCTTGCCAACGGCAGGCAGGTCGCCCTGACGGACGCCTTTGAGGCCCCCGGCGCCGTCCACGCCGGAAAGATGACGGAGACGGAGGCCCAGGAGCTGATCGAGCACTCCTGCCCGGGCTGCGGCTCCTGCGCCGGCATGTTCACCGCCAACTCCATGAACTGCCTCACTGAGATCCTAGGCATGGCCCTCCCCGGAAACGGCACCATCCCGGCGGTGGAGAGTCAGCGGATCCTGCTGGCCAAGCACGCGGGCATGAAGATCCTGGACCTGATCCGCGACGGCATCTGCCCCCGGGACATCGTGACGGAGGCGGCCATCCGCAACGGCCTGGCGGCGGATATGGCCCTGGGCTGCTCCACCAACACCATGCTGCACCTGCCCGCCATTGCCCACGAGGCGGGCCTGGGCTTCGACCTGCGGGGCGTCAACGCCGTCAGCGACCGTGTGCCCCACCTGGTGAAGCTGAATCCCGCCGGGCAGCACTGCCTGGTGGATCTGAACAACGCCGGCGGCCTGAGCGCCGTCATGAAGCGCCTGCACGAGCTGGATCTGATCGATGTCACGGCGAAAACCGTGGACGGGACCTGGGCGGACCGGATCCGGAAGGCCGTCATCCGGGACACGGACGTGATCCGGGACAAGGCCCACGCCTACTCCCAGACCGGCGGCCTGGCCGTCCTCTACGGCAACCTGGCCCCGGACGGCGCCGTGGTCAAGCGGGGCGCCGTGCTGCCGGAGATGCTGGTGCACACCGGCCCGGCCAAGTGCTTTGACAGCGAGGAGCTGTGCTGCCAGGGTCTTTATGCCGGCAAGGTGGCGGCGGGCGACGTGGTAGTGGTCCGCTACGAGGGCCCCAAGGGCGGCCCCGGCATGCGGGAGATGCTCTCCCCCACCGCTGCCCTGGCGGGCATGGGGCTGGACTCCACCTGCGCCCTGGTGACCGACGGCCGCTTCTCCGGCGTCAGCCGCGGCGCCTCCATCGGCCACGTCTCCCCGGAGGCCGCGGCGGGCGGCCTGATGGCCTATATCCGGGACGGCGACCTCATCTCCATCGACATCCCCAACCACAGGATCGAGCTGCTGGTGGACGAGGACGAGCTGGCCCGGCGCAAGGCCGACATGGTCCCCCAGCCCCCGAAGGTGGTCACCGGCTATCTCAAGAGGTACCGCGCCATGGTCACCTCCGCCAACTTCGGCGCCATCCTGCGCGACGAGTGAGAGGCAGAAACGTAATATGGAAAAAGCTCCCCGGCACAGAACGTGCCGGGGAGCTCTTCTTTGATTTGTTCTGCGCGGCGTCGGCTTAATACATGCCGTCCATGCCGCCCATGCCGGGGGCCGGGGCCGGAGCGGGAGGCTCGGGCTTGTCGGCCACCAGGGACTCGGTGGTCAGCACCATGCCGCTGACGGAGGCGGCGTTCTCCAGGGCGCAGCGGGTCACCTTGGCGGGATCCACGATGCCGCTGGCGATCATGTCGCAGTAGACCTCCTTGTAGGCGTCGAAGCCGTAGCCGTTCTGCTCGGCATTGCGGACCTTCTCCAGGATCACGGAGCCGTCCAGGCCGGCGTTGGCGGCGATCTGACGGATGGGCTCCTCCAGAGCCTTGGCCACGATCTGGACGCCGGTCTTCTCGTCGCCCTCCACGGTGTTCAGCAGAGCGGTGACGGCGGGGATCACGTTGACGTAGATGGTGCCGCCGCCGGCCACGATGCCCTCTTCCACGGCGGCCTTGGTGGCGTTCAGCGCATCCTCGATGCGGAGCTTCTTCTCCTTCATCTCGGTCTCGGTGGCGGCGCCCACCTTGATGACGGCCACGCCGCCGGCCATCTTGGCCAGGCGCTCCTGCAGCTTCTCGCGGTCGTACTCGGAGGTGGTCACGTTGATCTGATTGCGGATCTGGGCCACACGGTCGCGGATGGCCTGGGGATCGCCGGCGCCGTCCACGATGATGGTGTTCTCCTTGGTGACCTTCACCTGGCGGGCGCGGCCCAGCATGCTGACGTCGGCGCTCTTGAGCTCATAGCCCAGCTCCTCGCTGATGACCTGGCCGCCGGTGAGGATGGCGATATCCTGCAGCATCTCCTTGCGGCGGTCGCCGAAGCCGGGGGCCTTGACGCACACCACGTTCAGGGTGCCGCGCAGACGGTTGACGATCAGGGTGCTCAAGGCCTCGCCCTCCACGTCCTCGGCAATGATGAACAGCTTCTTGCCGGCCTGCACCAGCTGCTCCAGCATGGGCAGGATGTCGGTGATGACGGAGATCTTCTTGTCGGTGATCAGGATGTAGGCGTCGTCGATGACGGCCTCCATCTTCTCGGTATCGGTGACCATATAGGGGGTGATGTAGCCGCGGTCGAACATCATGCCCTCCACCACCTCGCTGTAGGTCTCGGCGGTCTTGGACTCCTCGATGGTGATGACGCCGTCGGAGCTGACCTTCTCCATGGCCTCGGCGATCAGCTTGCCGATGGTCTCGTCGCCGGAGGAGACGGTGCCCACGCGGGTGATGTCGCCGGTGCCGTTGACGGTCTTGCTCTGGGCCTTGATGGCGGCCACGGCGGCCTCCACGGCCTTGGCCATGCCCTTCTTCATCACAATGGGGTTGGCGCCGGCGGCCAGGTTCTTCAGGCCCTCGCGGACCATGGCCTGGGCCAGCAGGGTGGCGGTGGTGGTGCCGTCGCCGGCCACGTCGTTGGTCTTGGTGGACACCTCGCGCACCAGCTGGGCGCCCATGTTCTCAAACGGGTCCTCCAGCTCCACTTCCTTGGCGATGGTCACGCCGTCGTTGGTGATCAGCGGCGTGCCGAACTTCTTATCCAGCACCACGTTGCGGCCCTTGGGGCCCAGGGTGACTTTTACGGTATCGGCCAGCTGATTGACGCCGGCTTCCAGTGCCTTGCGGGCTTCGTCGCCGCGCTTGATGATCTTTGCCATTTTGATTGCCTCCTATATTATTCGACGATCGCGAGAATATCGCTCTGCTTGACGATGATGTACTCTACGTCCTCCAGGGTCACCTTGGTCCCGGCATACTTGTCGGTGATGACCTTGTCGCCGGCCTTAACGGTCATGGTGACGGTCTTGCCGTCCACGTTGCCGCCGGGGCCCACGGAAATCACTTCCGCCACAGAGGGCTTTTCCTTGGCAGAGCCGGTCAGGATGATGCCGCTCTTGGTGGTCTCCTCGGCCTCGGTCATCTTCAGCACGACCCGATCAGCCAACGGTGTCAGTTTCATGGTTGGTTCCTCCTTATATCTTTTCAAATTGAAAACATCAACAGCGTTAGCACTCAAAACCCCTGAGTGCTAACGCTGTTTATGATACCACATTCCGTTGGATTTGCAAGGGGAAAAACGGAAAAAAATCAAAAATTCACAAATTCGTAAAAATCGCTTTTCGCCTTACCGGGCGTTGCTGTTGCAGTTGCAGCCGGCGGGCCCGAAGAAGTTCAGCCGTTTGTCGCTCAGGCGGATGGTCATGTCGTCGGAGTGGACGATCTCGCCGTCCAGGCAGGTGACGATATCCGGCCTGTCGGAGCGGATGCGGATCTCCTTGGCTGTGGAGTAGTTGGCGATCTTCGGGAATTTGGCGTATTCGCCCTTGGAATAGGGCCCCACGAACCGGAGAAATGTGGGCCGGCTGATCTTCCGGATGACCAGGGTGTTCAGCACGCCGTCGTCCATCCGGGCCTCGGCCACGGGCATGAAGCCGCCGCCGTAGAAACGCCCGTTGCACACGGTGATAACGGCGTAATCCCCCTCTGCGGTCTTTCCGTCCAGCTCTACCGTCCAGTGGGAGGAGATGCTGCGGAACAGGAAGTTGACGATCAGCGCCGCCACATAGCTGCCCTTGCCGCTGAGCAGCGGGCTGTCGCCGTATTTGTGCACGTCCCGGGCCACCCGGGCGTCCAGGCCGGAGCAGGCGATGGTCAGCGCGGCCCGTCCGTTGGCGTCGATGGCGTCCAGGGGGAATACCGGCCCGTCCCACAGGTTCTCCGCGTCGGAAAACAGCGGGGTATCCGGCCCGAAGTTGCGCAGGAAGTCGTTGCCTGTGCCCACGGGGATGCAGGTCATGGCGGCGTTGTCGTAGCCCAGCACGCCGTTGGCCACCTCGTTGACGGTGCCGTCGCCGCCGCAGGCGTAGAAGCGCAGCTCCTCACCGCTCTCACACAGCTTGCGGGCCAGCTCGGTGGCGTGGCCCTGGCGCCTGGTGAGGATGCACTCCACCTCCTGGCCGTGATCCCGGCGCAGGCGGTCGGCCATATCGTAGATCTTCTGGGTGCTGTCCTTCTTGCCCGCCGCGGGGTTGATGATAAAGACGTGTTTCATCGGCGTATTCCTCCGCATGATCCGTTTGGTGGATTCTATTGTAGCACGTTTTTCGCCGCGTACATGAACAAATTGAAAAAATATATCGCTTTTTTACACCCGCTGGCCGTACATGAACACGTCGCACTTGATCATGCCGTTGTAGAGCTTGCGTTTTTTGTCCGCCAGGCGGCCGAAGGCGCGCTCGAACTCCGTGTGGCTGCTGAGCACCAGGGTCCGCCACTTGGGCGGCAGGCCTCGCCAGACGCGGCCCAGCTCCCGGTAGAGCTCCTCGGCCTCCGCCTTCACCAGCAGCCGCTCGCCGTAGGGCGGGTTGGTGACCAGCTGGCCGTACTCGCTGTCCCGGCGGAACTCCCTCACGTCCGCCACCTGGAAGCGCACCGCGTCCTCTACCCCGGCCTTCCGGGCGTTGTCCCGGGCAATGGCCACGGCCTTGGGGTCGATATCGCCGCCCCAGATGTCGTAGCTGCCGTGGAACTCCCCGGCAATCGCCTCATCCCGCGCCTCCTGCCAGGCGTCGGCGGGCAGGAAGGCCCACTCCATGGCGTCAAAGCGGCGGTTGAGTCCCGGCGCCCGGTTCTTGGCAACCAGGGCCGCCTCGATGGGGATGGTGCCGCTGCCGCAGAAGGGATCGCAGAAGGGGTCCCGGCCCCGGTAGCGGCTGAGGATCACCAGAGCGGCGGCCAAGGTCTCCCGCAGAGGGGCCTCCACGCCCACGGCCCGGTAGCCCCGCTTGTAGAGCCCCTCGCCGCTGGCGTCCAGGCAGACGGCGACATGGTCCTTCTGGATGGAAAAGCGGATCTGATATTTCGTCCCGGTCTCCGGGAACTGCTCCAGCCCATAGCGCTCCTTCATCTTCTCCACCACGGCCTTCTTGATGATGGCCTGGCAGGAGGACACGGCGTATAGCTGGGAGGAGATGGAGTAGCCCTTCACGGGGAAGGCGGCGTCGGCGGGCAGGACATCCGCCCAGGGAATGGCCCGGGTGCCCTGGAACAGTTCCTCGAAGGTGCGGGCCTCAAATTGCCCCAGCACCAGCATGACCCGGGCGCCGCAGCGCAGGTTGATATTCAGGCGAGCGCAGTCGGCGGCGGTGCCCCGGCAGAGGACGCGGCCGTTCTCCACCTGCACGTCCTGCAGGCCCAAACGGCGCACCTCGTCGCCCACCAGCTTTTCCAGCCCCAGCAGGCAGGGAATCAGATACGTATTCATACGGTTCTCCTTTTTCTTTGCACTAAAAACAGTATAGCAACTTTTCACCAAAGCGCAAGGTGCAAAAAAAAGGGGTAGCGCGCGGGGCAGTTATCGGGTATAATAGAGAAAAACAGCCCCCCGCAACTTCAAGTTGCACGAAAAAAGTCAAAAAAACTGCCGATGCAATTTTAAGTTGGTGGTATCCGGGCCGCCCCACGATATAATGAAACCAAAGAGAAACGGAGGAACGCGGACATGTCTTTTGGTGAACGACTGCAGGAGGTGCGCCGCAGCAACGGTCTGACGCAGGAGCAGTTTGCCGAGGAGTTGAACGTCTCCCGTCAGGCGGTGAGCAAGTGGGAGTCCTCCCGGGGTTACCCGGAGATCGAGAAGATCCTCTACATCTGCAACCGCTATCGGGTCCCCCTGGGCGAGCTGTTCGCCGAGGAGGTCCCGCCGCTGGAGCAGACCGAGCGGGCGGCAGAGCCCGTGGAGGGTCCGCCCCGGGGCAATCTCAGCAGCGCCGTGTCCGGTTTCCTCTCCAATCTCTCCCCGAAAAACAAGTGGCTGGGTTTGGGCGTCCTGGTGGGCATCGCCTGTCTGGCGGCCTTGCTGGCCCTGTTCCTGAAAGGAGGAACGACGAACGTGGAAACTATTATTTGGATCATTGCCATCGTCGTGTTCGGCGTGGCGGAGGCCATGACCGCCGGTCTGGTGTCCATCTGGTTCGTGATCGGCAGCGTGGCCGGGCTCATCGCCGCCGCGTGCGGCGGGGCCGTGTGGCTGCAGGTGGTGCTGTTCTTCGTGGTGTCCATCGCGGCGCTGCTCATCACCCGTCCGCTGGTGAAGCGTCTGAGCCGGAAGGACAACGTGGCCACCAACGCCGACCGGGTCCTGGGCGGCACGGCCCGGGTCACGGAGGAGATCAACAACACCGTGCCCACCGGCGCCGTGTACATCGACGGCAAGACCTGGTCCGCCCGCAGCGCCGACGAGTCCGTCATCCCCGTGGGCCGGATGGTCCGGGTGGTCCGCATGGAGGGCGTGCGGCTGTTCGTGGAGCCCTCGGACCGGTGATCCGGTCACCTCAGCTCGTGGAATCCATATTAGTGTGATATTATAAAAGGAGGAAGTCATCATGTATCTGTCCGTTTGGTCCCATCTGCCGGGCTATATCGCCCTGGCCGTCCTGGTCATCCTGATCCTGATCGTCATCGTCAGCAACATCCACGTGGTGCAGCAGTCCAAGGCCTACGTGGTGGAGCGTCTGGGCGCTTTCCACGCCGTGTGGGGCACCGGCCTGCATCTGAAGCTGCCCTTCATCGAGCGCGTGGTGAAGAAGGTCAGCCTGAAGGAGCAGGTGGCCGACTTCGATCCCCAGCCCGTGATCACCAAGGATAACGTCACCATGCAGATCGACACCGTTATCTACTTCCAGATCACCGACCCCAAGCTGTACACCTACGGCGTAGAGTTCCCCATGAACGCCATTGAGAACCTCACCGCCACCACCCTGCGTAACATCATCGGCGACATGGAGCTGGACCAGTCCCTCACCAGCCGCGACGTGATCAACGCCAAGATGCGCTCCATCCTGGACGAGGCCACCGACCCCTGGGGCATCAAGGTCAACCGCGTGGAGCTGAAGAACATCCTGCCGCCCCGCGAGATCCAGAACGCCATGGAGAAGCAGATGAAGGCCGAGCGTGAGCGCCGCGAGGCCATCCTGCAGGCCGAAGGCCAGAAGCAGAGCCAGATCCTGGTGGCCGAGGGCGAAAAGCAGTCCGCCATCCTGAAGGCCGACGCCGCCAAGCAGGCCAAGATCATGGCCGCCGAGGCCGAGGCCACCTCCATCATGAAGGTGCAGCAGGCCCTGGCCGACTCCCTGAAGCTGCTGAACGAGGCCTCTCCCAACGATCAGGTCATCAAGCTGAAGGCCCTGGAGGCCATGCAGAAGGTGGCTGACGGCAAGGCCACCAAGATCATCATTCCCAGCGAGCTGCAGGGCCTGGCGGGTCTCGCCGCCGGCGCGCAGGCGCTGCTGGGCAGCGACGAGAAGTAAGAGTCACGCCATCGCGGGGGCGGCCTGTGGCCGCCCCCGCTTGCGCAGAAGGAGTCTATCGACATGGATAAGAAATACGTAGACGACCGCTTTTTCAAGCTCTACAGCCAGGGCGGCGGCTTTAGGAGCGGCAACCAGATCTGGGTGGACCGGGAGACCCGGGTCCAGTACTTCTGGCACGCCGACGGCTACGCCGGCGGTCTGACCGTGCTGCTGAACAGCGACGGCAAGCCCCTGCTGTACCTGGACGATCTGGACGGCGGGCTGGAGTATTGACATAGCGCACGGGAGGGGCAAAACCCCTCCCGTGCTGTTTTACTTGCGCCGTATTTCCCAGAGGCGGACGCCTCTGCCCTCCTTTGTCCTTTCTGCCGTTGTGGGGCGCAGGCCCACGGCAATCCGTGTCCCCCTCACCACCCGCCTCACAGCAAAGCAGATCCCCGGCGCGCTGCACCGGGGATCTGCTTTTTATATGCCGTTTTTTCATCACGCGCGCGTTACCAGCCGGTATTGGTAAAGTCATCGATGTGCCAGCCGTCGGCCTCCTGGGTCACGTAGCCCACATTGTACTTCACCCAGGCTCCCTCCGGGACGGTGGGATCGTCGCCGGTATACTCGCCGAGGTTGCCGGCCGCAAAGTAGATGAGATCATCCTCGTTCTCCGGCACGAAAATGGTCGTCAGCCTCGCCGCGATCTCGTTCTTGCCGAGGAGTCCGTTGGCGCGGCCGCGTTCGGTCTGATACGCGTCCTCCTCCACAATGTACTTGAGATACGCAACTTTCCGGTCGTTGAGCATTTTGCTCTCCGCCAGCTCATCGAAGTAGGCTTGGGCCGCCATCAGCGCCTCCGAGGGCTCTGCCGGCGCCGCGGCCAGGCGCTGGGCGTCGGCCTCGGCGTCCCGCAGGATCTGTGCCATTTTGGCGGCGATCTCCACCAGCTCCTGATCCGTCAGCTCCACGGTATCGCCGCCGTCGGAGGTGATCTCCCTGCTCACCAGGGTCCCGGCGCCGATGTCCACGGTGCAGTCCACATGCAGGCCCTCCATGGCGCCGGTGGAGCTCCGGCCGTTGCTCACGGTAAACGTCATGCGTAGCTCCGTTTTCCCGGCGTTAGCCCAGAGCGCGCTGCCCTCGACGCCGATCCCCGAGAACTTCTGCCCCCAGAAGGCGGGGTTGGCAAAGTACAGGTCCTCTCCCGGCATCCAGTCCAGGCGTGCGGCTTCGTAGCCGTGGATGACATAGCGGTTTCCGTCGAGCTCATAGGTCACCGCCGGCAGAACGCCATTGTTGTCCATCACCGAGTGCAGCCACTCCACTTCCTCCATCGTCAGCACTTCGGTGGCAAAACGCCCGTCGTTGCGGTAGATATAGCATTCCTGGGGATTGGAGCCCTGGGGCACGTGGAGGGTATACACCGTGTTGTTCACGGAGATCTCCATGCTGGAGCCCACCAGGTCGCGCCACCAGTCCTCGTGCTCCTCGTAAGTCCTGCTCTCCAGCATCTGCCGGATGGCAGCGGAGGCAGCCGCGTCACAGATCACCGCATGTCCTCCGTCCAGGCCAAAAGTGGTGAGGGTAACAGTGTCCGCCGCCCGGTCGGCCTCGGTCCAGGTGTTGGCCAGCATCCAGTCGGACAGGGTGATCTCCATCTGATCCTTGTCGGCCTCCATGGCCCGATACTCGTCCGCCGTGCTCTCCGTGAACTGCACGTCGCCGGGGCAGGACAGCACCACGGAGTAGTTGCCCGCGAACGCCAGCACACGGCTGTCGCCCCACAGGGGCTCGTCCGGCGACAGGACCTGGTTCATCACCCAGACGCCGCACAGCTTGCCCCGGTATCCCTCGTCATACGACATTTCATAGGTCGACTTGCAATAGAAATCGATCCCGTCGGCGCTGCTCCGGGCCACATACCGTCCGGCCCAGCTGGACGGCAGCTTCACCGTCACGTCCAGACCGCGGGTGAATCCGGCGTCCTCCACGCGGAAGGTGTCGTTGCCCAGGTCGGTGACCTTCACCTGCCACGTGTGTCCGTTGTACTGGATGGCGGCGGAAATGGCGTCTGCTTCCTCGCCGGTCAGGAGCTCCTCCGCCGCGAGATCCGGGCTCTGATCCCTGATGATCGGCCCCTCATGCAGATCGAAAATGTCGTAGGTGGCCTCGTCCGTCACCACCGTATAAGTGCTGATCCTGCCCGGGAGGTTCGCGGAGCTGCCGTAGCTCCGCCCGTCAAAGATCTGCCGGAGGGCGGCAGAGGTCTCCGGGTCGCAGAACACCGGGATCTGGAACAGGGAGCCGTCGCTGTCGTTGATAAAGTTCTGGTAGATGGTCACCGTGCCGTCCACCCACTTGGCCTCATTGAAATAGGTGCGCTGGGCAAAGCCGTCGGCCAGAGTGATGGCCGTCTGATCCGTGTCGCGGCGCATCTCCAGATACGCCATGGTGGTCTCCTCGTCGCTCTTCGCCATCTCGGCGCTCTGGATCTCGTCGGGGTACTCCATCAGGACGGTGTAGGAGCCGGCGACCGCCAGCACACGGGCGTGATAGCCCCAGTGATAGTTCAGCGGATACATGCCGCGGCGGCAGCGGATGGCAAAGAGCTGACCCCAGGCGGAGCCCTCCGGCGCGTCCGCCCGGGCGGTCTTGTCGTAGAAGCCGACGCCGGACTTGTCGGTCTCATACGTATACTTTCCGGCCCAGCTCTCCGGCAGTTGGATCGTCAGATCCAGCTCCATATCGCCCTGCATACGGAATGTGTCGTTGCCCAGATCGGTGATCTGAATGCGATAGTCTATATCCACGGGATTCTCCGGCCGCCTGGTCTCGCCGGACTCCCCCTGCTCCTCCCGATGGCCGATGGTCTCAGGCTCTGTTTTGGGCGTAACGGGATTCGTGGCGCAGGCGGCCAGGGCCGCGATGCACAGCGCCACCGCCAGCAGGGTCACCCAGGTGCGGGGCCGGCGCCAGCGCAGGGCGTTCCTGATGCGGCTTTTCACGCTGCTCTCGCCGAAGCACAGGGGCGTGGCCGCCGGGAAGTGGGACGGAGCGGCAAAGGTCAGCAGCGCGGTGCTGTACATCTTGTTGGCCCCCTCCCGGCGGCCCAGCACGGCCTCGTCACAGCTCATCTCCATGTCCCGGCTCATCAGGTGGAAGGCCACCCACACCAGGGGGTTGAACCAGTGCACCGCCATCAGCAGGAAGGCAAAGGTCTTTATGAAATTGTCATGCCGGCGCAGGTGATACGACTCGTGGGTCAGCACGTAGTCCAGCTGCTCGCCCTGCAGACCCACGGGGATGTAGATCCGCGGCCGGATCAGGCCCAGGATAAAGGGGGTGCGGATCCGGTCCGTCTCGTAGATATTGTCCCGGACGAGGACCGCGTCGTCCACCACCCGCCGCATTTTGACGTAGCTGTAGATGCTGTAGCCGATCAACACCAGCATGGCAGCCAGCCACAGCCAGATCATCATCCACGTCAGTACCGTCAGCAGGGACGGCGCGGACTGCACCGCCTCCGCCGCGCCGGGCGTCGCCACCACGCCGGGCGTCACCGTTGCGCTGGGCGTAATGGATACGGTGGGCGCAGCAGGCGTCACCGGGGTGACCGCGGGCCCCTGCGCCGTGATCTGCGGGATATAGGTAATGGCGCTGGTCTGCGTTACCGTCGTCTCTGCGGCGGTGGCGGCGGCGCCCTGCAGGGGCTTCAGGCGAAACACGCTGAACACCGACTTGAAGGACACGGGGCAGCACAGGCGGAAGGCCACCACGCTCCACAGCAGGTAGGACCACTTCTTGGGCGCCCGGCGCAGCGCCAGCCGCGCCAGCAGCACCACCGCGATGACCACGCAGGCCGCCGCGCTCATGTTCAAAACCGTCAGAAAGATCTGTTCCAGGGCTTTCATGGTTTTCGTCTCCTCTCCATCACACCCGGTCACTCGCTGTACCGGTCGATCATCTTCTTGAGCTCCTCAGCCTCCTCCCGGGAGATGGTCTTGTCCCCCAGGAAGGAGACCAGAAAGCCCGGCAGGGACCCGGCGAAGGTCAGCTCCACCACGCCGCGGCTCTCCGCCGCCTGAACCTCCTCCCGGGTGACCAGTGCCGTCACCACGGAGTTCTCGTTTTTCACCAGGCCCTTGTCGCTCATGCGCTTGATCATGGTGTAGGTGGTGGACTTCTTCCAGCCCAGCTTCTCCCTGCACAGCTCCACCAGCTTCCCGGACGGCACAGGCTCGCTGTCCCAGATGATGTCCATGAACCGGGCCTCGCCCTCATGCAGTCGTTTCGTTTCCATAGGCGCTCCTCCTTTGGTCTACTGTTTTAGACCTCCTGACTGTAGTCTACAACGTTAGACCTAACAAAGCAAGTACTTTTTGGTGACAATGCGGTTACAGATGATGCGGCGGGCAGATACACGGGCGGTTCTATCAAAGGAAACCCCTTGCCGGGCAATCTGCAGCCGCATCACGCGAAAAAGCCGCCCTGCCGGGCGGCTTTTTGAAACGTATGCGGTTATCCCAGGATGCTCCGCAGGGGCACCTGCTCAGCCGGGGTGAGGCCGCATTCCGCCAGCAGGCGGCGGCCGCGGTCCTCCAGCTCCGTCCAGCCGAAGGCGGCGGGGCTGTGGGCGTCCCAGCCCAGCACGGCGCAGTTGCCCTCCTCTGCCGCCAGCTCCCAGAACCGGCGGGCGGGATAGTGGCGCCGGTCGTGGTAGCCCAGCAGATTCAGCTCCAGGGGCATATCCAGCTCCTTCGCCGCCCGGCACAGACGGCGCATATGGAGGCGATACGTGGCCCGGTCACCGGTAAAATTGATCAGATCCGGGTGGGCCAGATAGGTAAACAGCCCCGTCTCCATCCCGGCGATGGCCTGATCCACGTACTGGATCAATCGGGCGGGATCGTCGGTTTCGGTGCCGCTGTAGATGCTGTTCTCCTCGTTGAAGAGGTAATGCTGGCCCAGCAGCATATATTCACAGCCGTTCTGCCGCACCAGGTCCAGCATGGCCGGAAACAGGGCGGGGTAGTACTCCGCCTCCACGCCCACGTGGATCTCGATGCGTCCGGCGTACTCGTCCCGGAGCTTCCGGATCAGGTCGAAATACCCGGGGGCCTGCTCCAGCGACATGCGGAACCAGGAGTATTGCCCCTTGGGAAAGGGGTAGGGCGTGTGATCGGAAAAGCCCAGGACCCGGACGCCGGCGGCGATGGCGCTCTCGATATAGGCCCGCTCGTCAGGTTCGGCGTGGTTGCAGCGCCAGGTGTGGGTGTGATAGTTGACAAGCATGGAAAGACTTCTTTCGTAACGGTTTGGGCCCCTACAGGACGGTGATGGTGGGGATCACCATGGGGCTGCGCTTGGTATTCTTATAGAGGTAGCTGCTGACGGCGGAGCGCACCGTCTTGCACACGTCGCCCTCGTCCCGGCGGCGCTTGGCAGACATGTGGTCCACCGCGTCCATGGCCACGTATCGCAGCTCCTGGAGCAGATTCTCCGACTCCTTCACGTAGATAAAGCCGCGGGTGACGATCTCCGGCGGGCACAGCAGCCGGTGGTCGTGGCTGGACATGGTCAGCACTACCACCATCATGCCCTCGTCGGCCAGCAGGCGCCGGTCGTTGAGCACCACGGCGCCCACGTCGCCCACACCGCTGCCGTCCACGAACACCTCGCCGGTGGGCACGGTGGTCTCGCACTTCATGTGCTTGGTGGTCAGCTCGATGACGGAGCCGTTCTCCGCGATGCAGATATTCACCGGATCCATGCCCATGGACTGGGCCAGCTGCTTGTGGATCTGCAGCATCCGCTGCTCGCCGTGAACGGGGATGAAGAACCGGGGCCGGGTCAGGGCGTGGATGATCTTCAGCTCCTCCTGGCAGGCGTGGCCGGACACGTGGAGCAGGTCCGCCTTGTCGTAGACCACGTTGACGCCCTTGCGGAACAGCTCGTTGATCACGCGGCCCACCGTCACCTCGTTGCCGGGGATGGCGCTGGCGGAGATGATGACCTTGTCGCCGGGGCCCACCTCCACCTGCTTGTGGGTGGAGAAGGCCATGCGGAACAGGGCGCTCATCTCCTCGCCCTGGGAACCGGTGGTGATGATGACCTGCTCCTTCATGGGCAGGCTCTTGACCCGGTTCAGGTCCATCAGGGTGTTCCTGGGCAGCTTGATATAGCCCAGGTCCACCGCCACCTTCATGATGTTCTCCATGGACCGGCCGGTGACGGCCGCCTTGCGCCCGCAGGCCGCCGCGGCGTCCAGCACCTGCTGGATGCGGTGGACGTTGCTGGCGAAGGTGGTCACGATGATGCGCCGGTCACAGCCGTTGAACTGACGCAGGAAGGTATTGCCCACCACGCTCTCGCTCATGGTGTAGCCGGGCTTCTCCACGTTGGTGGAGTCGGCCAGCAGGGCCAGCACGCCCTCCTTGCCCAGCTCGCCGAAGCGGGCCAGGTCGATGACCTCGCCGTCGATGGGGGTGGAGTCGATCTTGAAGTCGCCGGTGTGGATCACTGTGCCCATCCGGGTGTGGATGGCAAAGGCCACCGAGTCGGGGATGGAGTGGTTCACGTGGAGGAACTCCACCTGGAACTTGCCGGCCCGGATGGTCATGCCGGACTCCACGGTGATGAGCTTGGTGGAGCTCACCATGCCGTGCTCGTGCAGCTTCAGCTTGATGAGTCCGGCGGTCAGCCGGGTGCAGTAGATGGGGATGTTGACCTGCTTGAGCACGTAGGGGATGGCGCCGATGTGGTCCTCGTGGCCGTGGGTGATGAACAGGCCGCGCAGGCGGGCCTTGTTCTTCACCAGATAGGTGACGTCGGGGATCACGCAGTCGATGCCGTACATATCATCGCCGGGGAACGCCATGCCGCAGTCCACCACGATGAGTTCGCCGCCGTATTCGTAGACGGTCATGTTCTTGCCGATCTCGTTGAGACCGCCAAGGGGGATGATTTTCAGTTTTTCAGCCATAATAACTCCTTTGCCTGTGGGTTGGCGCACGGGCATCCCCTGCCGCGCCCAAAAGAGCGTAGCAAAAGAAAGGGCGCGGGGCATCTGTGCGACCCTGCTTCGTCGCCGTCTGCCGTCCTGTCGCCCACACCGTGCGGTTGGGGGGTCTGCCCCCCCTTTCTCTATCTGGATCGCGGTCTCCACCGGCCGCGAAACACACAAAAAAACGTGCGGATTTTCTGCACTTTGCACAAAGTATAGCACAAACTTTTCCGTTTGTACACCCCTAACTTTTCTCCCCCTTCCGACGCGGTCTCCCCTCCGCCGTTCCGGCGGCAAAAAGTTGTCGTTCCGGCGCAAAAAAGTCTTGACAAGCTTCTGCGGCGTGTGGTATATTAATTCTCGCCCTATCGAGGCATGGCGGCATAGCTCAGTTGGCTAGAGCATGCGGTTCATACCCGCAGTGTCCCCGGTTCAAATCCAGGTGCCGCTACCATATGCCGGTGAGACGCCGCGCGTCTCACCGGTACCCGATGGGGTCGTCCGGCCCGTTGGTCAAGTGGTTAAGACACGGCCCTTTCACGGCTGTAACATGGGTTCGAGTCCCGTACGGGTCACCATTCGTTGGCAAGCCCGCCAGGGCTTGCCGATACGGAGGCTTAGCTCAGCTGGTTAGAGCGCCTGCTTCACACGCAGGAGGTCACTGGTTCGAGTCCAGCAGTCTCCACCAAAACCCTTGGAAACCTTGTGTTTCCAAGGGTTTTTGCTATTCTCCGCAGCTTATTGCGTCAGAGAGTGACCTCCTGCCTGCCAGGGGTTATTTTGGGAAATCAGGAGGTCACTCAAATGCCGAAAATCAAGATGCCGATGACGCTTTGCAAGGACGATGAGCTGTCGTTTTCCGCCGCTTTTGAGCTGTTTTTGGTGGACGGCGCGGCACGGGGTCTCAGTGAAAAAACGAACTCTACTTACCGCTGCCATTTGCAAGGCATGGCTCACTATCTCGACACCGAAATGCCGCTCTCAAAGCTGCGGCGCAGCCATATCAACACCATGATCGTGAAGATGCGGGAAAAGGATCTCGCTACAAACACCATCAGCAGCTATGTGAGGGTGTTGACCACCTTTCTCCACTGGTGTGATAGAGAAGGTTACTGCCATGTCGATCCGCCGAAGTTCAAACAAGTGGAAACTGTGAAGGAAACCTAAAGCGGTGCTGCAAGACGTAAGCTTCACCGCAAAGCAGGGCGAGGTCACAGCGCTTATAGGCCCATCGGGCGGCGGAAAGACCACCGTCTCCCGCCTTGCCGCCCGCTTCTGGGATGTGAGCCGGGGCCGGATCACGGTGGGCGGACAGGATATTTCACAGATCGACCCGGAGACGCTGCTGGGCGTTTTCTCCATCGTGTTTCAGGACGTGACGTTGTTCAACAACAGCATCCTGGAGAACATCCGCGTTGGTAAAAAGGACGCAAGCGACGAGGAAGTCCTGGCGGCGGCAAGGCTGGCCAACTGCGATGAATTCGCGCTGAAGCTGCCGCAGGGATACGCTTCTGTGATCGGAGAAAACGGCAGCGAGCTCTCCGGTGGAGAGCGCCAGCGCATCTCCATCGCCCGCGCGCTGCTGAAGGACGCGCCCATCATCCTGCTGGACGAGGCCACCGCTTCCCTCGACGTTGAGAACGAGACGAAGGTGCAGGGGGCGCTGTCCCGCTTGCTGGAGGGAAAGACCGTACTGGTCATCGCACACCGCATGCGCACCGTGGAGGCTGCCGACAAGATCGTTGTCCTGTCGGACGGCAAGGTCGCCGAGGAAGGCAGCCCCGCCGATCTGCTTGCAAGAGAGAACGGTATCTTCAGGCGTATGACACAGCTCCAAAGCGCCAGCGCCGGGTGGACGATCAAATAGGACGAGAAAGGAAAAATGAAAGCTTAACATGTACGCAGCCACCATACACCCATTCGTCATGCCGCATAAGAAAAACTGTATTGCAAGGATCATATCATGCGATAATTTGTGCTGATTGCCGATAAAATGTGCGGCCGTCCGCGCGCCGGATGAGGCCGGCGTCCGCCTCCGGCGCGGCGCATGTTGACGGCAGGACGACGGCATAGTAGAATAGGAGCAGAAATCAAACGACTTATCCGGGAGGGAGCGGGAATGGACGCGAGAACGGAACGATATGCTGCGGCGCTGTCGGAGATGATCCGCAGGGAGACGGTCTCCGCCTCCGGCGCGCGGGACGGTACGAAATTCACGGAGTTCCGGGCCCTGCTGACGGAGCTGTTTCCCCATATCTTCGGCGTGTGTCAGCGGACCGACTTCCCCGACGGCTTTGTGCTCCGCTGGCAGGGGCGAGATCACGCGCAGCCACCGGTGCTGTTCATGAACCACCACGACGTGGTGGAGGCGGCGGAGGGCTGGAGCCATGCGCCGTTTTCCGGCGAGATCGCCGGGGGAAAGCTGTGGGGACGCGGCACGCTGGACGACAAGGGCGGGCTCTGGGCCATGCTGCAGGCTGCGGACGAGCTGGCGGCGGAGGGCTTTTCCCCGTCGCGGGACGTCTGGTTCTCCTCCTCCTGCACGGAGGAGACCACCGGCGTGGGCGCCCGGGAGATCGCCGCATGGTTCCGGGAGCGCGGCGTCCGCTTTGAGATGAGCTTCGACGAGGGTGGCATGATCCTCCGAAGTCCCATCAGCGGGGTGGAGGGCGTCTTCGCCATGGTGGGCGTGGGGGAGAAGGGCTGCGCCGATCTGAAGTTCATCGCGCGCTCCGGCGGCGGCCACGCCTCGACGCCGGAGAAGAACACGCCCCTGGTGCGCCTGGGCAAGTTCATGGCGGCCGTGGAGCGGAGTCGGATCTTCCCGGCGGAGCTCTCGCCCACCGTCTGTGAGATGTTCCGCCGCTTTGCGCCTGGCATGGGCAAGCTCGGCGCCGTGATGAAAAAACCGGAGCGCTTCGCTCCGCTTCTCAAGCGCGTGATCCCCTCGCTCTCGGGCGCGGCGGCCGCGCTGCTCCGGACCACGGTGGCCTTCACGATGGCACGGGGCTCCGAGGGAACGAACGTGCTCCCGTCCGAAGCATGGGTGGTGGGAAACATGCGCTTTTCCCACCACCAGGGACAGGAAGCGTCCTTCCGCGCCATCGAAAAGCTGGCCAAGCGGTACGACGTGGAGATGGAGATCCTGGATCCGGGCTTCCCGTCCCGGATAACGGACTGCAATGGCACGGCGTTCCGCCTGACGGAGCGGGCGGTGCACGCCGTTTTCCCCGACGTGGTTCCGGCGCCGTATATCATGACAGGCGCCTCGGACTCGCGCTTCTTCGACGGGGTCTGCGGCCAGTGTATCCGTTTTCTGCCGTTCACCATCGACGACCAGCAGCTGAGCTCCGTCCACGGTGCGGACGAGAACGTGGATCTGGACACGCTTGTTCCGGCGGTGGAGTGGTACAAATTTATGATGCGGGAGGTGTAGGACATGGAACGGGAGAACAAGGGACTGAATATCGGCGTCAGGAGCTTTGTCACCGCCATCGTCATCATTTTCATTCTGATGCTCGCTACCTATTTCCTGACGTTCCTGATCCCCGGCGGCGAGTTTGCGCGCACGGTGGACGAGAATGGGAACACCGTCATCGATACCGCCGCGGGCTATCGCACCGTGGAGGGCGGGCTGCCCCTGTGGAAGTGGCTGCTCTCGCCGATCCTGGTGCTGGGCGCGGAGGGCTCGGGCACGCTGATCGCCGTCATCGTGTTCCTGCTGGTCATCGGCGGCGTGTTCAACGCGCTGAACGTCTGCGGGCTGATGAACTACATGCTGGACAAGCTGGTGCATCGCTTCGGCGCGGTGCGCTGGCGTCTGATGGCGGTTCTGATCTTTTTCTTCATGGCGATGGGCTCGCTGGTGGGCTCCTTCGAAGAGGTCGTGCCCCTTGTGCCCATCGTCACGTCGCTGGCCCTGGGGCTGGGCTGGGACGCCGCAACGGGCGTCGCCATGAGCCTGCTGGCGGCCGGGTGCGGCTTTGCCGCGGGCGTGGCCAATCCGTTCACCATCGGCGTGGCGCAGACGCTGGCCGGGCTGCCCATGTTCAGCGGCGTCTGGCTGCGCCTGCTGTCGTTCGTGTGCATCTATCTGCTGCTGCTCTCCTTCATCCGCCTGCACGCCAAGCGCCTCCCGGGGAACGAGAGCTTCCGGGTGCAGGCGTCCGCCCATAAGGCCGATCCCCGGATGGACAGGGGGCTGCTCCTGTTTGCGGTCATCCTTGGCGCGGGCATCGCCCTGGTGCTGAGCTCCGGCTTCATACCGGCGCTGCGGGACTATACGATGATCATCGTCGCGGTGATGTTCCTCGTGGCGGGCGTCGTTTCGACGCTGGCGGCGGGCATGGGCGGCAAACGGCTGGGCAAGGCGTTCGTCAAGGGCCTCGCGGCCATCGCGCCGTCGATCCTGATGATCCTGATGGCCGCCTCCATCAAATACACGATGGTGGAGGGGAAGATCCTGGACACGCTGCTGCACGGTGCCGTTTCGGCGGCGGACGTCATGTCCAAGCCGGTGCTGATCCTTTTCATTTACGCCATCTGCCTGGTCATGAACTTCTTCATCCCCTCCGGCTCCGCAAAGGCGTTTCTGCTGATCCCCCTCATCGTGCCCCTGGCCCGGATCTTCGGCATCAGCGCGCAGCTGTGCATCGTGGCCTTTGCCTTCGGCGACGGATTCAGCAACGTGTTCTATCCGACCAACCCCGCGCTGCTGATCTCGCTGGGCCTCGCGGACATGGGTTATGGCAGTTGGGCGAAGTTCTCCTGGAAGTTCCAGGCCCTCAACCTGCTTCTGACCGGCGGACTGCTGCTCCTGGGACTCGCCGTCGGTTACGCGTAAGGCCGGCTGCAGGGATCCATATGTCCGAGCATTTTTCAAGCCTTCACGACTTCGTCATATCAACCGCAAATGACGGTTTTTTTCTAAAAGGGGTTTTCGAATAAGGGGTCAGTCTGTCTCCACCAAACAAGAGCGTCATTCCAACAGGAATGACGCTCTTGTTCCGTTCGATGATGACGGACGAGAAATGAGCTCCAAAGGCCGCAAGCCTGAGGCGCAGCGGGCTATGGGAGCAACAGTCCGGTGGACTGTTGCGTTCGCGAGAAGAGAGTCCGGCACTCTCCGGCGCGCGCAGGCGTGCCACAAACGTGCCATAAATTCAAAAAAACAATTAGCTTTCTCTTTGGCTTGTTCATGATAGCAAAACAT
>JAFRSI010000109.1 GCA_017427645.1 Oscillospiraceae bacterium | reverse complement strand
TCCGAACCGGCGACGCTGCACATGACGGCTCCGGCGGTGGTCATCACCTCCCAGCCGGAGGATTTCACCGGGCCCATCGGTGAAACCGCCAGCTTCACCGTGGAGGCCCAGGGCGAGGGTCTGACCTATCAGTGGCAGTACAAGTCCCTGAAGGACGGCAAGTGGTACGACACCAAGACCGCCGGCTACAACACTCCCACCATGAGCATCGCGGTCACCAACAACCGCAACGGCATGCAGTTCCGCTGCAAGGTGACGGGAGGCGGCACCACGGTGACCTCCGACCCGGCGACGCTCCGCGTGGGCACCGTTCTGGCCATCACGTCCCAGCCGGAGGATTTCATCGGCTCCATCGGCGACACCGCCGCCTTTACCGTGGAGGCCCAGGGCGATGACCTGACCTATCAGTGGCAGTACAAGTCCCTAAAGGACGGCAAGTGGTACAACACAAAGGTTGACGGGTACGATACCCCCACCATGCACATCGACGTCACCAACAGCCGCAACGGCATGCAGTTCCGCTGCAAGGTCATGGACGCCGCCGGCTCGACGGTGATCTCCGACCCGGCGACGCTCCGTGTGGGATGATCACCGAAACCGAGGCGTTTTGACGCCGCTCTTGCCCATATCGGCAAAACACGCCGCCGTGTCCGACCTGCGGACACGGCGGCGCATTTCATTTCCGCGCGCAAAGCGGCGCATAACGAAAACCCTCCTGCAAATACTACCGAAGACAACAAGCAGCAATGCAGGAGGTTTTTCATATGAAAGCAACCGGAATCGTGCGGCGGATCGACGACCTGGGCCGGGTGGTGATCCCCAAGGAGATCCGCCGCACCATGCGCATCCGCGAGGGTGACCCGCTGGAGATCTACACCACCAAGGATGGCGAGGTCATCTTCAAGAAATATTCCATGATGGGGGCGCTGGAGGACTTCGCCGCCCGCTTCTGCGACACGCTCAGCCGCAGCACCGCCTTTACCGCCGCCGTGACGGACCGGGATTCCGTCATCGCCGCGGCGGGCAGCGGGCGGCGGGAGCTGCTGGGCAAGCGCATCTCGGAGCCGCTGCAGCAGATCATGGAGCGCCGGTCCTCCTACGTCCGGGACCGGCAGGGCACTCCCCTCCCCGCCTGTGAGGACGGACCCGCCTGCGCCGTGGCGGTGGCCGTACCCATCCTCTGCCAGGGGGACGTGCTGGGGCTGGTGCTCTTCCTCTCCGCCGACGGCAAGCTGCCCGGCGAGACGGAGCAGAAGCTGGCCCAGACGGCGGCCGCCTTCCTGGGCCGGCAGATGGAGGATTGACGGCAAAAAAGGGAACGGATCGTGGGATCCGTTCCCTTTTATCATATTGGATTTCAGCGCTTGCCGCCGCCGAAGCCGCCCTTGCCGAAGCCGCCGGAGTGTCCGCCGGGTCCGGACGTGCCGCCGCCGGGTTTGGCGGGCGTGGAGGGGCGGGACGGCGTGATGGGCTTGCGGGTGTAGTGGCCGCTGGAGGGCTTTGCCACCGTGCCGGGCTTGTAGTAGCTGCCGCCGGCGGGGGGCGCAGGAGCCACGGGGGGCCGGGGCGCGGCCACTGACCGGCTGGGACGGCCCCAGAAGATGGGATAGTAGCTGATGGCCGGGCCCACGTTCACCACCTTGCGGCGGCGATAGCGGTTATAGCGGAACCGGTCGATGATGGCCCACACCAGGAAAATGGCGCCGATCAGCAGGATCACCTTGAAGATGGACACGCGGCCGGCCTTGGCGGGCTGCTGGTAATCGTTCCAGCCCTCGTCGGCGCCGGTGCCGGCGGGCGTGGTATTGCCGCCGCCGCTGATGCCGGCCTGGGCGTAGAACACGTCCGCCTGGCGGAAGAAGGCCGTGACGGCCTGGTCAAAGTTGCCCTTATAGTAGGGTTCGTCGATGGCCTGCTTCAGCTTGGTCTGCTGGGTGTCGGTCATGGTGCTGAGCACATTGTCGCCGCAGGCTACGTACCAGTCGCCGTTCTTCACCAAAAGCAGCAGCATGTCGCCGCCGCCCAGGCCCCACTTCTCGCCCAGGGCCTTGGTGTAGTCCGCCTCCGTCCAGCCGTTGAGCTTGGGCAGCGTGGCCACGGCCACCACGGAATAATACTTCTGATTCCAGGCGGTATCGTAGTCCGCTACGGTCTTCTCGGTGGCGTCGGAAAGCAGCTTGGCGCTGTCGTTGACCCACTGGTAGTACTTCACGTCCAGCAGGTCTGTGGCCTTCTTGGACTCGTAGGCGTCCTTCCGGCTCAAGCCCCACACGCAGGCCAGGGCCACGGCCAGGATCAGCACGACCCAGGCCACCGCCTGATTTTGCAATAACTTCTTCATGTCATGCTCCTTTCAAGGAGTGGGTGCGGCCCGCGGGCCGCGGTGCGCGTGATCAGCCGCGCAGCTCCATCAGCTTCTGCTTCAGCTCGCCCTCGATGCGACCCAGCTCCAGCTCGGCGGCCTTGCGCTTCTCGGCGCCCTGGCGCTGGATGTTCAGCACCTCGTCCAGGGTGGAGATCAGCTGCTGGTTGGTGTGCTGCAGGGTCTCGATGTCCACGATGGAGCGCTCGGCCTCCTTGGCGGTGGCGATGGTGCCCATCTTCAGCTTGTCGGCGTTCTTCTTCAGCAGCTCGTTGGTCATCTGGGTGACAGCGTTCTGGGCGGCCGTAGCCTGGTGGGCGTGCTCCATGCCCAGGGCCAGCACCATCTGGCTCTTCCACAGGGGGATGGTGTTCACCAGAGAGGACTGGATCTTCTCGATCATCAGGGTGTCGTTGTTCTGCAGCAGGCGGGTCTGGGGGCCCATCTGGATGGACACCATGCGGGTCAGCTCCAGGTCGTGCAGCTTCTTCTCAAAGCGGTTGCACAGGTTGGCGAAGTCGTTGTAGGCCTGGGCGTCCTCGGCCAGGCCGGTCTTCTCGGCCTTCAGGCGCAGCTCCTCCAGCTCGCCCTTGCGGACCTCGTCCAGGCGCTTCTTGCCGGCCAGGATATACATGGTCAGCTCCTTGTAGTACTTCAGGTTCAGCTCATACATCTGGTCGAACATCGCCACGTCCTTGAGCAGGGTGATCTGGTGATTCTCCAGATTCTGGGCGATCTTGTCCACGTTGGCCTCCACCTTGCTGTACTGGGCCTTCATGGTCTCCAGCTTGTTGGCGCCCTTCTTGAACAGGCCGGCCAGGCCCTTCTTCTCCTCGCCGCCGAAGCCCTTCAGCTCCACCACCAGCTTGCTCAGGTCCTCGCCGATCTCGCCCAGGTCCTTGTTGCGGACGTTGTTCAGGGCGTTCTCGGAAAACCCTGCCACGTTCTTCTGAGCGGCGGCGCCGTACTGCAGGATCATATTGGTGTCGCGAATGTCGATCTTGTGGGAGAACTCCTCCACTGCCTTGCGCTCTTCCTCGGTCAGCAGCTTCTCGTCCATCTCCACGGCCTCGATCTTCTTCTCCTCCACTTCGGGGATCTCGGGGGCCTCGGGGGTCAGGGTCAGCGAGGGGACCTCAACGGCGGTGGCAGTGGGCTCCAGGGTCAGCTCAGGCGTCATGTTTTCCGTCATGGTAAATCGTTCCTTTCTGTATGTTTATTTAAAATCGTTTCTCACGCTTGTTCACAGTTCCAGGGTGATGCCCTCCCCCAGCTCCTCCTCCATGGTCTTGGGCTCCTGGGGCTTGGGCTGGGTCTGCTGGGCTTTTTGGGCCTGCTCGGCCTGGGTCTTGTGGATGGGATCCTCCGTGAGGCCCTCCCGGGCCATCATGTTCTCCAGCACGGTGATATCGGTGGAGATATCGAGGGCCTGATCGCCGAAGAGGCTGTCCAGCTGCTTTTCAAAGGCCGCCACGATGCTGTCCATGATGCCGGCCACGCTCTTCTTGGTGCTGTTGATATTCTCGCCCTCCACGCCCTGGGAATCCATGCGGTCATAGGCGTTGAGCAGCTTCAGCGTGGTGGGCAGATAGTAGTTCATGAACTTGCGGATCTGGGGCATCTTCTTGGGATTGGCCTTCACCTGCTCGAAGATCCGGCTGCTGACCGTCTCCAGCCGCACGATGTCGGCGCTGATCTTTGCGTCGTCAATGTTGTCGTCCAGGCGCTTCATCTCCGCAATGGCGGCCGCGCCGTCGGCGAGCATCTTGTCCAGCTCCTCATTGCCGGTGGTCTCCGGCTCCGGCTCGGGCTCCGGGACCTCCTCCACGATGTCCTTGCACAGGCCCCGGGAGATCAGGCCCACCACCGCGCCGGCTGCCGCCGCCACCACAAAGTGGAACGGACGGTACAGGGGAAACAGCAGAGCATACAGCAGCCACGTCACGGCCACCGCGTACAGGGGAATCGTCGACTTGCGCACGATCTTTTTCATTCCGTCGCCTCCGATCACGGGCCCTTGCCCGATTTTCACGCATTCTGCGTATATTATATCCCAATGGACACAGGCGGTCAAGAAAAAGCCGCCCTCTCTTGTTGACTAAATTGTAAAATCTGCCTTACGACCCGCCGGAGAGCGCAAAAAAAGCTCCGGGGGCAGGCGCTCCCGGAGCTTTCGCTTGTCAATACAGGGTCGGCCGGGCCGCCTTGACCCAGTCGATCCGCAGATAGCAGATGACGAACACCACGCAGCTGCACATCCAGGTCAGCGGATAAGCCGTGAAAATCACCATCATGGACCGGAAATGCTGCATCATCACCGTGATATAGGCCACGCGCAGCACGCACCAGCAGCCCAGCATGGTGTACATGGGGATCCGCGCCTTGCCCACGCCCCGCATGACGGCGGAGATCCCGTGGGCCATGGCCAGGGCGAAGTAGAACAGCGCCTCCGTGCGGGCCGCCCGGACGCCCACGGCGATCACCTCCGGATCGTCGTTGAACAGCGCCACCGCGTAGGGCGCCAGCAGGTAGATCAGCACGCCGATCCCCTCCGCCAGCACCATGGCGCTCAGCACGCCGAACCGCCCCCCCTTCCTGGCCCGCTCGTGCTTTCCGGCGCCCAGATTCTGGCCGATGAAGGTGGTCATGGCCATGGAGAAGGCGGTGATGGGGAGAAAGGCGAAGCCCTCCACCTTGCTGTACGCCCCGTGGCCCGCCATCACGTTGTCGCCGAAGGTGTTGACGTTGCTCTGGACCACCACGTTGGCAATGGCGATGATGGAGTTCTGCAGGCCCGTGGGAATACCCTGGTTCGTGATCAGCCGCAGCTGGATCTTGTCAAAGCGGATCCGCCGCAAGTTCAGCCGGCAGGCGCCCTCCAGCAGCATGAGCCGCCGGGCGCACAGCACGGCGCTGAGCACCTGGCTGATGACCGTGGCCCCCGCCGCGCCGGCGACGCCCCAATGGAAGACGCCCACGAACACCAGATCCAGGGCGATATTGGTCAGCGAGGCGAAGATCAGAAACAGCAGCGGCGTCCGGCTGTCGCCGATGGCCCGCAGGATCCCTGTAAAGGTGTTATACAGTACAGAGCCCAGACTGCCGGCAAAAAAGATGCGGAAATACAGGATGGAGAGGGGCAGCACGTTCTCCGGCGTCCGCATCCAGCGCAGGATCTGTGGCGTGAACAGCATGCCCACCACCGTCAGCAGTACGCCGCACAGGCAGCCGAACGCCGCGTCGGTGTGGATGGCGGCCTCCAGCCGCTCGTCGTCCTTCCCGCCGAACCAGCGGCTGATGATGACGCCGGCTCCCATGGTCAGACCGATGAAAAAGGCGTTCATCATGAAGATCAGGTTGCCGCTGCTGGCCACGGCGGCCAGCGCCTCCTTGCCGGCAAAGCGGCCCACCACGATGCTGTCAAAGGTGTTGTAGAACTGCTGGAACAGGTTGCCCAGCAAAACGGGAATGGCGAAGCTGACCATGTGCCGTACGATCGGCCCCTCGGTCATATCCACCATCCGCGACGTGCTCCGGCGCACGGCCCCGCCTCCCTTCTGTCATATGCCATAAAGTGCATTATACTGTCACCCCCGCCCCGGGTCAAGGGCTTTTTGCAAAAAGCGCGGCAAAACTGCGCAGCTGTGTCGCCGGCATGTTTGCTGCCGGTTTTGCCTGCTCGCTTCGCTCGCGCAAAACCGGAGTTCGTTTCAAATCCCCCCGAAAGCGAAAAAACCGGAACACGCAAATGCGTGTTCCGGTTTTTTGGCGCAGAAGGAGGGATTTGAACCCTCGCGGCGCTTTTTACACACCCTACTCCCTTAGCAGGGGAGCCCCTTCGGCCACTTGGGTACTTCTGCATAGCCGAAAACGAAACCTTATATAATCTGGCGGAGAGAGTGGGATTCGAACCCACGGATGCTTTCACATCGCCGGTTTTCAAGACCGGTGCTTTCGACCACTCAGCCATCTCTCCGTGTGTAAAAGCACATCCCGAGCCAGACGCATGCATTATACTACCATATCCGCCGGAGGTTGTCAACCAAAAACAACCGTGGAAAAGCGAAAAAATTTTCATTTAGGGCTTGCAAAGTAAAAAAAGATGTGGTATAGTAATCAAGCTGATTTCAGCGGCACAATATAATATCCGGGTGTGGCGAAGTTTGGTATCGCGCTTGAATGGGGTTCAAGAGGCCTCGAGTTCGAATCTCGACACTCGGACCACGAAAAAGTCTTGAGATTGCAACGGTCTCAAGGCTTTTTCTTTATGCCCGAATTGCAAGAAGCACACCTCTTTTCTACCCTTTTTCTACCGCGGCCCCATAAGGCTGCCGGAAAGTTGATCCGCTAATGTGACGGTCTCCGAAGACGGAAAGAATCATTTCTGGCTGTTGGTATCGCACAAGTAGATAAAGGCCCACATAGGCTATTTAATCAGCAGCAAACCGGGTTGCCTTTCTTTGCGGCAATCCGGTTTCGGCGTTAATCAGAAAGGATTCTCGCGGGCAATGTGAGGGGTATCCATAAGCAAGCAGGCATCCGGATCGGCAACGAAGTACGATGCCGTCCCCTCAGTAAAGACCGCCGCGCCTGCTCGTGGTTTCGCATGAGAAGCTCCGGTGTTTTCACCAAAAGATAAAAGGATAGTAGGCGCTTTGATGCACCGACTATCCTCTTATCAGAATATAACGCATTTACGAGATATGGACATCCGATCCCTCTCTTCGCCCGGGCTATCGCCAGCTCCACGCCGGACAGTCTCAGGCTGTTCAGCGTTGTCGCGGAAAACCCGGGCTCAGGGCGAAGCGACAATACGATGCACACAGCATGTCTTCCGCTATGCTATAAGCACGGCGGAAGACATGCTGTGTTCTCATATTTTACTTCCCATATGGTTGATCATGCCGGCCAGGCAGCCAGCGCCAAAGCCGTTGTCGATATTTACCACGGAAACTCCGCTGGCACAGGAATTCAGCATGCTCAAAAGAGCCGCCATGCCGCCGAAGGAAGCGCCGTAACCAACGGAGGTGGGTACCGCTATCACCGGACAAGCTGAGCGGGCTGTTTCAGTGAACGCCTGCCGTCTGTTTTACCCGGATGCGGCGGAGCCGGTCCGATGAATCCGGCGAAGCGGACCTCACTTCACGGATTGTAAAAGCGAACAGAACGTGGTAACATGGAAAAACAAAAGCCGATGCTTGCGGGGGACGAGCGGATAGGAACGCGCAAATCACAGGACGAGGAGCTGCTGAAGCTTCGCAGCATCAGAGAAAGGTTGGGAACAACATGTCATTTGCAGAGCACAGGGAAAGACTGTATGGGACTTTGGCCGAAAACACCTTGGTGATCGCCTATGCCGGCATCCCCCTCCACGCCAACGAGGATGATTACTATGATTTCGCAGTCAACAGCCAGTATTTTTACTTGACAGGGTTGGAGCGGGAAAACACGGCATTCCTGGCATATAAGACGGCGGAAAAGGTGCGGGAGATCCTTTTTATCGAAGAGCCGGATCCGCGGTCTGAGAGGTGGACCGGAAAGATGCCCACCAAGGAGGAAGTCCGGAAGATCTCCGGGATCGAGGACGTGCGCTATACGGACAGTCTGGACGGTGCGATCGGCAGCTTTATGGGGTACTTCCGTGTGGAGCAGGCGTACTTCGACCTGTACCGCTGCCAGATGAACGATCTGCCGGATTATAATCTGGTGATGGCGGAACGGTTTAGACAGGCCTATCCGCATGTAATCCTGAAGGACCTGCATACGGCCTGCGCGCCGCTCAGGGAACAGAAGGATGCGGAAGAGGTGGAACGCATCCGCAGAGCACTGGATATTACCCGCCGGGGCTTGGAATTTGTGATGAAGAACCTGAAGCCGGGCATGATGGAATACCAGGTGCAGGCGGACTTTGAGTATACCTGCAGACGGCTGGGCGCAAAGCGCCAGGCATTCCCCACGATCGCCGGCTCCGGCATCAACGGCTGTATGATGCACTACGAAACAAACCACTGCCAGGTGCAGGACGGCTCACTGATCCTGCTGGACCTCGGCGCAAAGTATGAAAACTACTGCAGCGACATCACGAGGACCTATCCGGCCAACGGAAAGTTCAGCCCGAGACAGCGTGAGATCTATGAGCTGGTCCTTAAGGCGAACGAGGCGGTCGCAGCGGCGGCGAAGCCGGGCATCACCACAAAAGATCTGAACGACGTCGCGCGCCAGATCCTCGGGGAGGGCCTGGTTGCCATGGGCATGATCCAGGATGCCTCCGGTGTGGATCAGTACTATATGCACAGCGTGAGCCACCCCATCGGGATCGACGTTCACGACATCTCTCTGGCAGGAGACGTGCTTCAGCCCGGTTGGGTCATCAGCGATGAACCGGGATTGTACATCGATGAAGAAGCGATCGGCATCCGCATCGAGGATGATCTCCTGATCACTGAGGATGGGTGCGAGGTCCTGTCAAAGGATATCATCAAAGATCCTGATGCGATCGAGGCGTTTATGGCTTGACACTCCCCACGGCTAAAGCCGGGGGATTCTTGGGTCGTCGAGCGCTGCGCCGAGATTGCGCCTTACATGCTCTCACCAAGCGTTAGGTTTGGGCGTGTCCCGCCCTACCATGATTAGACTTATGCTAACAGACGAAGCCCTTCGCTCAAGATATTTGTCGCGGCGTTTATGTCCCTGTCGTGGTGAGTACCGCAATCGGGACATGTCCATTCCCTGACGGACAGGTTTTTTGTGTCGCCGCTGCGATAGCCGCAGGAAGAGCATAGCTGACTTGACGGATAGAACGTATCAATTACCGATACCTTCCTCCCGTACCAGGCGGCTTTGTACATCAATTCACGCCGGAACTCAAAGAAGGAAGCGTCAGCGACAGACCGGGCCAGATGGTGATTCTTCATCATGCCTTTGGTTTTCAGACATTCGATACAAATCACACCGTAGTTGCGGATCAGGTCGGTAGTGGCTTTCTGAATAGCGTCACGGCGTTGGTTAGCAATCCTTTCTTCAAGTCTCGCCCTGCGAATACGGGCTTTCTCGTAGTTGTTGCTTCCCTTCTTTTTTCGGGACAAACTGCGCTGCATGCGGCGAAGTTTCTTATCACTCTTATTCAGATA
>JAFRSI010000108.1 GCA_017427645.1 Oscillospiraceae bacterium | reverse complement strand
AGGTGGTCGGCGGTGCAGTCCCGGTTGTCCATGCAGAAATAGCCGGTGCGCATGAACTGGAAGGTGGGCGCGTTGACGCCGGTGCGGTTCTCCACCTTGTCAAAGGCGGCGGCGACGTCGGCCATGCCCTTTTCTACCTTGCAGCCGGTGAGGATCTCCAGGCTGTCGGGATTCAGCACGGACAGGAATCCGTCGGGGGCGGCGTCGGGGTTGGCGTCCAGGAACAGGTTGTCGTAGAGCCGCACCTCGGCGTCCAGGCAGTTCTCCGCGTCCACCCAGTGGATGGTGGCGCCCTTCACCTTCCGCCCGTCGGCGGGGTTGCCGCCCCGGGAGTCGGGATCGTACTCGCACAGGACCTCCACCACGCTGCCGTCCGCATCCCTGACGCAGCCGGTGCACTTGACCAGATAGGCGCCCTTGAGACGCACCTCGTTGCCGGGGTACATCCGCTTGTACTTGGGGATGGGCGTCTCCAGGAAGTCGTCGGCCTCCATCCACAGGTGGCGGCTGAAGGTGATGTCGTGGGTGCCCTGTGCGGGATCGGTGGGGTTGTTCTCCACGGTGAAGGTCTCGGTCTGTCCCTCGGGATAGTTGGTAACCGTGAGCTTCACCGGGTGCAGCACCGCCATGGTGCGCTCGGCGGTCAGGTTCAGGTCCTCCCGGAGGCAGTGCTCCAAAAAGCCGTACTCGATGGTGCTGTTCACCTTGGACACGCCGATGCGGTCACAGAAGGTGCGGATAGACCGGGCGGTGTAGCCGCGGCGGCGCAGGCCGCACAGGGTGGGCATGCGGGGATCGTCCCAGCCGGAGACGTAGCCCTCCTCCACCAGCTGGCGCAGCTTGCGCTTGGACATGACGGTGTGGTCGATGCCCAGGCGGGCAAACTCGATCTGACGGGGCTTGTGATAGGGGATGGTGATGTTGCTGACCACCCAGTCATACAGAGGCCGATGCTCCTCGTACTCCAGGGAGCACAGGCTGTGGGTGATGCCCTCCAGGGCGTCCTGGATGGGGTGGGCAAAGTCGTACATGGGGAAGATGCACCACTTGGTGCCCTGGCGGTGGTGGTTGATATAGCGGATGCGGTAGATCACCGGATCGCGCATGTTGAAGTTGCCGCTGGCCAGGTCGATCTTGGCCCGGAGGGTCATCTTGCCCTCTTCCACTTCCCCGTTCTTCATCATCTCGAACAGGCGCAGGTTCTCCTCGATGGGACGGTCCCGGTAGGGCGAGGTGGCGGGGATGCCGATGTCGCCGCGGTTGGCACGGAACTCCTCCGGCGTCAGCTCACAGACGTAGGCCAGTCCCTTCCTGATCAGCTCCAGCGCGTACTCGTAGTCCTTCTGGAAGTAGTCGGAGCCGTAATAGAATCGGTCGCCCCAGTCAAAGCCCAGCCAGTGGATGTCCTGCTGGATGGCGTCCACGTACTCGGTGTCCTCCTTGGCGGGGTTGGTGTCGTCCATCCGCAGGTTGCAGAGGCCGTTGTACTTCTCGGCAGTCCCGAAATCGATGCACAGGGCCTTGCAGTGGCCAATGTGCAGATAGCCGTTGGGTTCCGGCGGAAAACGGGTGTGAACAGCAAGTCCCTGGAACTGACCACCCTCTGCGATGTCCTCGTCGATAAAATTTTGGATAAAGTTCTTGCCCTCTTCCTCGGGGAGCAGGGTTTTCACTTCCTCGGCCATTTTCTCACACTCCTTTGTTTGTTTTTGGTTGCAGAAGCAATAATGTGGTCATTATAGACGCTATGGTGAAAAAAAGCAAGGGGGCGTGGGCTTCTTTTTAGCCCAGCGCCTCCCATTCCTCTCTTGTCAGCAGCAGATTCAAGGCCTCCAGCATGGCATTGGGCGTCATGTGCTCCGGAAGCTCCAGCCGCTTCAGCAGCTCGCTGCGCCGCGCCCTGCTGCCCGGTCCGATGAGGCCCCGCTCCAGCAGCTCCGCCTTGGTGACGGCGGCTGCGGAAACGGGTTCCTCCTCCCCCTCAAAGGTGGCGCCGCCGCGGCGCAGCGCCGCCAGCAGCACCTCCGGGGGCATCCCCTCCACCCCCAGCTTGCCCTCTTTGCCGGGCGTTCTCTTGCGGCGCTCCTTGCCGGGCATATCGGGGATGTAGGCCTGCTTGAGCCGCTCCTTCGGCACGGCGCCCTTGAGGAAGCTGCGGATCACGAAGCCGGCGCCGTCGCTGTCCGTCAGCAGGATCAGCCCCTTCTGCTCCGCCAGACGGCGCAGCAGGGCCAGCTTTTCCCCGTCGTTGAAAATGCCGAAGCCGGAGGTGGTGACCACAACGGCGTCCACCACCTGCAGCAGCGCATTCTTGTCATATCGTCCCTCGACAACGACGACCTCTTTGATTTTCGGTTTTTTCATCGCTCCGACAGCTCCATCAAAAACAGCTTCAGCTCCGCCTCGCTGTCCAAATTGCGCTCGCTCTTCATCCGCCGATCCAGGGTCTGGCACCTCTCAACAGCCGCCCGGCACCAGGAGCGGTCCACCCGCCGGGCCGCCTCCATCAGAAGCCTGGCGGGATAGTCGGAGCTCATGCCCCAAAGCTGCTTGAGCCAGAAACGGTCCTTTTTCCCGTCCAGGGCGATGCGGGCCGTGTAGAGCCGTCGCAGCTCCTTCCCCACCGCCGCCAGAATGGCGATGGGCTCCGTCTGCATCCGCAGCAGCTCGCTGAGGACACCGGCGGCCTGGTCGTATTTCCCCGCCGTGATGGCGTTGGTCATGTCGAAGATCCGGGCGTCCAGCACCGGGTCGGCCACGGCGTTGATGTCCTCCACGGTGACGCGCTCCCCCTTGGCGTAGGCTCCGATCTTCCCGATCTCCGGCAGCAGATCCGTCATCAACGTGCCGCAGGTGAACAGCAGATGGTCCGCCGCCGCGGTGTCGATATCCTTGCCCAGGGCGGCAAAGCGCCGCTTGAGCCAGCGCAGCAGCTGATCCCGCTCCTGCTGGCGGAACTCCACCTCCACGGCGCACCCGTCCAGGGCGGCGCAGAGCTTCTTCATCTTCGCGTCCCGTTTGTAGGCCACCAGGTCATAGACAAACACCAGCGTGCAGTAATCCGGCACGTCCTCCAGCAGTTCCGTCAGCTGGGCGCGGCTGCGCTCGTCCAGGCGGAACAGATCCAGATCCGTCACGGTGACCAGGGTGTGCTGCGCCATCATGGGCATGGCCTCCACGGCCTCCGCCAGCTCCTGAATGGACAGCCCCCTGCCCCCCAGACGATGGAAGTTGAACTCCTCGAAGCCGGCGGGCACCAGCAGCTTCTGCAGCTCCTGCAGATAGTACTGGCGCAGATAGGCCTCCTCGCCGTAAAAGATATAGACGCGTCCGACCTCCCCGTCCTTCAGGGCGGCGCGCAGCTTGTCCAGGCCGCCGGCGGCGGCAGATCTCGTTGCCATCAGTCTTTTCCTCCCTGTACCGTAATGAGGATACTTCCCTGCCGGTCTGTCCGGTAGATCTCCGCACCGGCGGCGGCCAGGCGGCCCATAGCCTCCTCCGTCGGGTGGCCGTAGCCGTTGTCGCCCACGGAAATCACAGCCGTCTCCGGGCTCGTTTCCAGCAGGAATTCCCGGGCGGAGCTGTATTTGGAGCCGTGGTGGCTCACCACCAGCACCTCCGTATCCGGCAAATCGTAGTTTCCGATCAGTTCCCTCTCCGTGGACCCGGCCATATCGCCGGTGATCAGCAGGTCGAAGTCTCCGGCGCTGCACAGTACGGTGAGCCCCTGCTCGTTCATATCGCCCCGCCCGATGGGCGGAAAGACGGTGAGCACCGCCTCGCCCAGAGTCAGCTGCCGCGGAGCAGTGACCAGGGTCACGTCTGCACCGTCTGCCGCAGCCTGGGCGGTCACCCGGTCACGCACGCCGAATTCATCTTCAATATCCGGGATCCACAGGCGATCCGCCGGAACGCGGGAGAGCAGCGCCGCCACCCCGTTGGCATGGTCGGCGTGATAGTGGGTAAGCACCAGAGCGCTCAGGCGGCGGATCCCCATGGCGGAGAGCTGGTCCGCCGCCCGGCGGCCTGCGTCGATATAGCTGTTGCCGCTGCCGCAGTCCACCACCACCGCCTCGTCTCCGCTGCACAGGATCACGCACTCCCCCTGCCCGACGTCCGTCACCACGGCGCTCATGGAGCCGTAGCGGTACTCCCGTCCGTGAATCCCCACGCACAGCAGCAGCGTCAGGGCGGCAAGGGCCGCCGAGATCAGCCAGCGCCGCCGGGGACCGGGGCGGAAGATGCATACGGCCAGCAGCACGTAAACGTAGCCCAGCCAGTACTTGAAGTAGGGGTTGACGAAATGGAGCGCGTGCTCCGGCACACGCATCAGCGCGTGCGCGATAAACAGCACGAAACGTACCATGGCCCAGTTGAGCCAGCCGGTGATGCGGGCCAGGGGCTGCCAGACAAAGCCCAGCATCACATTGAGCAGGCCTGTGATAAAATTCCCTTCCGCCGCCGGTACCGCCAGAATATTGCTCACCGGCGCGATCAGGGCAAAGACGTCAAAATAGTACGCCGTCAGCGGAGCGGTAAACAGCAGCGCCGCCAGGGTGGCGGAGATATTGGCTGCAAGAACGCTCACCAGCCGCTTGATCCGACGGCGCTTCCCGCGGTAGAGCCCGGTCAGGAATCCGTAGATCCGATCCGAAAACAGCACCAGGCCCAGGGTGGCGGCAAAGCTCATCTGCAGGCTGATGCCGGCTGCGGCGTAGGGGTTGGCCAGCAGCAGCACCAGCAGGGCCGCGCTGAGGCTGGTGAGACCGTCACCGTCCCGCCGGAGCAGCGGGGCCACCAGCAGGGCGATCTGCATGATGCAGGCCCGTACCACCGAGGGCGTCATGCCCACCACAGCCATGTAGAACAGCAGCACGAAAATACAGACGGCGCTGTAAAGGCGGCGTCGGGCGGCAGGGATCAGCAGGCCCACCAGCGTCACCAGAAAGGCGCAGTGCAGGCCGGAGACGGCAAAGAGGTGAGCCAGGCCCGTCTCGGAGAGGGCGGCGCTGTGCTCCGCCGAGAGATGGCTGCGGTCCCCGATGAGCTCCGCCAGCAGGAAGGATTCCGTGGCCGGATCGTCCCAGACGGCGGCGATCTTCTCCTTCATGGCTTTGGAACAGCGCTGCGGCAGAAAGAGGATGCTCCCCTCCTGCCCCGATTCCACGGCCGGATCGTCCCGCCCGTACAGCAGGACGAACACGCCCCGCGCCGTAAAGGTGGTGATATCCGTCTCCCGGATCCGGGAGGCGTCCTGCCAATACGCCGTTCCGGTGATCTGCTGGCCGGGCCGGAGCTCCATGACCTCCCGGCCGCCGTAGTAAACGGCGCGGACGCCGGGACGCAGGCGGACCGTGACCTTGGCGCCGCGATCCGTCTCCGCGGGCCAGTCCCACACCTGGGCAGCGTAGGGGTGCTCTTCCCCGCACTGTTCCGTCGCCGGGCGGCACACCAGCTCCGCATAGCCGTCGTAATAGGCCAATCCCAGGGCCAGGGCGCACAGGATCAGCAAAAGGCGTCGGGCGTGAGGCAGCCGTCTGTGAAGAACGGCCACCGCCGCGGCGCACAGCGTCAGGGCGCCGGCCGCCCACAGATACCAGCCGCTCCAGGGCAGCAGCACAGCCAGGAAGACGGCTGCGGCAAAGGAAAACGCCACCGTGGCAAAGACCCGCATGAAACGCTCCCTCCCCCGACGCTTTTCTCTGCCCGTATTATAGCAAAGTTCCCCGCAGGCGGCAAGGGCGTTCCTTGACATTTCCGCAGGCCTGTGCTGTAATAAAAACGCACCGGGATCTCCGGGGAAAGGGGCGTCTGCCGTGAAACTTGTGATCTCCGAAATGAGAAAGAGCTTTGACAAAAAAGAAGTGCTGCGAGGCGCCTCCTTCACCTTCGAGCAGGGCCGGATCTACGGCCTGCTGGGGCGCAACGGCGCCGGCAAAACCACCCTGTTCAACTGCCTCAACGAGGATCTGCGCGCCGACGGCGGCAGCGCCTTTCTGGAGGACGAGGGCGGACGGCGCCCCCTCAGCTGCGACGACATCGGCTACGTCCTCTCCACCCCCGTGCTGCCGGAATTTCTGACGGCCAGGGAGTTTCTGCGCTTCTTTCTGGACATCAACCGGGGCAGGGTCCCCTATCCCAAGGAGCCGGACGTCTATCTGGATTATATGCAGATCGACCCGGAGGACCGGGGCAAGCTGATGAAGGATTTCTCCCACGGCATGAAGAACAAGATGCAGATGCTGGTGCATTTCATCGCCGATCCCCCGGTGCTGCTGCTGGACGAGCCCCTGACCTCCCTGGACGTGGTGATGGCGGACGAGATGAAGCAGCTGCTGCGCCGCCGCAAGGAGACCCATATCACCATCCTCTCCACCCACATCATGGAGCTGGCGCTGGACCTGTGCGACGATATCGTGATCCTCCACAACGGCGCACTGTCCCCGGTGGAGCGGGAGCATCTGGACGACGCGGCCTATAAGGACCGGATCATTGCCGCCCTGAAGGAGGAGGAAAATGATTAACGCCTTCCTGATCTCTTTCCGTCTGCGCATCGCCTGTCGGGTCAACGGCATCCTGTACTGGCTCAAGCGTCTGCCTCTGCTGCGGAGGATCCTGCCGGGCAGCCTCTACGGAGCAGGCTGGCTGAAAACCGCTGCGACGATCCTCGCGGCGCAGTGGGAGCTCTTCTCTTTTTTCTTCGGCAAGATCCTCTATCTGGCGGTTTTCTTCGGTCCGGCTCTGGCCCTGCTGCACAGCGAGCGGGACGCCGCCTGGGGCGGGACGTTCCTGCATATCTTCCTGTTTCTGACGTTGGCGGGCGCCCTGTTCAACAACCCGATCTTCAGCGCCGACGCCAACACCTACTACACCGTGTTCCTCATGCGGATGGACGCGCGGCGCTACGCTCTGTCCAACTACGTCTATTTCCTGCTCAAGAACCTTCTGGGCTTTGCCGGCGTTCTGACTCCGGCCTGGCTGCTCTCGGCGGCGCTGCTGAAGGAGCCGGCTGACTCCCCATGGTGGATCCTGCTGCTGCCGCTGCTGGCGGTCGCCTGCAAGCTGATCGCCGCCGCCGGAAATCTGGCTCTCTTCCACCGGAGAGGCATCCTGCTCAACGACCTCTCCGGGGGCAAACCCTATTTCGCCCTGCTCTTTCTTCTGCTTCTCGCCGCCTACGGTCTGCCCTGTCTGGGCCTGATCGTTCCGGGGGCAGTATTGCTTGTCCTCTGCTGCATACTGATTCTGGTCGCCGTTCCTGCTGTACTGTATCTGCACAGGAGCCGTGATTACCGCCGGGTCTATCAGGCCTACCCCTACGCGGCGGCTCCCGCGCAGGCCGTACAGCAGGCCGTGCAGCAGGGCTACCAGAACAAGCTGGTGCTGGAGGAGGGACAGGGCAGCCAACACAGCGGCTGCGCATACCTGAACGACCTCTTCATCCAGCGGCACCGCAAGATGCTGGTGCGGCGGCCTCGCCGCCTGGCGCTGATCCTGTGCGGTGTGCTGGCGGCGGCGCTGCTGGCATCCGCCCTGAGCCGGGACCTGGCGGCGGAGATCAACCAACGGCTGATCCGCACGCTGCCGTCCTTCCTGCTCGTCATGTATTTTATCAACCGGGGCGAAACCATCACCCAGATCATGTTTTTCAACTGCGACCACAGTCTGCTGGCCTACCGGTTTTACCGGCGGCCGCAGGTGATCCTGGAGCTGTTCCGCGCCCGGCTGCGGACCGTTATCAGTCTGAATCTGCTGCCCACGGCCGTCATCGCGGCGGGTCTCCCCCTGCTCCTGCTGGTCAGCGGCGGCACGGAGCGCCCGGTGGAATACCCGCTGCTGGCCGGCTCGATCCTGACCATGTCCGTATTCTTCTCCGTCCACTATCTGGTGCTCTACTACCTGCTGCAGCCCTATACGGCCGGGTTGGAAAAGAAGAGCCCCGCCTATGCCGCGCTCACCGGCGTGACCTATCTGGTCTGCTATTTCGTCGCCACCCGGTTGGGATCCCTGATGTCTCCGCTGCTTTTCGGCGTCGTGCTGATCCTCTTCTGTGCTGCATATTTGCCGATCGCCCTGCTTCTGGCCTACCGCCTGGCGCCGAAAACCTTCCGGCTGCGGCAGTGAGGACGCCTTCCGCGTCCCCTGCCGCAGACCGGTTTTTATTTGTCGAAGGACGGGTTCAGATAGTAGATATTCTTCTCGTCCATCTTGTCCTTGGCCAGGCGCAGTCCCTCGCCGAAGCGCTGGAAGTGGACGACCTCTCTTGCCCGCAGGAACTTGATCACGTCGTTCACGTCCGGGTCGTCGCTCATGCGCAGGATGTTGTCGTAGGTGACGCGGGCCTTCTGCTCGGCGGCCAGATCCTCCGTCAGATCGGCGATGAGATCGCCCTTGACCTGCATGGAGGCGGCGGACCAGGGGAAGCCGGAGGCGGCGGTGGGATAGACCCCGGTGGTGTGATCCACAAAATACGTGTCGAAGCCGGCCTGGCGGACCTGCTCGTCGGTGAGGCCGCGGGTCAGCTGGTACACGATGGCGCCGATCATCTCCAGGTGGCCCAGCTCCTCGGTGCCGATATCGGTCAACAGACCCTTCAGCTCCGGGTACGGCATGGAGAACCTCTGGCTCAGATAGCGCAGCGACGCGCCCAGCTCGCCGTCTGGCCCGCCGTATTGACTGATGATCAGCGCGGCCAGCCTGGGATTGGGGTTGGCGATCCGTACCGGGTACTGCAGCTTCTTTTCATAGACAAACATCAGTCGTTGCCCCCTTTCTCCCAAGGCCACGGATCATCCAGCCAGCGGTATGCGTCGCCGGTCAGATCCGTCTGCATCAGCGGGCCGTAGGTTTCCACGTACTTTTCCCGGCCCTCACGGGCCAGATTCACGTAGGATCGGAACAGAGACAGGGCGTCACCGTCGTCCCGATGGGTGTCCAGATACAGGCCCAGCTCCTTGATGGCGAAGTCCAGCGCCATCAGCTCGGAGAGGGCGGTGTTCACCGCCGGGAAGCGGCTCTCCAGCTCCCGATGGAAAGGCAAGTTCAGCCCGGGAAACAGGGTACCCTCCCGCAGCGCCTCCTGCTGGCCGTAGCGTCTGGCGTTCTCCGGCTGCATGGCCACAAAGGGAAATACCATGGATCCGCAGGGGCCCGGCAGGCGCCCGCAGCCGTTGCGGCAGCCGTCGCTCCGGCTCCCGTTCTCCGCACCGTCGGCCATGGCGTCCCGCATCATCTGTGTGATTTCAGCGTACAATATGCGTTCCTCCTCTGCATCGTTTGCCGCGATAAGCGGCCACCCCATTTTATGAACGGAACGGCAAAGAGGAAACGGTAAAAGCGGCAGGCCTGTCGGCCTGCCGCTTTACTGTTTCATTTTTCCGGGAAATGTACGCTGCGCCTTTGCGGGATCAGTCGTTGTCCCAGTTGTGCCAGACGTTCTGCACGTCCTCGTTCTCCTCCAGCATGTCCAGGAGCTTCTCCATGTTCTTCACGTCGTCGGGGTCGGTCATGGTCACGTAGTTCTGGGGGACCATCTCAATCTCGGCGCTGACGAACACGTAGCCCTTGGCCTCCAGCGCGGTGACCACGTCGTTGAAGCTGTCGGGATCGGTGGTGACCTCGAACACGGGGCCGTCGGCCTCGATGTCCTCGGCGCCGGCCTCCAGGGCGTCCATCATCACTTCGTCCTCATCCAGCTCCTCGTCCTCGTTGTTGATGACGATGACGCCCTTGCGGTCAAAGGACCAGCTGACGCAGCCCTGGGCGCCCAGGCCCTTGCCGAACTTGTCGAAGTAGTGGCGGACCTCGGGGGCGGTGCGCTGGCGGTTGTCCGTCAGAGCCTCCACGATCACGGCCACGCCGCAGGGTCCGTAGCCCTCGTAGGTGACGGACTCGTAGTTATCGGTATTGCCGGCGCCCAGCGCCTTGTCAATGGTGCGCTTGATATTGTCGTTGGGCATGTTGGCGGCCTTGGCCTTGGCCACCACGGTGGCCAGACGGGAGTTGTTGGCGGGATCGCCGCTGCCGCCCTGCTTGACCGCCACGATGATCTCCTTGGCGATCTTGGTGAAGGTGGCGGAGCGCTTGGCGTCAGCCGCGCCCTTGGTCTTCTGGATGTTGTGCCATTTGGAATGTCCGGACATAGTTTCAAATCTCCTTCATGCAGTATTGGATGACCTCGCGGCTGTGGCGGGCAGAGAGCTGCACCTGGACCGCGGGGAAGGCGGCGGACAACCGCTCCGCCAGAACGGGACAGATCACGTCTTCCGTGGGGAAATGGCCGGCGTCGATCAGATTGATCTCCGTGGCGTCCAGGAAGTCGTGGTATTTCAGATCGGACGTGACGAAGGTGTCACAGCCCCGTGCAATGGCCTGACCGATCAGATCTCCGCAGGAGCCGCCGCCCACCGCCACGCGGCGGACGGGCTTCCCCCGGTCCGTATAGCGCAGACCGTTGCATCTTAGTGATTTTAACACAAACCCTGTGAATTCCACAAGGGGTATTTCGCATTTTAATGTACCGATCCGCCCTATTTTTTCCTCGCTCAGCGGTTCGATCTCCTCCAAACCCAGCCGAAGCGCCAGAACGTCGTTGACGCCCCCCTCCGCCGCATCCAGATTGGTATGCATGCAGACGGCGGCGATCCCGCTGCGGACCAGTCCCGTCAGGATGCGGCCCTGCCGGTCGTCTGCCCGCAGGGTCTGCACGGGGTGCCAGGTGCAGTTCATCACCGGGTGGTGTGACACGATCAGCTGTGCGCCGATCTCCTTCGCCTCCTCTGCCACGGCCTCCGTGATATCCAGCGACACCAGGATCCGTTCCACCGGCGCGTTGGGATCACCGACAAGCAGTCCCACGTTGTCGTACCCCATGGCCAGCTCCCGGGGCGCCCAGGCAAACAGCATCTGTTCAATCTCGCGTACCGTGCTCACGGTTCCACCTCTCCTTCCGGCCCTCCAGGGCCATATACAGTTTCTCCAGCCGCAGAAGCTCCCCGGCGTCCGCTTCCCTGCGGGCCCGGCGAAGGCCGTCCAGCCGCTTTTGGATCCGCCCCTGCTGCTGCGTCAGATAGCGGCCCCACAGCGGATCGCTTTCCAGCAGCCGTCCGGCCCACAGCTCCTCATCGTTCATCGGCGGCATCGTGCCGCCCGCTGTGCGGAGAATCGGATAGAGAAAATCCTTGTCCTCCACCAGACGTTCCTCCAGCAGCCGATAGCCGCTGGCAGAGAGCCAGGCGCGCAGTTCCTCCGTCTTCGTCATGGGCTGCAGCAGCAGCTCGGCGCCGTCCCGCAGCCAGGGCGCCGCCTCCAGGATGGCGCAGATGGTCTCGCCGCCCATACCGGCGATCACCACCACGTCCGCCTCGCCGGGGACAATGCCGTCCAGCCCGGCGCAGAGGCGAAAATCCATGGCCTCCGCCGTTCCGTACGCCTCCGCCGTCCGGCGGGCGTGGGCCAGGGGCTCGGCGTTGATATCGGAGGCGATGGCCCGGCGGATCCGGCCCTCCTGCAGCAGCCAGACCGGCAGATAGCCGTGGTCGGTGCCCACGTCAGCCAGCCGGGCCCCCTGGGGTATCATATTAGCCAGCATCTGCAGCCGCGGCTGCAGCCGGAGCTTTCTTTCCTCCATGGTCCATCCCTCCTCTCCGGGCAAAAGGGAACGCATACAGCCTGCGCCGTATGCGTTCGCCCTCGTTATTGCGCGTTCTTGTTGGCTTCCTCGTTGACGATCTCCAGCAGCTTCTCGCAATCAACACCGTGTACGGCACAGGCCTCCTCCACGGTCTCGCCCCGGGAAGAGGGACAGCCCAGGCAGTGCATGCCGATGGCCAGGAAGATGGGGGCGGTCTGAGGAGCGACGTCCAGGATGTCGCCGATGATGGTGTCCTTGGTGATTTCAATCATGTGAAAAACCTCCGTTTTCGATGTTCTATGATAGTATACCCCAGCGGGTCCCGTCTTTCAACAGGGAGTTTCTGCGGGTTTTCCTCAGGGCTCCTGAGGGATCACGAGAGCGCAGATCAGATAGGCCAGAACACCGCTGCCGGTGGCGGCCAGCAGGGCCCAGGCCACGCGGATCAAGGTCGGATCCACGTTGAAATAGGCGCCGATGCCGCCGCATACGCCGGCCAGCACCTTGCCCTCCCTGACACGATAGAGCTTCTTCTCCATTTGTTTCGCCTCCGTTTCGTGAAATGAGAAAGCGGTGCATTCCGGAGAACGCACCGCCTTGGCAGCAGATATAACCGTTTACAGGAAATCAGCCGTTCTCGCGCATCTTGGCAAAGCAGTCGCTGCAATACACAGGACGATCGGTCTTGGGCTCGAAGGGCACTCTCGCCTCGCCGCCGCAGTTGGCGCAGACAGCGGTGAAGTACTCCCGGGGACCGCGGGCAGCGTTCTTGCGAGCGTCGCGGCAGGCCTTGCAGCGCTGGGGCTCGTTCTGGAAGCCGCGCTCGGCATAGAACTCCTGCTCACCGGCGGTGAATACGAACTCCTTGCCGCACTCCTTGCAAACTAAAGTCTTGTCTTCGTACATGATCTTACCCTCTCTTTTGAGATAAATATATTGCGTCAGCTAATTGCTGATATCGCCCAGTTGCCGCGCCGTTTTGCGGCGGATGCGCTGAATGGCGTTATCCACCGATTTCGGCGGCTTGCCCAAAATGTCCGAAATCTCACGGCAGGTGAGTCCGTCCAGATAATACCCTAAAATCTTTTCCTCAAAAACGGACAACTGCTTACGGACTTCTTCCAGCAGGGCGGCGGCTTTTTCCCGGTCGATCATCACGTCTTCCGGGTCGACCTGTGCGAAAGAGGCGCTGGCGTCAAAGAGAGAGGGATTCAAGGGGACCGATTGATTCAGCGGAGAGTGCTTCGCGCTGTTGGCAGCCTTCAATACCGTGTAGAGCCGCCGGCGGATACAGGTCTCCGCAAAGGTGCAGAACGATGCGTCGCGGTGGGGATCGTACTCACGGATGGCCTTGATCAGGCCGAACATGCCCTCCTGCAGAAGGTCCTCATTGTCCCCACCCGCCAGGAAATACGGGCGGGCGCAGGAGCGGACCATGCGGTGATACCGGGCGACCAAAAGCTCTTCGGCCCGGCGGGAGCCGCCGGCAGCCAGTGAGCAGAGCTCTTCATCCGACACGATTTCCACGTCAAAATGGGCGTTTTCCACCCAATTGTCATTCAACATGGCACATTATACCCTTCCCCATCAGCATCTGTCAAGCACAAATATATAAAAATGGAAATATTTGTTTTCTCCTTCAGGACAGCGTCCGCACGAAATCCGCCAGGTCGCCGGCCACGCTGAGAGCCAGATCGTCGGTAGTGGCCTCCACCATGACGCGGATCAGCGCCTCCGTGCCGGAGGGCCGGATCAGCACGCGGCCGTCGCCGCCCAGCTCCGTTTCCCAGCTGCGGACCCTGTTCCAGAGCTCCTCCTCCCCCATGATGCGCTGCTTGGCGTCCACCGGGACCGCCACGTTGATCAGCTCCTGGGGATACTGGGGACAGCAGGACACCAGCTCCGATGCGGCCGCGCCGGAGCGCTGGAGGGCCTGCAGGAACTGCAGGGCCGTCAACTCGCCGTCGCCGGTGGTGGCGAACTGGCGGAAGATCATATGGCCGGACTGCTCGCCGCCGATGGCATAGTCGTGCTCCACCATCTCCTCCAGCACGTGGCGGTCGCCCACGTCGGTGCAGACCAGCACCATGCCGTTCTTGCGGCAGAATTCGTGAAGACCCAGGTTGGACATGACCGTTCCCACGATGGTGCTGCCGGAGAGCTTGCCCTGACGGCGCAGCTCCGTGGCGCATACAGCCATGATCTTGTCGCCGTCGATGGTCCTCCCCTTCTCGTCCACCAGCAGGCAGCGGTCCGCATCGCCGTCAAAGGCGATACCCAGGTCATAGCCTCCGGCAATGACGCCGTCGGCCAGGGACTCCAAGTGCGTGGAGCCGCAGTGCTCGTTGATGTTGATGCCGTCGGGCTGGGTATGGATGAAATCCGCCTGCAGCGGCAGCATGCCGAAGAGCTGTGGGGCCGTGGCGGAGGCGGCACCGTTGGCGCAGTCCACCAGCACCCGCAGGCCGGTCAGATCACAGTCCAGCGTGGAGAGCAGATGGTGGATATAGTCCTTCTTCATCTGACGCATGCCGTGGAAGCGCGTGCCGATCTCTCCCCGCGTCTTCACCGGCATATTGGCGTGGTAGAGCACCAGCTCCTCCACCGCCGCCTCCATGTCGTCCGGCAGCTTGTAGCCCTGGCCGTTGAAGACCTTGATGCCGTTGTGCTCATAGGGGTTGTGGGACGCAGAGATCACGATGCCCGCGTCCGCCTTCTCCTGCACGGTCAAAAAGGCCACGGCGGGCGTGGGGATGGTGCCCAGCGGCATCACGTCGCCGCCGGCGCAGCAGATTCCGGCAATCAGCGCCGACTCCAGCATATCCGAGGAAATGCGGGTATCCTTGCCGATGGTGATCACCGGCTTATGTCCCAGCTTCTCCGTCAAAACCGTGGTAACGGCGCGCCCCACGTGATAGGCCAGCTCTGCCGTCAACGTCTCGCCGACGACGCCGCGGATCCCGTCTGTTCCAAATAGCTTACCCATTTTCTGTTCTCCCATCCGTTTTTATTTTAATTCCAGCTGCTCGCAGCCCGGGGCGTCCATGTGCAGATGCTCGTAAGCCTTCCGGGTGACGCAGCGGCCCCGGGGCGTGCGGGTGAGGAAGCCGATCTGCATCAGATACGGCTCATATACGTCCTCCAGCGTCACCGACTCCTCGCCGATGGTGGCGGCCAGGGTGTCCAGTCCCACCGGACCGCCGCCGTAGTTCTCGATGATGGCCCGCAGCATCCGGCGGTCCACCGGATCCAGGCCCAGATCGTCGATCTCCAAAGCCAGCAAAGCCGCGTCGGCCACCTGCCGGGTGATGACGCCGTCGGCCTTCACCTGGGCGAAGTCGCGGACCCGGCGCAGCATCCGGTTGGCGATCCGGGGCGTTCCCCGGGAGCGCCGGGCGATCTCCATGGCGCCGTCCGGCACGATGTCCACCTGCAGGATGCCCGCACTGCGGCGGACGATCTGCGCCAGCTCCTGGGGCGTATACAGCTCCAGGCGCAGCGTCACGCCGAAGCGATCGCGCAGCGGCGCCGACAGGGACCCGGCCCGGGTGGTGGCGCCGATCAGCGTGAAGCGGGGCAGATCCAGGCGGATGGAGTTGGCTGAAGGGCCCTTTCCGATGATGATATCGATGGCGTAGTCCTCCATGGCGGGATACAGGATCTCCTCCACGGAGCGGTTCAGCCGGTGGATCTCATCCACGAAGAGGATGTCGTTCTCGTTGAGATTGGTCAGCAGCGCCGCCAGATCGCCGGGCTTCTCAATAGCGGGCCCGGAGGTGATGCGGATATTGACGCCCATCTCCTGGGCGATGATGCCGGCCAGAGTGGTCTTGCCCAGGCCCGGGGGGCCGTGGAGCAGCACGTGGTCCAGGGACTCGGTGCGGCGCCGGGCCGCCTCGATGAAGACGGAGAGGTTTTCCTTTGCCTTCTCCTGCCCGATGTACTCCCGCAGCGTGTGGGGCCGCAGGGAACCCTCGTTGGCGTCCTCCGACAGGAAGGTTTTGGCCACGATGGGTTCTTCGTAAATATCGTTTCCGAAATCGATGCTCAAGCCGCTTCCCTCCTTATCGCACCATCTGCTTCAGCGCCTGGCGGATGATCTCCTCCAGAGACAGCTTCTCCGCATCCACACCGCGCAGAGCCGCGGCGATCTCCTGGGGGCCGTAGCCCAGCACCGCCAGAGCGGCGGAGGCCTCTGCGGTCTTGCTGTTCGGCCTGGCAGCCGGCGAAGAGATCTCGCCCAGGCTCACGCCTCCGGCGGTCTGCCCCTTGGCCAGCTTGTCCTTCAGCTCCAGGATGATGCGCTGAGCGATCTTTTTGCCGATGCCCGGCGCCGCCATCAGAGCCTTTTCATCCTCGCCGATGATGCTCATGACCAGGTTGGACGGCGTGGTGGAGGAGAGAATGGACAGGGCGGCCCGGGGGCCGACGCCGTTGACGTTCAGCAGCATCTTGAAGCTCCGCAGCTCGCTCTGGCTGGCGAAGCCGAACAGCTCCACCACGTCGTCCTTGGCGTTGGTGTTGATGTTCAGATAGGTGTAGAGCTTCGCTCTCTCCCCTTTTTTCAGCTGGGCCAGGGTGTAATTGGTGGTGGCGCAGGCGTAGCCCACGCCGCCGCAGTCGATCACGGCCAGGTTGGCCTCGATCTCGGCCACCGTGCCGGACACGTAGTAAAACATATCAGATGGTCTCCTTTACACTGGGATCGGTGCGCCGCAGCAGGCTGGTGGCGCTGCGGGCGTGGCAGATGGCCACCGCCAGAGCGTCCGCCGCATCGTCGGGCCGCGGGGGGGCCTTCAGCTTCAGCAGCCGGCGTACCATGTCCATCACCTGGCTTTTCTCCGCCAGGCCGTACCCCACCACCGCCTGCTTGACCTGCATGGGCGTGTACTCGTAGATGGGGATTTGTCTCTTCTCGGCGGTATAGAGGATCACGCCTCTGCCATGGGCCACGGCGATGCCGGTGGTGATATTCTTGCTGAAAAACAGCTCTTCTATGGCGATCTCGTCCGGCTCAAACAGGTCGATCAGCTGCTCCAGATCCTTTCCGATCTGCAAAAGCCGCGCGGCCAGGGGCAGTCCCGCCTCCGTGTTGATGGCGCCGTACTGCACCATCTGCTGCCGGCTGCCCTCCACGTCGATCACACCGAAGCCCACGATCGCCACGCCGGGGTCGATTCCCAAAATCCGCATGCGGCGCATCCTCCACCCAATAGTTGTTATCAGTATACCAAAAAGCGGCGGGAATAGCAACAGAAAACTGCCGTCTGCAAAGGCAGACGGCAGCGTGTCATGCGCGGGGATGGGCCTTGATATAGACGTCGCGCAGCTGTTTTTTCACCACGCGGGTATAGATCTGTGTGGAGGAGATATCGGCGTGGCCCAGCATCTCCTGGATGGACCGCAGATCCGCGCCGTTTTCCAGCAGATGCACGGCGAAGGAGTGGCGCAGCATATGGGGGGTGATGTCCTTGTTGATCTCCGCCCGCTCCTGATAATACTTGATGATCTTCCAGAAGCCCTGTCGGCTCATGCGCTCGCCGTTCATGTTGACGAAAAGGGCCTGCTCGTTGGGATCTGCAATGATCCGGGGCCGGATATCCCGGATATAATCCTGCAGGGCGCGGATAGCGGTGGGATACAAAGGGATGATCCGCTCCTTGCCCTTGCTCTCGCAGCGGATGAATCCCGCCTCCAGGTTAACGTCCCCCGCATCCAGCCCGATCAGCTCGGAGACGCGGATGCCCGTGGCGTACAGCAGCTCCAGCATGGCGTGGTCGCGGTAGCCCTTCTCGTCCACACACTTCGGCTGGTCCAGAAACAGCTCCACTTCCCGGTTGGTCAGGATCTCCGGGTATTTGCGCTCCACCTTTACAGACGCCACCGACTTGGCGGGGTTGTTCTTCACGACGCCCACGGACATCAAATAGCCGTAAAAGGATTTGATGGAGGCCGTGGCCCTGGTAACGGTGGCCGGGGACTTGCCGCGCCCCGTCATGGCGTCCAGATACGTGGAGATCAGGTCCTTTTTCACCTTCCGGAGATCCGCAACGCCGTGCTCCAGAAGCCAGTCGCGGAACTGGTTGACGTCCCGAAGATAGGAACTGCTGGTGTTGGCCGAGGCGTGTTTTTCATTTTCCAGATAGTTCTGATAGGCGGCGATGTAATCCGTACCGGCCAACACACTCACTCCTCTCCTAAGTAATATGGCCCAGAGCCCAGGCAAACAGACGCGGGACCAGTGAAATCTCTGCAGCGCATCCCAGCAGCAGCACGGCGGCGCAGCCGACGGCAGACAGGATCAGGCGGCGCCTCTTCTCCTCATTGCCGGAGGCAGGCTTGAACCGTCGTCCTTTCCCCGAAAAGGGCAGCGCCAGGGATGCCAGATAAAAGCAGCAGGGCAAAACGAAACAGCAGCGGATCCCCAGTGCGGCAAGGGCAACCGACACTCCGCCGCGCCCAAGGGCTGCCGTCATACAGCGAACGGTCATCGACAGAAGAAATCCGTGGGCTGCAGCCAGCGGCAGGATCAGCCAGGCGCCCCAGGGGACCAGAGACAGCCCGATCAGCAGCGCCGGCAAACGGAAATAGGCAAAAACCACCGCGGCGGGAGAAGGCCCCTGCCGGGCAGAGATCGCTTGGGAATGGCTCTGCAGATAACCGGATAATTCGGCGGCCTCCTCGGAGCGAATCGAACCGCCGACCAACTGTCCGCCGACGACGCCCAGAATGAACAGCAGCGAGAGAATAAGATAGTCCGCCCGAAACACTTCCGGCGGACGCATCATCCAAAAAACGCGGCGCACTCTTCTCAACGTACTCACCTCATGGGATTATATGAGACAAGCACGGAAATTATGAATACGGACCCCACAAGTCCGTATTCAATAATATAGGCCAAAAATGCCGGTTTCGCAAGATTTTTCATGGAAAAATAAATATTTTGTGAATTATGTCAAAATGTTATGTAAATTAGATTATGTCAACTATGTATACGAGTGTGTTCCCCTCTCCTCTCCGTGATCAAGATATTGGCCGGCACATACCGGAAATAACAATATCTTGAAAACAACGCGCCCTCCCCTTCAGCAGCACGGTTTTGCCGCCGAAGGAAAAAGCGCGTCAAGATGCTTTTCATAAAAATTGTCATTTTTGTTATTTCTGCCGGATTTCCCCATGCCGTCAGCGGCGTCTGGGGGCCATCTTTACCGGACGGCGGCGTTTCCGCCCTCCCCGGCTCCCCTTCCGCAAAGCCGCCAGCACGCCAATTGATCCCGCTCCAATGGCCAGCGCCGCCATGCAGCGGACGCTCTGCCCCGTTATCATCAGGCCGCCGGGCATCAGCAGCGACACGCCCAGCGCCAGCGCCGCAGCGGCCAGAACAGCGATCACCCCCCCGGCCAGGCCTCCTGCGATACCGCCGCACAGGACGCCCGCCAGCAGGCAGGCGGCGCACACCCAGCTGCCTCCCAGGTGCTGCGGCAGCACGCCGCTCTGCATCAGCGCCGCCCCCAACGCGCACAGCAGCGTCACGGCGATCGCCGCAGCCGCCGCAGCGATCCAGGTCCTCCCCCTGCTCAGCACTTTTACCACGGACATATAAAAACCTCCCCGCACACGCTTTCAGCCAAGCATATGCGGGGAGGTCATTATCTATGCGGATCGCTTATTCCTCGTTCTCGCTGCCGTTGTCAGTCTCATCGACCACGTCGTTCTGGGGCAGCTCCTCGGCAGGAGCCTCCTTGGCGGCCTTGCCGCGGCGGGCGGGGCGCTGCTGCGCGGCAGCCTGCTCGTCCAGGGTACCCACAGTGCCGATGGCAGACTTCAGGAACTCCAGGCGCACGCGGTCCTCACTGGTCTCAATGACCACGGTGCGGTCGGTAATGGATACCACACGGCCGTACACGCCGCCGATGGTGGTGAGCCAGTCGCCCTTCTTCAGGCTGTTGCGCATATTCTCCGCTTCCTTTTTCCGCTTGTTCTCCGGGCGGATCAGCATGAAGTAGAAAATCGCAATCATGACGATGATCAGCAGAAAGGGAGATCCCAGAAGGCCGCTGCTGGTAGTAGTGCCGGAAGCAGATGCAAAGACATTAAACATGTTGTAAGACTCCTTCTAAGTAAAAGATGATGCTATTATACATAACCCGGACCGCTTTGGCAAGTGATTTTCCGCGGCCTGGTCGGGTATTTCAGATTTTTTCCGCCAGCTTTGCGCTGTATTCCGCCCGGAAATCCTCGAAGACGCCGCCGTCCAGGCTGTCCCGGATCCGCCGAACCAGTTCGTTGTAAAAGTAGAGATTGTGCATGACCGCCAGGCGCATGCCCAGCATCTCCTCCGCGGCAAACAGGTGGCGGATATAGGCGCGGCTGAAGCGCCGGCAGACCGGACAATCGCAGGAGGGATCGATGGGCCGATCGTCCAGCTTATACTTGGCGTTCTTGATGTTCAACGTGCCCTGCCAGGTGAACAGCTTGCCGTGGCGGGCGTTGCGGGCGGGCATGACGCAGTCGAAGAAATCCACGCCCCGGGCCACCCCCTCGATGATGTTGGAGGGCGTTCCCACGCCCATGAGATACCGTGGCTTGTCCGCCGGCATATGGGGCTCCACCGCCTCGATGATCTGATACATCACCTCGGTGGGCTCCCCAACCGCCAGACCGCCGATGGCATAACCGTCGCAGTCGATCTGCGCGATCTGCTGCATGTGCCAAATGCGGAGGTCCTCGTAAGTGGCGCCCTGGTTGATACCGAAGAGCATCTGCCCGGGATTGACCGTGTCCGGCAGGCTGTTGAGCCGGTCGTGCTCCGCCTTGCACCGCACCAGCCAGCGCAGCGTGCGCTCGCAGGACGCCTTGGCATAGTCGTAGGGCGCGGGGTTTTCCACACACTCGTCAAAGGCCATGGCGATATCGGAGCCCAGATGGGACTGGATCTGCATGCTCTCCTCCGGGCCCATGAAGATCCGATGCCCGTCCAGATGGGAGGCAAAGGTGACGCCCTCCTCCTTGATCTTTCGAAGTCCGGCCAGGGAGAACACCTGGAAGCCGCCGCTGTCGGTGAGGATGGGTCCGTCCCAGCCCATGAACCGGTGGAGACCACCCATAGCCCGCACCACGTCGTCCCCCGGACGCAGATGGAGGTGATACGTATTGCTCAATTCGATCTGACAGCCCAGGTCTTTTAAATCAAAGGCGCTGACAGCGCCCTTGATGGCCCCCTGGGTCCCTACGTTCATGAATACCGGCGTCTGTACCGGGGCGCCGTGGGCGCACTGGAAAACGCCCCGGCGGGCTCGCCCCTGCTTTTTGATGACCTGAAACATCGTCTGCTCCTTTTCCCGTCCATGCTGGATGCCATTGATTATACCGTGGCGGCCGCCGTAATACAAGAGCAACTTGCATCGCGGCCCGCGGTCCGAATAGAAAAGAGCGCGCAGCGCGTGCCGGAGGGCGCGGCTCTGCGTGCTCTTTTTCCTGTTGGGACCCCTTCCCCTGCTCACTCTTTTCCGGCGAAGATCTCCTTGAAATCCGCCGCGGCAAAGATGCTGCAGACCAGGACCACCACCGTGCAGACGATGGTCAGCGGAGAGGGGTAGGCAATGCCGTGGGAGCTGTCGGAGAGGTGGAGGATCACGTCCAGGATCAGTGCGAGGATCATGGCCCAGGCGGTGTAGGTGATGTTCAGCGCCATGGCCTTGGACGCGCCGATCCTGGAGATCGCCTTGTAGTAGAAGAGATAGGATACCGTAGCAAAGAGACCGGCCACGGCAATGATGAGGACAATCTTGCCCGATCCCCGGAACAGGCTCACGGCAAAGGCCCATGGGGACAGGCCGCCCTCCCGGAAGCCCATGAGCCCCAGGATCGGCAGGATAACAACCCCGTAAACCAGGGCCGAGGTGGTCTGGCGGATCTGAAGGGCATATTCATCCGTCACCTCCGGGTCATGCAGGCACTTGGCCAGAATAACGGCCTCAATGCCCCAGCCGAATGCGCACAGAAGGGCCCCCAGGATGCCCAGGAGGTAATTCCGGGGCGCAAGATCCGTGGAATAGCTGAGGCCGTATACGCCCAGGATGGTCAGGAGCAGGAAAACCCACTGATACCACTTCATCTTCTCTTTCAGGAAGATGTAAGCCAGCACGCTGCCAATGGCCGGGAAGATGGCGCTGGCAATGGCGGCGATGGATGCTCCCATGTACGTCACGGCCAGCACGTAGCCGGTCATGCCGATGGGACCGCCGATGACGGCGGCGGCCACCACCCACTTACCGCTCCTGGTTCGGAAGAGAGCACGGAAGACGTTGCCCAGT
>JAFRSI010000107.1 GCA_017427645.1 Oscillospiraceae bacterium | reverse complement strand
GTGACGCCGGTGCCGCACATGGCGAAGCGTTCCGGCCACCAGTGCAGCTCCACCTTGAAATCCGGGTCGTCCTCGGGCCAGAGGCCGTAGACGGTCCCCTCAACGGCGCCGGCGGCCTGGGCCCAGGTCCAGCCCTCCGGCAGGGTCACGCGCAGATAGCTGTCTATCCCGTCCAGGGTCACGGTCTCTTCACCGAGGGCGGGGGCGTCCTCCTCCCGGGCGGGGCCGGAGCCATCCGCGGGAAAGATGGGCAGCTCGTCCTCGTCCATGCCCTCAAGGGTGGTCGGCTCGGGCGCTTCCGGCGTGCCGGGCTCGCTCTCCGGCGTCTCCTCGGGCGCCGGATCGGGCTGCTCCGTGGGGGCGCCGCAGGCGCTCAGCAGCAGGAGAAGGATCAGCAGCAGGGGCAGGAGCTTTTTCATTCTCCCTCACCTTCTTCCGGGGGCCGCGTCTCGGCGGCGGGCTGCTCCGCGGGGGCCGTGAAGGCCGCCCTGCGGGCTTTGCGCTTTTTCCGGGCCTTGCGCACGAGCAGGATGGGGATCAGCGCCAGCGCCGCGATCAGCAGCAGGGCGGGCAGCGCCTCGGTGAGACCGAAGAGCAGGCCCTCAAAGAAGCTGCCCACAGCCCGCAGACCGTCCTGCAGGGCGCCCAGCAGCCTCTGGCCGAAGCTGGGCTGCACCTGGGGCTCGGGGGTGTACTCCTGCACCTCGGTGAGATCCAGGTACACCGTGCTGTAGCTCACCTGCCGGTCCCAGTTGTTCAGACTGGACTGCAGCCGCTCGATCTGATAGCGCACCTCGGTGAGCCGGTCCTCCAGGATGATGATATCCTCCACGGTCTCTGCCAGCTCCATCATTTCCAGCAGCCGCTGCTCCTGGGCGGTGTAGGCGGTGAGCCGGGCCTGGACGTCGTAGTACTGGGCGGTGACGTTTTCGGTGTAGACATGGGTGTAGGGGACGTTGCCCAGCACGGAGAGACTGCCCATCAGCTCGTCAAAGCGGTCGCTGGGGAAGCGCAGGACATAGCTGGCGCTGCGGCGGCTCACGTTGCCCCGGCTGCGGTCGGCGTAGTTGCTGCCGTTGACGCTGCTGGACTCCACCCAGCCGCCGTACTGGTCGATCAGCTCGTCCAGCTTCGCCATGCTGCCGTCGAAGTCCGTGGTCTCCACCTGGACATTGGCGGAGTAGATGATCTTGTCGGGCTTTTCGGCGGGCACGTCGCTCTCGCTCCGGCCGGCCATGACCGCCTCCGCGGGGGAGAAGCCGTAGCTCTCTTCGTCGGACTCCCACATGGGCTCTTCCGCGTACTCATAGGCGGCGTCGGTGGTGACATACGCGGCGTTGGGGTAGGGCATGGGCGTCTCCGCGGGGGCCGCGCCCTTTGCATCGCTGCTCTGGCTGCCGCAGGCGCAGAGGGAGAGGCACAGCGCCAGGAGCAGCAGCACGGAAATCGTCTTTTTCATGGGAGGAACCTCCTGTTTTCCACCGCAAACGGTGGTTTATATTCCCTGAGACGCCGGGACGAAGAAAAAGTTCCCCTGTTCCGGGATCATTTTTGAAAATGCGCCAAAAAAGACTTTCCCCGGCCGAAACCGTCGGGTTTCGGCCGGGGAAGCGCACGAAGAGCAAGGTCTTAGTCCAAAGTCTTTTCCGGCGCCTCCGCCAGGGCCAGCACCACGTGCTGGCACAGCAGCAGCCCCGCCGTGGCCGGCACCCAGACCAGGGACCCGGGGACGCTCCGCCGCCCCGGATCCGGCGCCTCCAGCTGCTCCGGCGTCATGGGCTCCTCGGGGCTGAAGACCACCGGGTGGTGCTCCACCCCCCGGGCGCGCAGCTCCTTGCGCATGACCCGGGCCAGGGCGCAGCCGTAGGTTTTGGAAATGTCGTCCAGGCGCAGGAGGCTGGCGTCCTTCTTGTTGCCGGTGCCCAGAGCCGAGATGACGGGGATGCCCCGAGCCCTGCAGCTCAGGATCAGATCCAGCTTGCAGCTCACCAGGTCGATGCAGTCCGCCACATAGTCGTAGTTGGCGAAAAAGCGCTCCCGGTCTGCGGCCTCGTAGTGGCCGAGAATGGGGTGCACCCGGCAGGCGGGATTGATGTCCCGCAGCCGCGCCGCCATGACCTCCGCCTTGGGCAGGCCCACCGTGGAGCCCAGGGCGCAGAGCTGCCGGTTGCGGTTGGACTGGCTGACCTTGTCCCGGTCCACCAGGGTCAGCTCGCCCACGCCGGAGCGGCACAGCGCCTCGGCGCACCAGGAGCCCACGCCTCCCAGACCGAAGACCGCCACGTGGCTGCCCCGCAGCCTTTCCATGGCCGCTTCGCCCAGCAGCATCCGGCTGCGCAGGGTGATTTCATCCATCGGGATCCCTCCTGCTTCAAATTCTAAAAATGCGCCGGGGCCTTTGCCCCGGCGCAGCATTTCTTATTTCTTCACCAGCTTGTACGCCCAGTGGTACTCGGGGGTGAGCTCCGCGGTGATCTCGGTGGTCCAGGCGGTCATCGCCTCGCTGCGCAGCGCGTCGCGGGCCGTGGCCTGGCGGGCGGGCAGGGACTCCACATAGAACATGATGTGGTAGCCGGCGTAGGCGCCGCTCTCGCCGTAGACGATGGCGGTGTCGCCGTACTGGCGGCCCTCGGCAAAGCAGAAGGCGTCAAACTCCTCCACCATCTGGCCGGGGGTCACGCTGCCGTAGAGACCGCCGTTGCCGCTGGAGCCGCTGTCCTCGGAGAAGAGGTAGGCCATCAGGGCGAAGTCGGCCTCGGTCTTGTCGCCGGCTTCCCAGGCGGCCAGAAGCTCCTCGGCGCGCTCACGGGCGGCGTCCTTGGCCTCGTCGCTGTAGGCGCCGTTTTCATCGGCCTCGGCCTTGATCAGGATGTGGCGCACGGCCACAACGGGCTCGGTGTTGTCGCTGCGGCCCAGGAACAGCAGCAGGTACACGCCGCTGCCGTCGGTCTGCTCCACCGTGCCCAGCTCGCCCTCGGTGCGGGCGGGGTCGGTGATCCAGGCCCGGTAAGCCTCATCCACGCTGCCGGCGGCGCGGCCGGTGAAGGACTGGGCGGCGGAGCCGGGCAGCTCCTCGGCCAGGATGTCGTTGAGCACCTCAAGGGGCTCGCCCTCGTCCTTGCCGTCCTGGTAGCTCATCCACACGGCCTGGGCCGCGGCACGGGCCTCCAGAGCGGTGCGCTCCTCGTTGGCGGCCACAAAGAAGACCGCGTAGTCAAAGCTGTCGGCGTCCTCGGGGTTGGCGTAGTAGGCGTCCAGCTCCTCGGCGCTGTACTGCAGGCCGCAGTAGCGGTGGAACCAGCCCTTCTGGGCCAGCACGCTGTCCTCCATGATGCTGCGGATCAGGCGCTCGTTGACGCCGGAGCCGAACACGTAGCTCATGTAGGTGGAGGTGCTGACGCCGTTCTCCTTGGCGATGTCGGCAAACTGATCCATCTGCTGGCCGGCGCGCTGGGAGATCTCGTCCTTCTCCACGGTGCTCAGACTGAGACCCTGCTCCTTGGCGTAGTCCAGCTGGGCGGAGATTTCAGCCAGGTTGCGCTCCAGCATGGCGCGGGCGGTCTCCTCGCCGAAATAGGAGGCGTAGGTGCTGTAGCCGGAGCTGGCTTTATAGTAGTTGACCTCCGCGGGGGAGAAGGTCTTGCTTCCGACGGTCTCTGCCTTGGTGATGCGGTAGAACACGGGGGAGCTGAGGAACAGCACCAGGGCGATGCACAGGACCACGGCCACAGTGCCGATGATCCATTTGCGGCGGGTCTTGCGGCTCTTCTCCGCGGCCTCCTGGGCGGCCAGCTGCTTCTTGTCCGTACCGGCGGCGCGGGCGGCCAGACGATTCTTTCTTTCGGTAGATGCACTCATGTTTGATCTCTTCCTTTACGAGTATAAAATGAAATCTCGTGTATTATAACGCAAGTTCCCATGGGTTTCAAGACAAATGTTTCTCCTGCGGGTACGTTTCCCGCATCCTTTCCGCCTCCGGCGCATAGAATAAAGAGTTTCCAGGCAAAACGGAGGAGGGATTTCGATGGAAACCGACATTGACGATCTGATCTTCGGCGAGGAAGATCCGGGCCCCAGCGGAAGATAGTTTTGAGTTTACAGTTTTGAGTTTTGAGCGCCTTCTTCTCAAAACTCAAATCTCAAAACTCAGCTCTGGGCGCGCATGGAGAGGAAGGCGTTGATAAAGCCGTCCAGATCGCCGTCCATCACGTTCTGGATGTTGCCGGTCTCGTACTCGGTGCGCAGATCCTTCACCAGCTGATAGGGCATGAACACATAGGAGCGGATCTGGCTGCCCCACTCGATCTTCATCTGCACGCCCTTGATGTCGCTGATCTTCTCCAGGTGCTCCCGCTCCTTGATCTCGGCCAGGCGGGCGCGGAGCATGTTCTTGCAGTTCTCCAGGTTCTGGAAGTGGCTGCGCTCCACCTGAGATGACACCACGATGCCCGTGGGCTTGTGTCTCGTTCACCGCGCAATAGGCGACAGGCTGACCTGCATCTTCGTGGATCACGGCCTGCTTCGTGAAAACGAGGCTGAGGACGTTATGGAGCATT
>JAFRSI010000106.1 GCA_017427645.1 Oscillospiraceae bacterium | reverse complement strand
GCGGCGGCGGCCTCCAGCTCGCCCAGGCGCCTGCGCAGGGCCTCGGCGGCGATGTCGTTCTCCTGCACCAGCCGGCCGCACTCCTCGGCCTCCTGGAACACGGTGTCCACCGCCAGCTTGGCGGCTTCCTTGTCGGCCCGCGCCGTCTCACAGTCGGTCTTCAGCTTCAGGGCGGCGGTCTTCAGATTCTGCAGGTTCTCCAGCCACACGCTGATCTCCAGCACCCGCAGCTCATCCCGCAGGATCAGATACTTCTTGGCCTTTTCCGCCTGCTCCCGCAGGGGCTCCACCTGCAGCTCCAGCTCGGCGATCTTGTCGTTGATGCGGACCAGGTTTTCCTCCGTGTGGTCCAGCTTGCGCTCCGCCTCCTCCTTGCGGTGGCGGTACTTGGAGATGCCGGCGGCCTCCTCGAAGATCTCACGGCGCTCGCCGGACTTGACGGACAGGATCTCGTCGATCTTGCCCTGGCCGATGATGGAATAGCCCTCCCGGCCCATGCCGGTGTCCATGAACAGCTCGTTCACGTCCCGCAGGCGGACCGACTGGCGGTTGATGTAGTATTCGCTCTCCCCGCTGCGGTAGTAGCGGCGGGTCACCGCCACCTCCGCCTCGTCCCGGGGGAAGATATGCTCCGTGTTGTCAATGACCAGCGTCACCTGGGCAAAGCCCATGGGGCCCCGCTTCTCCGTGCCGCCGAAGATCACGTCCTCCATCTTGGTGCCCCGGAGCTGGCGGCTGCTCTGCTCGCCCATGACCCAGCGGATGGCGTCGGCGATGTTGGACTTGCCGGAGCCGTTGGGGCCCACGATGGCGGTGATGTCCTCGCCGAAGTTCAGCACGGTCTTGTCGGGAAAGGATTTGAAGCCCTGGATTTCCAATGCTTTCAGGTACAATGCGTTCACCTCGATACTCTTCGCATGGTAATACAGAATAAGTATAACAAGGCCGGTCGGTTTTTTCAAGGAAAACATGGGGCGTTTTCCGGGAAATGAAAGAGAGCCGGCGAGAAGCCGGCTCTCGTGTATGAATGCGGGGATGGTTCCGTGCCCTCGGGCACGGGGTACTTTCTTCATCAGCGAAGAAAGTACCCAAAGACGCCGCTTGAAACCCATGGTTTCAAGACTTCCTTGTGCTCTTGCGAGGACAGGTTCAAATCCGCTGAAATCTGAATGGCGGGTACTTCTCTTTTCGCTGTCGCTTCGCTGCGCTCGCCTCAAAAATGCACAAGCTTTCGCTTCTGTCGCCTGCGCGTCAACCGTCCTGCATACTTCTTTGCATTTTCATCACTAATCTGCTGCGCGGCAATACCTCAAGTACCACGTAGTCCCCTTCTTTGATATCATAGTAACTGGTCATATAGTACTTTTCTCCGTTTACGATGATAGCCTCTCCCCAACCGTGATTGTTCTCCGTACTTCCATATCTTCCTCCTCCATAGAATGCGATTTCTATTGTCTCCTCTACTTGTCCGGAAACTTGAACAGAATCGCTTTCCTTTTCAAAAAGAAGATAAATCCCGCCCCTTGCCAGTGGGATTGCACTTGCAATGAAAAGATACAGAGCAATACCCACAACGATGACGGCGCTAAAAATACTATTGATTCGTTCTTTTGTATGTGAACGAAGGTCTTTTACAAGCGATACGATGGATAGGATCAACATGCCAAAAAAAAAGAGACAAATGAATATAGGCACCACGCAGTTTTGCCTGTAATACACGCTATAATCGTATATCACGACATACCCTCCTCTCCATTGCGGAATCAGGAATATAGTATTTTAATGAATTATACCATCGCCGCCGTATTTTTGCAACAAACGCGGCGGCAAAACGAAAAGAGAGCCGGCCTTGCGGTCAGCTCTCCTTCCCTTTATTGCGGTCGATCATGTCGTAGAGACAGTGCAGGGCGTCGGACAGGGTGCCGATCCGGTCCATGAGGCCCAGCTCCACCGCCTGCTCGCCGTAGACCACGCTGCCCACGTCGTTGGCCATATCACCCGTGGCCAGCATCAGCTCCCGGAAGCGGTCGGCGCTGATGTGGGAATTCCGGGCCACGAAGTCGATGATCCGCTCCTGGATCCGGTCAAAATACTGGTAGGTGGCCGGGACGGCGATGACGGTGCCGGACATGCGCACCGGGTGGATGGTCATGGAGGCGGACGGGGCGATCATGGTGGCCTTGCCGGACACGGCCAGCGGGATGCCGATGGAATGGCCGCCGCCCAGCACCAGCGTGACGGTGGGCTTCTCCATGCCGGCGATCAGCTCGGCGATGGCCAGCCCCGCCTCGATATCACCGCCCACGGTGTTGAGAAGCACCAGCAGCCCGTCCACCTCGTCGCTCTCCTCGATGGCGGCCAGCAGGGGCAGGACGTGCTCGTACTTGGTGGTCTTGCTGCTGCCGGGCAGCTGCATGTGGCCCTCCACCTGGCCCACGATGGTCAGGCAGTGGACGGTCCCGTGGCGGTTGGTGACCACCGACGAGCCCATATCCACGATCTGCTGCTGGGGCGAATCGCTGTTTTCCTGGGAAAATTCCGCTTCCTGTCGAATTTCGCTGCTCATAGACACCCTCCTTTTCTGCTTTAGGGTGCGCGGCAAACGCTTTTTTATGCGCAGAAAACCGGGGCTTTGCGCCCCGGTTTTCTGCTTATGAATCCGGTTCTTTTATTCCGCCTCGTAGACGGCCTTGCAGCCCTTGTAGGTCATGTAGCAGTCCAGCTTGCTGACCACCTCGAAGGGGGCGTGCATGCTCAGCACGGGCACGCCGGCGTCCAGAGTGGCGATGTTGCGGTTGGCCATGTACTGGGCCACGGTGCCGCCGCCGCCGGCGTCGATCTTGCCCAGCTCGGCCATCTGCCAGACCACGTCCTTCTCGTCCAGCACGCGGCGGACGTAGGCAACGGTCTCGGCGTTGGCGTCGCTGGAGCCGCCCTTGCCCCGGGCGCCGGTGTACTTGGCCAGGCCCAGGCCGTAGTTGATATGGGCGCTGTTGCGCTTCTCATACACCTCGGCATACAGGGGATCAAAAGCGGCGGTGACGTCGGTGCTCAAGCAGAAGGCGTTCTCGTAGCAGACCCGCAGGGGCACGCCCTGGCTGTCGCACAGGTCGTGGATGAAGGTGTCGAAGGCGGCGGACTGCATGCCCGTGACGCCCATGGAGCCGATCTCCTCCTTGTCCGCCAGCATGCACACGGCGGTCTTGGCGGGCGCGGCGTCCAGATCCAGCAGGGCCTGGAGGGCGGCAAAGCCGCAGACGCGGTCGTCGTGGCCGTAGGCGCCGATGAGGCTGGCGTCCAGGCCGATATCGGTGGCGTTGGCGGCGGGGACCACCTCGATCTCAGCGGAGATGAAGTCCGCCTCGGTGATGCCGTACTTCTCGTTGAGCTTCTCCATCACGTGGAGCTTCACCCGGTCGCTCTCGCCGGCCTCGCCCACGGGCTCGCTGCCCAGCAGCACGTTCAGGCCCTCGCCGGTGATGGCCTCGTTCAGGGGCTTCTTGCCCTGCTCGCCGCCCAGGTGGGGCAGCAGGTCGGTAATGACGAACTTGGGCTCGTCTCCCACGCCCAGGGCCACGTCCACCACGGTGCCGTCCTTCAGCGCCACCACGCCCCGCATCTCCAGGGGAATGGTGACCCACTGGTACTTGCGGATGCCGCCGTAGTAGTGGGTCTTGAAGTAGGCCATCTCATCGTCCTCATAGAGAGGCGTGGGCTTGAGATCCAGGCGCGGAGAGTCGATGTGGGAGGCGGTGATCTGCACGCCCTCGGCCAGGGATTTCTGTCCGATGACGGCCAGCATCACGCTCTTGGCCCGGTTGACGCTGTAGATCTTGTCGCCGGTCTTCAGCTCCATGCCCCGGCGATACGGCACAAAGCCCGCCGCCTCGGCCAGCTCCACGGCCCGCTTGACGCACAGGCGCTCGGTCTTGCCCCGGTCCAGATAGTCCTTGTACAGCGCGCAGTAGCGCTCCATCGCCTGGCGCTCGGCGCAGTCCATGCGGTCGAATCCGTTTTTCGGGCTGTTGAGCACCTTCTCCTTGCGGGCCTTCATCTCTTCACTCATGGTCGCTTTCCTCCTTGTTGTTTCTGATCTCTTCCATCATATGGCAGAAAAAGGCGTAGGCCTTGTTCTCAAATTCCGCGGCGGAGGCCGCGTCGTTCACCAGGATATCCGTGCAGTGCTCCCGATAGTAGTCGTCGCCCTTCTGGGCGGCGATCCGCAGGCGGGCGTATTCCTCGGTGATGCCGTCCCGGGCCATGATCCGCCGCAGGCGGACCTCCGGCGGGGCCAGCAGGCCCACGGTGCGGCAGCAGAGGCGGTCCAGGCCGCTCTCAAACAGGTTGATGGCGTCTATGCCCACGATGGGCGCCGTAGCGGCGGCGATCTCCGCCAGGACCGCCCGGGGGATGTGGGTGAAAATGATGCGGTTCAGCCGGTCCATGGCCGCCGGATCGGCAAACACCAGGCCGCCCAGCTTCATCCGGTCCACGCCCTCTGCCGTCAGCACATCGCCGAAGGCGTCTGTCAAGTCCGCGCGCAGGGCGCCGTCCGTCCGCAGCATCCGGTGATAGAGGGCGTCGCAGTCCAGGATCAGACCGTCCAGCCGCTCCAGGGCGTGAAGGGCCCGGGTCTTTCCGGCGCCGGTGGGACCCGTGAGCCCGATGACCACCGGCGGCTCCGCATTCACCGTATGGAAGCCGGCCGCCTTGCGCAGCCGGTTGCCCACCGCCAGTCCCAGACCCGCGTCGTCAGGACACTGGGCGTAGATCCGCTCCACGCCCGTGCCGTCAAAGGTGCGCAGGGCGTCGAAAACGTGCCGGGCCTGGGCGGAGCTGTCCCCCATGGGGCCCAGCCGATGGACCGCGTGGCCGGCAAACAGCGGGGCGAACTCGTCAAAGCAGATGACGCCGTCGCCGGGCGCCAGCCGATCCCGGATCCAGGCGGCGGACCGCCCGGCGTGGCCGGTGACCACCGTCACCGGCGCCTGGGGGGCGTAATGCCGGTACTTCATGCCGGGGGCGCGGGGGCGCTCCCCCTCCCCCAACTTCTCCGTCACCGCCCTGTCCACCGCCACCTGGCCCAACACGTCCCGGAGGGCCTCCAGAGGCAGTCCGCCGGGGCGCAGCAGCCGGGGCGGCGTCACGGTCAGGTCCACGATGGTGCTCTCCACGCCCACCTGGCAGGGACCGCCGTCCACGATGGCGTCGATCTTGCCGTCCATATCCTCCAGCATGTGGGCCGCCGTGGTGGGGCTGGGCCGGCCGGAGGTGTTGCCGCTGGGCGCGGCCACCGGCACGCCGGACGCCTCGATGATGGCCCGGGTCACGGGGTTGTCGGGGCAGCGGACGCCCACCGTCTCCAGTCCGCCGGTGGTGCGCAGGGGCACGTTGTCCCGCCGGGGCAGGATCATGGTCAGGGGGCCGGGCCAGAAGCGCTCCGCCAGGGCGTAGGCCGAATCGGGCACGCTGACGCAGTACCGCTCCAGCCAGGCGGCGGAGGGTACGTGGATGATCAGCGGATTGTCCTGGGGGCGGCCCTTGGCCCGGAAGATCCCGGCCACCGCCTCCTCGTTCAGCGCGTCAGCTCCCAGCCCGTAGACCGTCTCCGTGGGGATGCCCAGCAGGCCTCCGCTGCGGATGATGGCCGCCGCCTCTTCTATCGTATTCGCGTCACGGTCCGGGTGAAAGATCCTTGTCTCCATCAAAAGCCCAGGTCCTCTCCCACCAGGATCACCTTGACCCGGCCGGCGGGCCGGCAGCCGCGGGTGGCCACCAGGGCGTTGCAGATGCAGTCGGGGCTCTGGCAGTCGCCGCACTGACCCGTGACGGAGCAGGGCGTGCTGAGCCCGAAGCGCTGGGCGTTCATGGGCGCGGCCAGGTGGCGGGCCCGGCTGTAGGCCGCCGGCAGATCCGCCACCACCTTGTTCATGCCGGCCACCACGATGACGTTCCTGGGGCCGTAGCACAGGGCGGCCACCCGGTTGCCGGTGCCGTCGATGTTGAAAAGCTGGCCGTCCTCGGTGATTGCGTTGCTGCTCATCAGGAACACGTCGCAGCCCATGGCCCGGTGCATGATCTCCGCCTTCTGCTCCATCGGGACGGAATCCCGATCCAGCAGGGGCTGGCCGCGGCTCCGCAGGGCCGCCTTGAGGCCCAGCTCATCCACGGTCACGCTGCCGCCCCAGGACACCACGGCGTCCGCCGGGATCAACTCCAGGATCTTGTTCAGGGCCTCGGCGGTGTCGGCGCAGTACCAGGCGTCGAAGTGACGGCGGCGCAGCGCCTCCACGGTCCGCTTGCCGGACTTCTCGTAATACAGCTTTTTGACTTCCATCATGGTGATTCCTCCCCGTGTTCGGCCTGCAGGCGGGCCCCCTGGTCCGCCAGTGTCAGGGCGTCGATTAATGCATCCAAATCGCCGTTGATGATGGCGGCGATATTGTAATTCTTGCTGTCCCCCGTGAGCCGGTGGTCGGTGACCCGGTTCTGGGGAAAGTTGTAGGTCCGGATCTTGCCGCTGCGGTCCCCGCTGCCCACCTGGTTTTTCCGCTGGGCGGCGATGGCGGCGTTCTGCTTCTCCAGCTCCGCCTCGTAGAGCCGGGAGCGGAGGATCTTCATGGCCCGGTCCTTGTTCTTGTACTGGCTGCGCTCGTCCTGGCACTCCACCACCGTGCCCGTGGGCAGATGGGTGATGCGGATGGCGGACTCCGTCTTGTTGACGTGCTGGCCGCCGGCGCCGGAGGAGCGATAGGTGTCGATCTGCAGGTCCTTGGGGTCGATGGTAAACTCCACCTCCCCGGCCTCCGGCATCACGGCCACCGTGGCCGCCGACGTCTGGATCCGGCCGGAGGACTCCGTCTCCGGCACCCGCTGGACCCGGTGCGTCCCCGCCTCGTACTTCAGGCGGGACCAGGCGCCCGCGCCCTCCACCGTGGCCACGACCTCCTTGACGCCGCCCAGCTCCGTCGCGTTTTCACTGACCACGGAGAGGGTGAAGCCCTTCCGCTCGGCGTACATGGTGTACATCCGCAGAAGGTCGGCGGCGAACAGGGCGCCCTCCTCCCCGCCGATGCCGGCGCGGATCTCCAGGATCACGTTTTTGTCGTCGTTGGGGTCCTTGGGCAGCAGGAGCTGGCGCAGCCGCTGCTGCAGCTCCTCCTCCGCCTCCCGCGCCCGGTCCAGCTCCTCCTGGGCCAGATCCCGCAGCTCCGGGTCGGACAGCATGGCCTGGGCCTCCTCCCGGTCCCGCCGGGCCTGCTGCAGGGCCTGCCACGCCTCCGCCAGAGGCTGCAGCTCCTTCTGCTCCCGGCTCAGCCGGGCCAGCAGCTCCCGATCCGCGTAGACGGCCGGATCGGCCAGCTGCTCCCCGATCTGCTCCAGCCGTCGGACCACGCCTGTCATTTTCTCTTCCATATCACTTCTCCAGATACCGTTTCACGTCCTGCACGAAGCCGTCGCGCCAGAAGGCATACCCGGTGTCGCCGGGGCGCAGGGAGACGGCCAGCACGTGGGGCGCGGCCGTGTAAAGGTCCATCTGCTCGTAGACCTCCTCGTAGTGCTTGCCGGAGGCCCGGGTCAGCACGTAGGCCACCCGCTCCATCTCCAGGCCCCGGCGCTTCAGCAGGCCCCGGATGGGGCTGGCGCAGCGCCCCGCCCACACGGGCGTGGCCAGGATCACCAGGCGATACTCATGCAGAGGCCGCTGGGTTTGATAAGGGGCCAGGGGCGCCGTCGTCCGGGCCATGGCCGATCTGCCCGCCCGCAGGAAGCCGCCGGCGCCGCCGTAATCCACGCCGTCGGTGATCTCCACCGCCTCGGCGCCCAGGGCCGCTGCGATCTCTTTCGCGGCCTCCCTGGTCTTGCCGGTGCGGGAATAGTACATGCACAAAACGTCGCTCAAGATCTACGCCTCCTCGATCTGCACCGAGAGCTCCTCCCAGCGGGTCATCTCCTCCTCCAGCCGGGCCTCCGTCTCCTGCTTCCTGTCGTAGAGCTCCGCCAGCTTCCCGGCGTCGCTGCCGTGGGCCTCCATCTCCGCATCCAGCGCCGCGCACTGCTCCTCCAGGCGGGCGATGGCGCTCTCGCAGATGGTCAGCTGCTTTTTCAGGGCCTGCTGGACCCGGTTTCCCCGGACGGGGCGGCTGTCCGCCTTCTTGGGGGTGGCTGCGGGGATCGCCTGGCGCCGCTCCTCGCTCTTCACGCTGCGGTACTCGGCAAAGCCCATGGGGTAGTCGTGGATGGTGCCCTCCGACAGCTCCCAGATCCGGGTGGCGAAGCGGTTGATGAAATAGCGGTCGTGACTGACGAACAGCAGCGTGCCGTCGAAGGCCTCCACCGCCTCCTCGATCCACTCCCGGGAATCGATGTCCATGTGGTTGGTGGGCTCGTCCAGGATCAGAAAATTGATCTCCTCGTCCATCAGCAGGCACAGCCGCAGGCGGCTCAGCTCGCCGCCGGACAGCACGCCCACGCTCTTGAACACGTCCTCGCCCTGGAACTGGTAGGCCGCCAGGCGGTTACGGGCGCTCTGTGCCGTCATGTTCCGCTTCTCGTAGATCATGGTGTCCACCAGGGAGCGCTCCGGATGGTCGAAGCGGATCATCTGCTCCAGATAGGCCGAGCGGACCGACGGGCCCTGCCGTACAGAGCCGCCGTCCGGTTTTTCCGCACCGGTGATAATATTGAGCAGGGTGGTCTTGCCGGTGCCGTTTTCCCCCAGCAGGGCGATGCGCTCGCCGCCGCCCACCCGCAGATAGATGTCCTCAAACAGCTTTCGGGAGCCGAAGGACTTGCTGATGCCGCGGATCTGCAGCACCTCGTCGCCGCGAAACTCCCGGCTGGCAAAGCGGGCGTCCATTTTTTTGGCCCGGGTGGGCTTTGAAACGGTGCGCATCCGCTCGATGCGCTTCTCCATGGAGACGGCCCGGCGGAAGGTGTGATCGTTGCCCATCAGGGCCCACGTCTTCTGCCGCTCGACGGCCTGCTCCAGCTGCTGGATCTTGGCCTGCTCCTTGAGATACTGCCTCAGCTGCTCCTGGTAGCGGCGCTCCTTCTCGATCACATAGAAGCTGTAGTTGCCGCTGTAGAAGGACGCCTTTCCGTCCTCGATCTCGATGATGCGCCCCACCGTCCGGTCCAGAAAATACCGGTCGTGGGAGATGATCACCACCGTGCCGCGGAAGCGGTTCAGATACTCCTCCAGCCACTCGGTGGCCTGGAGATCCAGGTGGTTGGTAGGCTCGTCCAGCAGCAGGATGTCCGTATCCTCCAGGATCAGACGGCCCAGGTTCACCCGGGTCTTCTCCCCGCCGGAGAGCTCGGCAAAGAGGCGCCGGCGCATATCAGCGGTGATGGACAGGCCATTGGCCACCTTGTTCACCGCCGTCTCCGTGTCGTAGCCTCCCAGGTCCTCGAAGCGGGCGGTGAGATCACCGTACCGCTTCAGCGTGCGGGGATCGCTGTCCCCCTCCGCCATGCGCTGGGCCAGCGCGTCCATTTCCTCCTTCAGCGCGGCGGTCCGGGCAAAGGCGGACTGGAGCACGTCCTCCACCGTGTCGCCCGCCGGATAGACGGGGATCTGGGAGATCAGACCCAGACGGCGGTCTGCCGCGATCACCACCTCGCCCTCGTCGGGGTGCAGCTCGCCGGTGAGGATCCGGAACAGCGTCGTCTTGCCGGCGCCGTTGCGGCCCAGCAGGCCCACCCGCTCTCCGGTGTCCACCTGGAAGGTCAGTCCGTTCAGTATTTTCTTTTCCAGATCAAAGGACTTGACCAGTCCGGTAACACCGATATCAATCATGCTGCAGTTTTTCCAATTCTTTTGTAATGTTCTCAAACGCCATGGAGTGGGACGCCTTCACCAGCGCCGTGGTACCCGGCGTGAACTGGCGGCTTATCTCCTCCATCGCCTCGGCCAGCGAGGCGAACCAATACACCTCTCCGCCGGCAGTTTCCGACAAGTATTTAGCCTTGTCACCTATTGCAATAACGGTATCGATCCCCAGTTCCGCCGTGAGCGCGCCGATGCGGCGGTGGGCCGCGTCGGACAGCCTGCCCAGCTCCTTCATATCGCCCAGGATCGCCAGGCGATGGCGGCAGGGCGTGGCGGCCAGCAGACGCAGCGCCTCCTCCATGGACTGGGGATTGGCGTTGTAGCAGTCGTCGATGATGACCCTGTCGCCGCTGCACCGGATCACGTTCATACGGGAGCCCACCGGCCGGTAGGCGGCCGCGCCTGCGGCGATCTCCTCCTCCGTCAGCCCCAGCCGCTCGCCGATGGCCACGGCCATGGACACCGGATAGACCATATAGGCGCCGGGTGTGGTCACATGGATCCGGTAGCTCTGCCGGGCGGTCCGCACCGTGCAGCGCAAGCCGTCGATACCCAGCTCCTCCGCCTCCGTCACCCGGACGGCACAGTTCTCTCCGCGGCCGCAGAATATGATATCATTATCCTGCAAGGTAATATTCCTTAACAGTTCGTCGTCTCCGTTGAGGACGGCAACGCCGCCGGGGCGGAGATTTTCAAAGATCTCGCACTTGGCCTGCAGCACCCCCAGGCGGGTGTTGCCCAGGTTCTCCACGTGGGCGTCGCCCACGTTGGTGATGACGGCGACGTCGGGCTGAACCATCTGGCCCATATAGCGGATCTCGCCGAAGTGATCCATGCCGGTCTCGATGACGGCGGCCCGGTCCTCCGCCGACAGCTCCAGCAGCGTCAGGGGCGTGCCGATCTGATTGTTCAGATTGGCGTGGGTCTTGTGGGTGCGGAAGCGCTGCCCCAGCACGCAGGCGATCATCTCCTTGGTGGTGGTCTTCCCCGCCGAGCCGGTGACCTGGACCACGGGGATGTGGAAATGCTCCCGGTGCCAGGCGGCCAGATCCTTCAGCGCAAGCATGGTATCCCCCACCAGAACGTAGCCTTTGCCGGGCAGCATGGTCTCCGGTTGCCGGGCCGTCAGGCAGGCGTCAGCGCCGCCGTTCAGGGCGCTGTCCAGATAATCGTGACCGTCGAACCGTTCGCCCGCCAGGGGGATAAACAACTGACCCGGCGCCGCCTTGCGGCTGTCGGTGGTGACGGCGGTCAGCGGTCCGCCGCAGGGCTGCAGCAGCGTGCCCTTCACGGCGGCGCAGATCTCCTGGAGCGTATAGGAAAACATCATCGTCCCGCCTTTCTCTCCTTCAGGGATTCCGTCACGATCAGCTCACACAGATCGCCGTAGGAGATCCCCACCGCCGCGGCCTCCTGGGGCACCAGGCTGGTGGGCGTCATCCCCGGCAGGGTGTTGACCTCCAGGCACCAGGGGGTGCCGTTCTCATCCAGCAGGAAGTCGGTGCGGGAGTAGATATCCAGCCCCAGGGCCCGATGCAGCTTCAGGGCCATCTCGCCCATCTCGTGCCACTGCTCCTCGGTGATGGGGGCGGGGCACACCTCGGTGGCGTCGCCCGCCTGGTACTTGGTCTCATAATTGAAGTAATCCGCCTTGGGGATGATCTCCACCGCCGGCAGATACCGGTCGCCCAGCACGGCCACCGTCAGCTCCCGGCCCCGGATCTTTTTCTCCACCACCACGTGGTCGCCGTACCGCAGGACGTTCCGCAGGGCCTTTGCCAGCTCCTCCTTGGTGTCCGGCAGCTCCACGCCGTTGGAGCTGCCGCCGTTGACGATCTTCACTGCGCAGGGCACCTCCAGCTCCTCCACCAGACGGGGGATATCCTCCTCCCCATAGCGGATGCTGCGCCAGGGCGCCGTGCGGATGCCCGTGGTGTCCATAAACCGCTTGGCGACGGATTTATCCATGGCCATGGCGCTGGAGATGTAGTCGGAGCCCGTGTAAGGCACGCCCAGCAGGTCCAGGGCCGCCTGAATCCGGCCATCCTCGCCGCAGGCGCCGTGGAGGGCCAAAAATACCACGTCCGCCATGGAGCACACGGCCAGCACGTCCTTGCCCAGCACGGACGGACTCTGATCCCGCCGGCTGCGCCGCACCTGCTCCAGATCCGGCGCCGTTCGCTCGATCCGTGCCTCGCCGCACAGGCCGTCGGGTGCGTCGAAGATATCCTGCAGCTCGCCCGTGTAATTCTCCAGCCCCAGGAACATGTCCACCAGAATGGCCTGGTGGCCCTTCTCCCGCAGGGCTCTGCATACGCCCGTACCGCTCACCAGCGACACGTTGCGCTCCGTACTCAGGCCGCCTGCCAGAACAACAATCTTCATACTTCTCATTCCTCATTTCCCGGGCGGCAGATACGACCGCCCATATTCCACCTGATTATACCATGTCAGTATATCATGATTCTCTCCCGATTACAACCGCCAGAAGAGAAAGAAATCCCCCGGAGCTCCGGGGGATCTCACACCTTTTGTCTCTGCGTTTCCGTGCGCCCGCCTCACCGCAGCCATTCCGGCAGGGAGCGCTTCCGCACGCCGGACACCATGCCCATCGCCGCGAACATGGTGACGATGGAGGATCCGCCGTAGCTGAAAAAGGGCAGCGTCAGTCCGATGACCGGCATCAGGAAGAGGCACATACCCACGTTGATCACCGTCTGGAAGATCAGCACCGCCGCCACGCCCACGCAGATGTAGGTCTCCAGCTTGTTCCTGGCCCGGAAGGCGATCAGCAGGCAGCGGATCACGATGGCCGCCAGGAGAGCCAGGACGGCCACACACCCGATGAGGCCCATCTCCTCCCCGATGGCGGAGAAGATGAAGTCCGTATGGCGGGCCGGCAGGCTCCAGCTGTAGGGGCTCTGGGTCTGGGTGCCGTGAAACAGCCCCTGTCCCGTCAGCCTGCCGCTGCCCAGCGCCAGCAGGCTGCGGGTCTGGTGCCAGCCCACGCCCTGGGGGTCCATGCCGTGGTCAAACAGCAGCAGGATCCGCTGCTTCATATAGGAGCTGATCTTGTCCTCCTCCCACAGCACGTAGAAGGCCGCGGAGGCGCCCGCCAGTCCCAGGGCAAACCAGCGCAGCTTCAGTCCCGCCGCAAAGGCCATGCAGGCGAACATGAAGACGAACACCAGGGCGCTGCCCATGTCGCCGGAAATCACGAAATACAGGCCCATCAGTGCCAGAATATGGGCGGCCAGGAAGCACACCGAGCGGAAGCTGTTGAACTTCCACTCCTCCCGCTGCCACACCAGCTGCTTTGCCATGACGATGGCAAACGTCAGCTTGATCAGCTCCGCCGGCTGCAGGCTGACGGGAAAATGGGGGATGTGGAGCCAGGCCCGGTTGCCGGTGCCGTCGTCCACGCCCAGGGGCGTCCGCAGCAGCAGGATGATGACTACGTTGAACAGCAGCATCCACTTCCAGCCCTTGGACAGCTCGTTGAGATCCACCATGGAGATCAGCAGATAGGCGGCCACGCCGATGGCGGCGGCGCCGCCCTGTACGATCACGTATTTCCAGGTGCCCATATAGTGGGTGGCGCTGGCGATCTCCACCATGCCGAAGATCGTGGCGGCGCAGCAGAGCCCCAGCAGGACCAGATCGGCCTGCCGGAGAACGTCCCATATAAAAACGCGGATCCGCTGCAGCATACGCTCCTCCATGTGGTACCACGGGAAAATTTCCTATAGTGTACCACAAGAAGTTTTCCCTGTAAACGCCGCCTTTGCTCTTTTCATTTGTTTTTTTCTATGCTATACTGAGTCGATCATAAGCGAAACGAGGTGAATTGCGTGACCTGCATCTCTCACAGCGTGGCGGAGACCGAGGACCTGGGCTTCCGCCTGGCCCAGCAGCTCTCCGGCGGGACCGTCGTGGCCTACCGGGGCGGCCTCGGCATGGGAAAAACCGCCTTCACACGGGGACTGGCAAGGGGTTTGGATTGTCAGGACCGGGTCACCAGTCCCACCTTTACCATTGTCAACGAGTACGAGGGACGGCTGCCGCTGTTCCACTTTGACATGTACCGTCTGCACGACAGCGACGCCCTGTTCGACATCGGCTGGGAGGACTACCTGGACCGGGGCGGCGTGTGCGCCGTGGAGTGGAGCGAAAACGTGGAGGACGCCCTGCCGGACGACACCGTTTACGTTTCCATCGCCCGTCACCCGGAACGGGACGACTGGCGGATCATCACCATCTCGGGAGGGGACGAATCTTGAAGATCCTGGCTTTGGAGACCTCGGCCAAGAGCGTATCCGCCGCCGTCACGGAGGACGGCGAGCTCCTCGCCTATGCCTATCAGAATACCGGCCTGACCCACAGCCGCACCCTGATGCCGCTGGTGGACGCCATGCTGAAGAACAGCGGCATCGCCCTGCAGGACGTGGGCCTCGTCGCCGTGGCCGCCGGCCCCGGCTCCTTCACCGGTCTGCGCATCGGCGTGTCCGCCGCCAAGGGCCTGGCCTGGACCCTGGACCTGCCCTGCTGCGCCGTGTCCACCCTGGAGGCCATGGCCCAGAACCTCCGCCACATGGACGCCGCCGTCGTCTGCGCCATGGACGCCCGGCGCCGCCAGGTATACAACGCCGTGTTCGACGCCCGGGGCGGCGAGCTGCAGCGCCGGACGGAGGACCGGGCCATCGGGCTGGATGGGCTGGCTGCCGAGTTGAAATCTGACGAAAAAAGAAAAATAATTGTTGGAGACGGCGCCAAGCTGTGCTATAATTACTTGTCAGAGAGCGGGATCGCCTGCTCCCTGGCCCCCCCTTCCCTGCGGATGCAGAACGCCGCAGGCGTGGCGCAGGCGGCCGCAGAGATGGCCCGGCGGGGCGAGATCGTCACCGCCCGGGACCTGGTCCCCAACTATCTGCGCCTTTCCCAGGCGGAGCGGGAGCGGCTGGCCAAGGGGCTGAAGCTCACAGTGGATTGAGTATTTCAAAATTTATATACGGAGGAACTGCAAGATGTATAGTGAAAAGGTACACATCATGGACCATCCCCTGGTCGCCCACAAGCTGACCATCATGCGGGACAAGAACACCAGCGTCAAGGACTTCCGGGAGCTGGTCTCCGAGATCGGCATGCTCATCACCTACGAGGCCACCCGGGATCTGCCGCTGACCACCAAGACCGTGGAGACGCCCCTGTGCAAGGCCGATATGCCCACCCTGGCCGGCAAGAAGTTCGCCGTGGTGCCCATTCTCCGCGCCGGCCTGGGCCTGGTGGAGGGCGTGCTGCGCATGGTCCCCTCCGCCCGCGTGGGCCACATCGGCATGTACCGCGACGAGGAGACCCTGGAGCCCCATCTCTACTTCTGCAAGATGCCCAAGGACGTGGCCGAGCGCGACATCATCATCGTGGATCCCATGCTGGCCACCGGCGGCAGCGCCGATATGGCCATTGAGGAGATGAAGAAGCGGGGCTGCAAGAACATCAAGCTGATGGTGCTGGTGGCCGCCCCCGAGGGCATCGAGCTGATCACCTCCCGCCACCCCGACGTGGACATCTACGCCGGCGCGCTGGACGACCACCTGAACGAGCACGGCTACATCGTCCCCGGCCTGGGCGACGCCGGCGACCGCATCTTCGGCACCAAGTAAAGCGTTACTCCGCCGCGGCAGTCCCCTGCCGCGGCGGATTTTTTAATAGTATTCACAATTTCCACTTGCTTTTCTCCGCTAAAGCATGTATAATAAGCACAACAATAACAGATTGGTAGCTGTAAGGAAGTGCTTCGCGCACGGGCTGCAACTATCACTCGGCGTATGCTTGAGTGTTTCAAACCGGACGGTTTGAAACATTTTTGTTTATCAGCAGGGTTAAAATCTTCAATACAGGAGGGATTCGTATGTATCTTGTCACCAACGGACGCCTGATCACCCGGGACACCTGGGGCAAAGGCTACTACGAGCACGGCGCCGTGGCCTTCGAGGGCTCCTCCATCACCGAGGTGGGCGAGGAGGCCGCTCTGCGGGTCAAATACCCCGATGCGGAGATCATCGACGCCCGGGGCGGCGTCATCATGCCCGCCTTCATCAACGCCCACACCCACATCTACTCCGCCCTGGCCAGAGGGCTGTCCATCGTGGGCAACAACCCCACCAACTTCTACGAGGTGCTGGACGGCACCTGGTGGGCCATGGACCGGAAGCTGACCCTGGACGGTACCCGGGCCAGCGCCGACGCGCTGCTGATCGACTGCATCAAGCAGGGCGTCACCACCATCTTCGATCACCACGCCGCCTACGCCGAGATCCCCGGCTCCCTGTTTGAGATCGCCGCCAGCGCCCGCCGCTTCGGCATCCGGGCCTGCCTGTGCTACGAGGTCAGCGACCGGGACGGCGAGGAGAAGTGCCTCCAGGCCATCCAGGAGAACGCCGACTGGATCAGCTTCTGCCAGCAGCGGAAGGACCCCATGCTGGCCGCCATGTTCGGCGGGCACGCCCTGTTCACCCTCTCCGACAAGACCTTTGACCGCATGGTGGAGGCCAACAACGGCCGCACCGGCTACCATATCCACGTGTCCGAGGGCATGAACGACGTGTACGACAGTCTGCAGAACTACGGCCGCCGCCCGGTGCAGCGGCTCCACGACCACGGCATTCTGGGCGAGAAGACCCTGCTGGGCCACTGCATCCACGTGAATCCCGCCGAGATCGAGCTCATTAAGGATACCGGCACCATGGTGGTGAACAACCCGGAGTCCAACATGTCCAACGCCGTGGGAGTGTGCCCGGTCCTGCCCCTGAGCAGGGCGGGCATCCTGCTGGGCCTGGGCACCGACGCCTGGACCAACGACATGATCGAGTCGCTGAAGGCGGCCCTGTGCGTCCAGCGGCTCAACGCCTGCCTGCCCAACGTGGCCTGGGGCGAGGTGACGAACATGCTGTTCCGGAACAACGCGAAGATCGCCGCCAAGTACTTCCCGGCGGAGCTGGGCGTGCTGAAGGCCGGGGCGACGGCGGATATCATCGTCATGGACTACAAGCCCTATACCCCCTTCTCCGACGAGAACATCGACGGCCACATCCTCTTCGGCATGACCGGCAAGCTCTGCCGCACCACCATCGCCAACGGCAAGGTGCTGATGAAGGACCGGGAGCTCATCGGCGTGGACGAGGAGGCGGAGAACGCCCATATCCTGGAGGTGGCCAAGAAGCTCTGGGGCGCGCTGAACAACCGCGTCTATTGACATGAACGGCCTGCCGCAAAGGCGGATCAACCGCTTGCCCGGCTTTATGTACGGCGGCGGAAACACCTACTTCCTCACCATCTGCACGCAGAATCGGCAGCACCTTTTGGGAGAGGTCGTAGGGGACGCCGTCCCCTGCCAATCAGAGGATCCCCGCTCTCATTTCCACGCTGAAGCGCCTGACCAACCGCCGGATCGGGCGACCGATCTGGCAGCGCTCCTACGTGGTGCGAAATCAGGCTGACTTCGACGAAATCTTGCGATATATACAGAACAACCCTGCCGCATGGGCAGAAAACAGGTAAGTCATTCCATGAAAGGAGTGTATTCCCATGTCTGAAAAAATGTACCCCATCCCCTTCCCCTCCCTGATAAACTGGGCTGTCACCGAATACGCCGACTCCGGGCGGATGTTCGGCGTCCACAAGGAGTACCGGGCCTCCGGCAAATCCCTGCCCATCTTCGGCGAGCGGATCGAGACCCCCTTCGGACCCGCCGCCGGGCCCAACAGCCAGCTGGCCCAGAACATCATCGCCGCCTACTTCGCCGGTGCGCGGTTCTTTGAGCTGAAAACCGTGCAGAAGATGGACGGTGCGGAGCTGGCCGCCTGCGTGCCCCGGCCCTGCATCCTGGCCGACGACGAGGGCTACAACCAGGAGTGGTCCACGGAGCTGACGGTGCCCCAGGCCATGAACGAGTACATCAAGGCCTGGTGCGCCCTGAAGATCCTCAGCAAGGTCTACGGCTTCGGCGACCCCGACGGCTTCGTGTTCAACATGTCCGTGGGCTACGACCTGGCGGGCATCCAGGGCGAGAAGATCAACGCCTTCATCGAGGGCATGAAGGACGCCTCCGGGACCGGGATCTGGCAGCAGTGCATGCTGGTCCTCAAGGCGGCGTTCCCCGCCTATATCGACTATATCGACGCCATCTCCCCCCACGTCAGCCGCAGCGTCACCGTGTCCACCCTCCACGGCTGCCCGCCGGATGAGATCGAGCGCATCGCCTCCTATCTCATCACGGAAAAGCATCTGCACACCTTCGTCAAGTGCAACCCCACCATTCTGGGCTACGAGACCGCCCGGCGGACGCTGGACGAGATGGGCTACGGCTACGTGGTATTCGACGAGCACCACTTCCGGGAGGACCTGCAGTGGGCCGACGCCGTGCCCATGTTCCAGCGGCTGCAGAAGCTGGCGGCGGACAACGGCCTGGAGTTCGGTCTGAAGCTGTCCAACACCTTCCCGGTGGACACCACCCGGGGCGAGCTGCCCAACGACGAGATGTATATGTCCGGCCGGGCCCTCTTCCCCCTGACCATCGAGATGTGCCACCGGATCAGCCGCCAGTTCCAGGGCAAAATGCGCATCTCCTTTGCCGGCGGCGCGGAGTATTTCAACTGCGACAAGCTGTTCCGTGAGGGGATCTGGCCCATCACCGTGGCCACCACCATCCTCAAGCCCGGCGGCTACAACCGCCTGCGGCAGATGGTGGAGAAGGTGGAGCCCCTGCCCTACCGGCCCTTTGCGGGCACGGACACCGAGGCCATCTGCGCCCTGTCCGCCGCCTGCCATACGGATAAGCGCCACGTCAAGCCCATCAAGCCCCTGCCCAGCCGCAAGCGCACCGACCAGGTGCCCTGGACGGACTGCTTCATCGCCCCCTGCAAGGGCGGCTGCCCCATCGAGCAGGACATCCCGGAGTACATGGAGCTGTGCCGCAAGGGCCTCTACGGCCCCGCCCTGCAGCTCATCACCCGGAAGAATCCCCTGCCCTTCATCACCGGCACCCTCTGCGCCCACCGCTGCCAGAACAAGTGCAGCCGCCATTTCTACGACGAATCGGTGCAGATCCGCGACACCAAGCTGCTGGCCGCCAAAAACGGCTACGAGGCCCTGATGGCGTCCATCCACGCGCCGGAGAAGATCCCCGGCAAGAAGGTCGCCATCATCGGCGGCGGCCCCACCGGTATCTCCGCGGCCTATTTCCTGGGCCGGGCCGGCATCGAGACCACCATCTTTGAGCGGGAGAAGACACTGGGCGGCATCCCCCGCCACGTGATCCCCGCCTTCCGCATCGCCGACGAGACCATTGAGAAGGATATCCGTCTCATGGAGCGGTACAGCATCCAGGTGGCGCTGGGCGCCCCCGCCCCCTCGGTGGAGGAGCTGAAGGCCCAGGGCTACACCCACATCCTCTTTGCCGTGGGCGCCTGGAAAGCCGGCAGCCTGGGTATTCCCGGCGCGGTGGCCGGCGCCATCCAGTGGATGAAGGGCGTCAAGGCCGGCTTCATCAGCGTGGGCGGCAGCGTGGCCGTGGTGGGCGCGGGCAACACCGCCATGGACGCGGCCCGCCTGGCCAAGCGCAGCGGCGCCGAGCACGTGACCATCGTGTACCGCCGCACCAAGCGGGAGATGCCCGCCGACGAGCACGAGCTGGCCCTGGCCATGGCCGACGGCGTGGAATTCGCCGAGCTGGCGGCTCCCGTGGTCCAGGACGAGGGGCTGCTCAAGTGCGAGAAGATGCGCCTGGGCGAGCCGGACGCCACCGGGCGCCGCTCCCCCGTGGGCACCGGCGAGTACTTCACCATCCCCTGCGACCTGGTGATCTCCGCCGTGGGCGAGCAGGTGGACGACGCCCTGTTCACCGCCAACGGCATCGAGCTGGACAGGAAGGGCCGCCCCTCCCTGCACACCAATCTGCCCGGCGTGTACGCCGCCGGCGACTGCCGCCGGGGCCCCGCCACCATCGTGGAGGGCATCGCCGACGCCGCCGAATTTGCCAAAGAGGTCATCGGCACGCCCTATATCTATGAGATCCCCGAGGCCGCCCGTCTGACCCGGACAGACGTCTGCGCCCGGAAGGGCATCCTGTGCATGAGCGGCGACGTCTGCGAGGGGCAGCGCTGCCTCCAGTGCTCCACCGTGTGCGAGAACTGCGTGGACTCCTGCCCCAACCGGGCCAACGTGGCCATCACCATGCCGGACGGCAGCCACCAGATCCTCCACGTGGACAGGATGTGCAACGAGTGCGGCAACTGCACCCAGTTCTGCCCCTACGCCTCCGAGCCCTGCCACGACAAGTTCACCCTGTTCCATACGATACCGGACATGGACGACTCCCAGAACGCCGGCGTGCTGTTCCTGGATCACGACACCGTCCGGGTCCGCACCTTCGGGCCGCCGAAGGAGTACGACATCAGCACCCGGAACAACGGCCTGCCCACGGTGCTGGATACGCTGATCCTCACCATCCGGGATAAATACGGATACCTGTACCAGTAAGGCTATATCACTTTACAGTCATTGAATTTCAAACAGCAAAAGCCGCCGGACCGTTTCTCGGTCCGGCGGCTTTTCTCTGTTCCTTTTATTTGCCCGCCTCGTCAAACCACGGCTGGGATACCCGGATCCCCACCGCGCCCCAGCGCGCCTCGTCCTCCGCAGAATAGTATTCGTACATATCCGCCGGAGAGGCGGCGGACACGTTTGCGGGGGTGTAGCCGCACTCCAGCAGGGGCAGCGACCGGTAGAGCCGGGCGAAGCCGGGGAAGACCAGCAGCTCCTCCACCTGCACGTACAGCACCTCCGTTTCGTCGGTGGTGTCCTCAAAACGGATCACGTCGCCCACCCGGAGCCTCCGCCGCTTCTCGTCCCAGAGCCGCAGCTCGACGGTCTTTTGGCCCAGCTCCATCATGCGGAAGGGCTCGTGCTGCAGCTTCATCCGGTGGAGGGGACGGCTCATCCACAGCGACGGCTCCCGCTCTCCCAGCAGCTCCACGCGGCGGATCTGGCTCCTGTAAAACAGCCAGTTGTCGATGCGGAGTCCCTCTTCCTCCTCGCCGTACTCATGGAAGCAGTACTCCTCCGAATCCCACGTCGCCTCCCCGTCGAACACCTCGCCCCGGAAATCCGTCAGGCGCACCGTCTTTCCGTCATACTTTGACAGCTTCATAGGCCCCACCTCCCCTTGGGGAGAGTATACCACGGCGGCGCGGGAAACGCCAGCGGCAAATCAGGGATTGGGTACGATTATGGAGAGATCGGGCGTTTTTTCAGAGCGAAAGATGGCGTTTACCACACCGTAGAGGTTCGGGCTGTCCGTGTATACATAGTAGCTGACGTCGCCGCAGGTAAAGGACGTCCACGAGCGATCGCCGCACCGGAACAGCGTCACGGACGCGCTCCCGTCATCGCTGCCCACATGGGTGGCCTCATAGTCCATGGGGTCAAACTGGCTCGCCCAACTGTAAACGGAGGTCTGACCGGCCGGCCACATGGCAATGCGGAAGAAGCAGCCGGAGCCCGGCTCGTTAAGACTCATTTCCACGCTGTCCAGCTGCGCGTTCTCATCCAGCCGTCCGTCTTCATACCGGACGCCAAGAAAGTTTGCCCAGCCCACCGCCGGCCAATCCAAACCGCCCGGGATCAATGCTGCAAATTCCTCTTCCGTCAGATTGCGGCCTGCCAGAGCGCAATAGAAGCATCCGTCCGGCATGGTGTCGACCTCATTGTAGATCACCGGCCAGTCGCCGGAACTGTTCCGGGGATCGTCCCTGGGCCACCAGGGCGCCACCACGTTGCCGGGAACGGGCGCCGGTCCCTCCGGGCCGGGGTCCGTCGTGGGCTGGGGGACGGTCACCGTCGGCTGGGGCTCGGGGACAGGCGCCTTATTGTGCAGCAGCCCGGGCACGCCGACAGCGCACACCGCCGCCAGACACAGGCAGGCCGCCAGCGTCCCCCAGGTGCGCCAGGGGCTTTTGTTTCTCTTCTTTTCGCCGTGGGCGTCCAGTACGTAATCCTCCCGGACCATGCCCAGCGCGTCCTGTAAACGGTCGCTTTTCATGAGAGCAAATCCTCCTTTCGCAGGAAGAGCAGGAGCTTTTCCCGTGTGCGCCTGCACATCATCTTCACCCTGCTCTCCCCGTAACCAAAGCGTGCGGCGATGTCACGGACGGAGTCGAAGTACCAGTAGCGGCACAGGAACACCCGCCGCTCGGCGGTGTTCAGGGACGCCAGGAAGTCGTCCAGCCTCCGGGCCAGCTCCCGGGCCTCCACCTCCTCATCCAGGGAAGTCCCCGCCGGGATCACCTCCTCCAGCTCCTCCAGCGCCAGAACGGTCTCTCCCCCGCCCCGCTTCTCTGCAGTTTGGGCGCGGAAGCGCTTGAGGGCCAGGTTGCGGGCGATCCGGCCCAGGAAGGCCGCCAGATTGTCCGGCCGGTGGGGCGGGATGGCGTTCCAGGCGGCAGCCCAGACGTCGTTGAGGCACTCCTCGGCGTCCTGCTCATTGCGCAGCACGCCCCGCGCGATGGCGCGGCAGTAGGCGCCGTACCGCGACGCGGTCTCCGTCAGGGCGGTCTCATCCCGCCGCCAGTACAGCTCCACCAGCTCCCGGTCGTCCATGCATCCGCCTCCTTTCTTATTTCATGGCCGCCGCTTCACCGACGGCCACGCTGAAAGGTCCTTTCACCTGTCCAGTACCCTTTCGCTCCGCTTTGGTCACAGAAATTCGGATAATTCATTGTATCACAGGACACACGTTTTGCAATTCCCTATGGATTTTTGGAAAATATGTGCTACAATTATCCTGAAATGATATGTGCTTCCAGACGGGAGGTCGATGGGAAATGAAAACGCTGTTTCGCGGCGGCACCGTGGTGTCCGGCAAGGGCACCAAGAAGGCCGACGTGCTGATCGAGGGCGAGAAGATCCTCCAGGTGGCCCGCACCGTAACGCCCCAGCCGGGCACCCGGGTCATGGACGTCACCGGCAAGCTGCTGCTGCCCGGCTTTATCGACGCCCACACCCACTTCGACCTGGACGTGTGCGGCACCACCACCGCCGACGACTTCGCCAGCGGCACCCGGGCGGCGCTGCGGGGCGGCACCACCACCGTGGTGGACTTTGCCTGCCCCAACAAGGGCGAATCCCTCCGCTACGGGCTGGAGCTGTGGCACCGGAAGGCCGACGGCAAGTCCAGCTGCGATTACAGCTTTCACATGACCATCGACGACTGGAACCCCTCCATTGCCGCGGAGATCGACCACATGTACGCCGCCGGGATCTCCTCCTTCAAAATGTACATGACCTATCCGGCCATGATGATCGGCGACAAGGCCATCTACTTCGCCCTGAAGAAGCTGAAGGAAAAGGGCGGCATCTGCGGCTTCCACTGTGAGAACAGCGAGCTGATCGACGCCCTGGTGGAAGAGAAAAAGGCCGCCGGGGAAAACGGCGTGGGCTGCCACCCCAGGACCAGGCCCGCCCACCTGGAGGCCGAGGCCGTCAGCCGCCTGCTGCGCATCGCCCAGACGGTGGACATCCCCGTGGTGATCGTCCACCTGACCAACGCCGCCGCCCTCCACGAGGTGGAGGCCGCCCGGAAGCGTGGTCAGCGTGTCTACGTGGAGACCTGTCCCCAGTATCTGGTGCTGGATGAGAGCGTCTACGACCTGCCTGATTACCGGGAGGCGTCCCAATACGTCTGTTCTCCCCCGATCCGCACCGCGGCCGACCAGCGGGCCCTGTGGGCCGGTCTGCGCAAGGGCGAGATCCAGACCGTCTCCACCGACCACTGCTCCTTCACCCTGGAGCAGAAGGAGGCCGGGCGGGACGACTTCACGAAGATCCCCGGCGGCGTCCCCGGCGTGGAGACCCGGGCGGAGCTGATCTACACCTACGGCGTCACCACCCGGAAGATCAGCCTGGCCACCATGTGCCGCACCCTGTCGGAGAATCCCGCCAAGCTCTACGGCATGTACCCCCGCAAGGGCGTCATCGCCGCCGGCGCCGACGCCGATCTGGTGATCTACGATCCCGCCGCCGACCACACGCTCCGCGCCGCCGATCTGGTGAGCCGGGCCGGCTACACCCCCTACGAGGGCTTCCCCATCCGGGGCGGCGTGCAGCAGGTGTGGCTGCGGGGCACCCTGGCCGTGGATCACGGCGCCATTCTCATCGGCCCGGAGGGCAAGTTCATCCCCCGGGGCAAATGTATGCTCTGATCCCCCATTCTGAACAAGTGAGGTAACCGCCATGAAAACCACCATTGAAGAGATCCTGTACGTCCAGTCCCCCGCCCTGTTCCTGATCGCCGTTTTGCTGATCCTCTGCTACTTTGCCCGCCGGGCCAATCACCACGCCAGAGCCATCATGGACCTCGTGCTGGGTATCCTGGCCATTGCCGGCGGCATCGCCCTGTACTACCTGGGCATGCTGAACAAGTTCTTCACCATCAAGGATTTCTGGCAGGTCCGCACCGCCGGTCTGGTGGGGCTGGCCATCGTGGCCGTGGCAGCCCTGATCCTGCTGCTCCGCGCCGGCAAGCGCTCCCTGGAGCGCCGCCGCGACGAGCGGGCCGCCAGCCGCCAGGAGACCGCCCGCCAGAAGGAGCTGGAGGAGGCCCGGCAGAAGGCCTACGCCTCCGGCATGGCCGACGCCATGGCGGCAGAGACCCAGACAGGCGTTCCCGAGCACCCGGAGGACGCCGCCTCCGCTATCCCCCAGCAGGTGTTTCCCCAGGAGGCCGCGCCGTCGGATATCCCCCAGGGGGACGGGCCGAAGGCGTGAGTTCGGCTTGTGACTGACGAATGGGTTTAAAAAAACGAATCAGCAATGACGCCGCCCGGCTCCAGATCGGAGCCGGGCGGCGTTTTGTAATATTGCTTGCGCTTATCCCACGCGCAGCGTCGCCGCGTCGGAGATCGCCTGATTTCCGTAAGCGTCCGTGACTTTGCAGCGGAACTCCATGCCGTCCCGGGACGCGGTAACCTCGATGGACATGGTGGCCGTATCGGCGCCCTCCGCCTTGGCGTTGTACCACTTGCCGTCCTTCTTGGACTTGTACTGCCACTGGTAGGTCAGACCGTCGCCCTCGGCCGTCACGGTGAAGCTGGCGGTGGCGCCGACGGGGCCGGCGAAATCCTGCGGCTGGCCGGTAATGGTCAGGGCTGCCGCCGCTACGTGCAGCGCCGCAGGATCGGAGATCTCCTGGTTGCCGTAGGCGTCCGTGACTTTGCAGCGGAACTCCATGCCGTCCCGGGCCTTGGTAACCTCGATAGACATGGCGGCCGTATT
>JAFRSI010000105.1 GCA_017427645.1 Oscillospiraceae bacterium | reverse complement strand
GTTCGGTGGGGGCCTCCGTGGTGGGGGCCTCCGTGGTGGGGGCCTCCGTGGTGGGGGCTTCCGTGGTGGGGGCTTCCGTGGTGGGGGCTTCCGTCGTGGGAGCCGCCGTGGTGGGGGCTTCCGTCGGAGCCGCCGTGGTGGGATCCTTCTTCCCGCCGCAGGCCGCCAGGGAGAGGACCATCGCCAGCGTTAAAACAAGGGCCAACAGTTTCTTCATGGTTTTTCTCCTTGTGTGATATGGGTCTCCGCGGGCTGTTTGCCGGCCCGCCGGAGGGGCTGTTCGTTTTTTCCATAAATATTATAGTGAAAAATTATGAAAAATCAAGGTTTTCCCTTTTTCCGGCGCCGGATGAGGCCGATCAGGGCACAAACGCCGAGGATCACCCAGACCGCGGCGATGGATCCGAGCAGGAAGCGGGACGTGGCGGGCAGGGGCTCCGGTTCCGGCTCGGCGGTCGGCGCAGGCGCGGAGGACGGGGCGGTGGTGACGGGGGCTTCCCCGGTCGCATCGCCGGAGGACGGGACTTCGCCGGTCGGGTCGGCCGGGGACGTGGCCGGCACGGGCGGCGTTTCGGGCTCGCCCGGCTTCACTTCGATCTCGTCCAGTTTATACAGGCGGCGCACCTCGCTGAAGACGCTCTGCACATAGGCTTCGTCCAGTGCGGTCCCGGCCGCGTTCAGCTTCGCCTGGTTGCGGCGCGTGCCCTTGGCCACGGTCTCGATCATGGCGCCGGCCGCGTCGCGCACGGAGGCGGAGCCCGCGAACACCGGCGTGATGAAGGTGTCGTCCATATGGTCGATCACCATGCGGGAGGCCGCGATCTTGACGTCGTAGTACGTCTTGTTGTCCTCGCCGGCGCGGCTCAGATAATCCTGATATTCCGCGGAATCCTGCGCCTTGTGCGTCACCGGCACGTAGCCCTCGGTCTGGGCGTAGGCCACCTGCACGCTGTTGGAGAGCAGGAACTGCGCGAAGAGCCAGGAGGCCAGAACCTCCTGCCTGTCAGCCTTGTTGAACACGCAGAGGGACGGGCCCTGGGAGATCATCTGCACGTTCCCCGCATCGAACTGCGGCACGGGCCGGATCACGGTCTCGAACTGCACCACGTCGCTGGCGTGGATGTCCAGCAGCGGCGCGTTGGAGCCGATCCAGGTGGCGCCGGCCGTGGAGTCCACCGCGAAGAGGCAGCGCCCGGCATTGAAGAAGTTGCCGGGGTAGCTGTCGATCTTGAAAGTGGAGAATGCGCGCGTGCTCACGTGCTGATAGATCGTGTACAGCAGCTCCTTCGCCGTATCGTTGAAAAGCTGCACTTCTCCGCGGGAGCTGGCGTAGCCGGCCCCCTTCTGGCGCAGCATCTGGATCATCATGTTGTCCGTGGACTTGTAGATGAAGGGGATCATGATTTTCTGGCCGTTGGCTTTGAAGATGTCCCCGTCCTTCTCCATGGCTTTTTCGGATACTTCCCAGATCCAGTCCCAGGTCACGACGTCCGGGATCGTGTAGCCCATGCTCTCCACCATCGTTTTGTTGATGTACAGCGCCTCGGAGGAGCGCATGAAGGGCAGATCGTACTGGTGGCCGTCGAAATGGCCTTCTTCCATGAATTTATCGATCAGTTCATCCTGCGAGGGGCCGTCGAACAGCAGTTTTTCGCCGCCGAAGCCGTAGTTTTTGTCCGCCATGTACTCATCCAGACTGACCACCACGTCCTGGCCTTTCAGGTATGTGGCAATGTGGTCCGGGTAGGAGATGCAGACGTTCGGCGTGGTCTTCGTGGCGATGTTCGTGATCACGTCCTGATAGATCTTGCCGTAATCCGAATAGGCCCGGATCTCCACGGTGATGTTGGGATACAGGGCTTCGAAATCCGCCTTGGCTTTTTTATAAATGGCGATCTGCGTGGGGTTGGAGTCGTTCTTCGCCCAGAAACTGATGGTATACCGCCGCGAGGTGTCGAATTCCATGGCCGGGACTTCGGGCGCGGCGGTCGTTTCGGTCTCCGGCGGCACGGCGGAAGGATCGGCCGTCTCCCCCTCCTGCGTGACCGGCGCGGCCGTGGGCGGGACGGTGGGGGCGGCCGTCGTCGCGGGCGGCGCCTCGGTCGGCTTCACCACGCCTTTGCCGTGGCAGGCGGCCAGAAGCCCCGCGGAGAAGGCGAGCAGCAGAAGGATCGCCCATACGCGCTTTTTCATCCCTTGGTCCCTCCTCTCGATACGCCTTCCATGATCTTCTTCCGGAAGACCAGGAACAGCACGATCAGCGGCACGGAGATGACCACCACGGCCGCCATCATGGCCGGCACGTTGTCCCGGCCGAAGCCGCTCTCGCGGATCTGCTGGATGCCGTTGGACACCAGGAAATGCTCCTGCTTGGTCGTGATCAGGCGCGGCCACACATAGGAGTTCCAGCACTCGATGACCTTCAGGATGACCACGGTGACGATGGTCGGCCGGCAGATCGGCACCATCACCTTGAACAGGAAGCCCAGGTCCGTGCATCCGTCCACCCGGGCGGCCTTGTACAGATCGTCCGGCACCTGGGCGAAATTCTCCCGCAGCAGATAGATGTAGAACACCGAGGTGATGGAGGGGAGGATCAGACCGGCGAAATGCCGCAGGGCGCTGCCGCCGTCGTCGGTGAGGCCCGCGGTCTTGACGGTGACGTAATTGGTGATGATCACGAGCTCGCCGGGGATCATCATCAGAGCCAGGAACAGCGTGAACACCAGGTTTTTTCCCTTAAAATCCAGGCGCGCGAACGCGTAGGCCGCCAGCACGATCACGGCCAGCATGATGACGGTGGTGACCAGCGTGAAGATCAGGGTGTTCAGGAAGTACCGGCCCAGCGGCACCGCCGTGAACGCCTCGGCGTAATTCTCCATCGTAGGCGCGAGCGTGAAGAACTTCGGCACGAATTCGGAGTTGTAGGCGCTGGTGCTCTTCAAGGAAGTCAGGATCATCCAGTAAAAAGGAAACAGCACCATCAGGGCCCAGAAGACCAGGAAAATATAGGTGAACGTCCTGCCGGTGATCTTCCGGACGCGGGCCGCTTTTTCGATCCGGGCATAGGATTCTTGCGTATTCATCTTCCGCCCTCCTTAATAATGCACGGTCTTCCGGCTGACCATCAGATTCACGCAGGTGATAGTCAGCACGATGGCGAAGAGGATCACCGCCGCCGCCGACGCGTAGGACGGATAGCCGCCCGCGCTGCCGTAGAGCATGTCGTACACATAGCCCACGATGGTGTTCATCCCCGCCTCGTTCAGGTTCGTCCCGAACAGGGCGACCTCATCGCTGTACGCCTTGAACGCCCCGATAAAGCCGGTGATGATCAGGTAGAACAGCATGGGCGAGATCATGGGCAGCGTGATGCGCCGGAAGATCCGCCCCTTCGAAGTCCCGTCGATCCGGGCCGCGTTGTAGTAGTCCTGGTTCACGGACGCCAGCGCGCTGGTCAGGATCAGCACCTTGAAGGGCAGCACCACCCAGATCGTGTAGAAG
>JAFRSI010000104.1 GCA_017427645.1 Oscillospiraceae bacterium | reverse complement strand
TGTTCTGCCTGGGGGAGGACGCCAGGGGCGTTGCGATCTCCGGCGGGCAGTACCCGCTGCAAGATGCCGTCTTGACGGCGGAATTCCCACTGGGTGTCAGCAATCACTTTATCGGGAACCCTATCACGGTCTCGGTGAAGCAAGGGAGCCTTCTGATGGGGGTGCATCAATAATAAATTGGGCCGGTACGCACGTACCGGCCCAATTCTTTTTAAGGATCAACGATAGCGATGTCATACAGGAAATGCGCGATCATCAGGGAATAAATGGAGCAGCTTTTTTCTTTGATGTAGAACAAGGAGAATAGCAGACCGATGGCGGTTGCCATAATGAATTGAATCAGATCGCGGTTGAACAACCAGTGCAGCGCGCCGAAGAGCAAGGCGGACAAGAGCGCGATCAGAAGGTCGTTCAGTTTCCACTGTCGCCCCAACTCCGTGAAGTATCCGCGAAACAGCAGTTCTTCCGTGACGGCCACCAGTATCTGGAAAGTCAGGAAGTTGACAATGACTTTGGCCGGACATGCGGCAAAGAAAAAGACGGAGAAAGAGTGAAAGAAGAGAACGTTGATCGCGCCGACCAGGATCAGCAGACCAAGCCCCAATCCGATTCCCCAGCCGATTTGCCGCAGAGCAGAGGTCGCGGGGCTCAGAATGGCTTTGCGCTGTTCGGCTGACAAAAGGAGAAGAGTAAAACCGAGGACGATGACATACAGCAGATAATTCCTGAAAGGATACATGGATATGCCTCCCTTCATTCACCGCTCTCGGCGGTCGCAGCCTGCAGTACCTGGGCGGCAATGGAACCGGCGGCGCTGACGCCGAAGCCGCCGTTCTCCACCAGCACCACGAAGGCCAGCGGGTGGGCGGGGTCGTCCAGGAAGCCGGCAAACCAGGCGTGGGGCGTCTGCCCGCCGCCCACCTCCGCCGTGCCGGACTTGGCGCAGACGGCCAGCTCGCCGAACATCTCCTGGCCGTACTCCGCCGTGACGTCGTTGCGCAGCATCTCCCGCAGGATCTGCCGGGTGGATGCCTTCCAGACGGCAAAGCGCTCCGTGCGTTCGCCGGACAGCAGGGACAGGCCGCTCATGGAGGTCTCCTTTGCCACCAGACGGGGCCGTACTGCGTCGTCGGAGGCGATGGCCCCCATCATGGTCAGGACGGCGCAGGGGTTCACCAGGTCGTTGTGCTGTCCCACGCCGGCCCAGCCCAGCTCCCCGTCGGTGCCGCCGTCGAAGCTGCCTGCCGCCGTGGGGATGCCGCTGACGGCGGAGCCCTCCAGCAGACCGGCGTCGGCGGCGTACTGCCGCAGGGTGTCGCTCCCCAGCTCCACCGCCAGCTGCGCGAAGACGCAGTTGCAGGAGCTGGCCAGGGCGCCGTACAGGTCCATCTCGCCGTGGGTGTGGTAGCAGGTGATGGTCTCGCCGCCGATGTCCGTGCTGCCGGTACAGGTGAAGCGCCGCTCCAGCACGTCCGGGATATTTTCCAGGGCGGCGGCAGCGGTGACCACCTTGAACACGGAGCCGGGGACGAAGGCGGAGGAGAGGAAGCGGTTGAGATAGACGCCCTCGTAGGCGCCGTCCCCGTCCCGGATCTCCGGCGGATCGGCGGGATCAAAGGCGGGCGTAGAGACCATGCACAGGATCTCGCCGGTCTCGTAGTTGTACACGGCCGCCGTGCCCTTGCGCCCGTCCAGGGCCTGACAGGCGATGCGGTTGAGCGCCGCGTCGATGGTCAGGTAGAGCTTGTGCCCGCCGGTGGTGGTGCCGGTGAGGATGTTGTAGCCGATCAGCCGGTCCCGCAGGGCGGCCTTGGCCGAGGTGGAGATGTTGTTGTCCCGGTCGCCCACGGCGTGGAGCGTGGCCTTGCGGACGGTCCGGTCCTCGGCGTAGGTCCCGGAGGCGGCGTCGTAGAGCACCGCGCCGCTGCGGTCCAGCACCTGGCCGGCGCTCAGCCGCCCGTCGGTAAAAGCGTGGCCGTTGGCGGCAAAATCGGCCCAGTCCCTGCCGCTGACGAAGTATCTGATCAGAAAGGCGGTGACGCCCAGCACCAGCAGGAGCACCAGAGCCCCCACCAGGAAGGTGCGCTGCTTGACCTGTTTCATTGCCCGTCGGCCTCCTTTCCGAAGATCTCATCCACCGGGATGTCCGGCCGGTCGGCGAAGAAGCCGCCGGACGGGGCGGCGGGCTCGCCCGCCGGCTCCCGGTCCGCCGCCCAGATCTGCTCCGCGGCGCTTTTCTTCGGCAGCCGCTGGATGAAGCTGGCGTTCTGCCGGGTGTCGGCGGCCTTCAGGTAGGCCAGCAGGCCCCAGGAGGCCGCCATGCTGGACCCGCCGATGGACACGAAGGGGAAGGTGACGCCGGTCAGCGGCAGCAGATCCACCGCGCCCAGCACGTTCAGCGCGGCCTGGAAGACCAGCATGGCCGCGGCGGCGCAGGAGGCGATGGTGTAGAAGCTGGAGCGGGCGGCGGCCGCAGACTCCAGGGTGAACACCGCCAGGATCACCAGGGCGGCGATCATGCACAGGGCCAGCAGGAGGCCGAACTCCTCGCTGACCACGCCGAACACCAGGTCCGTATTGGCGGCGCCGATGTACTTGAGCCAGGACTCCGCCGGGCCCGCGCCGGCCAGGCCGCCGCCGGCGATGGCGGACATGGTGCGGCTCTGCTGATAGCCGCCGCTCTGGGTGAACTCCCAGGCGTGGAGCCACACGGAGAACCGGTCGGCGACATAGGGCTTGAAGTGGAGCACGATGGCGCCGCCGAAGCCGGCGGCCGCTGTCATCATCACGATGGAGGGCAGGTCGCCGGAGCGGAGGAAGGCGATGCACAGAAAGGCCACGAAGAAGATCAGCGCCGTGCCGAAGTCGCTCATCAGAGCCAGGCAGCCCACGCAGAAGGCGGAGAACAGCACCGTGAAGATCAGATTCCGCTTGGCGTACAGGCGGTCCAGAGTGGCCGCGCCCGCCAGGATAAAGGCCAGCTTGACAAACTCCGAGGGCTGGAAGGAGATGGGTCCCAGAGAGATCCAGTTCCTGGCGCCGAAGATCCGCTGGCCGAAAACCACGTTGAAGGCCAGCAGGGCGGAGGCGGCGGCCGTCACCGGCCAGCGCAGCTTCACAGCCAGGTGGAGGTTCCGCAGGATCACGGTGAGGACGAAGAAGAGGATCAGACCCAGCACCACGGCGGCCAGCTGCTTGCAGAGGGCGGCCGGGGAATAGGCGGCGGTGACGCCCAGATCCACGGTGGTCAGGAAGAAGGCCAGGGTCTCCGCCTCAAAGGCCGTCCGGTGGAGCAGGCGGTAGACGCCGTACAGGCCCCACATCAGGCCGCACAGGGCGGCAAAGGAGACGGGGATTGCCGGGAAGCCCTCGGCGTGCCGCATGGGGAGCAGCTGGAGGAAGAGCAGGACCTGGAACAGCGTGACCAGGCCCAGGGTCAGGGTGGGAGAGGCCGGGCGGCCCGCCTTGGTCCGCTTGGCCGCCTGGCGCGCCTCCTGGGCCGCGTCGGCGGGGAAGAAGTAGAGGTCCACCCCGCCCACGTTGATCACGTCGCCGGTCTGCAGGGGGGTGGGAGCGGTGACGTGCTTCCCGTTCAGCAGGACGCGGGCCGTGGGATTCACGGGGTATACCCGCCAGGCCCCGTCGTCGCTGCGGCAGACGGCGGCGTGGTTGCGGGAGACGGAGGGGAAGTTGACGCAGACGTCGCTGCTCCTGGCCCGGCCGATGGCGTTTTCCCAGTGGCACAGATCGTAGCGGGCCCCGTTGGCCAGGCTGATAAAGCCCCAGATCTCCCGCTCGGCCTTCTGGGAGAAAAGGGACCGGCAGCAGCGCACCAGCACCACGATGGCCGCGGTGGCCAGCGCCAGCCTGTCGATCCGCAGCAGCAGGGGAAGCAGGCGTTCCGTGAGATTTTGAATGAATACAGTCATATAATAAGGTGTCCGCAGACGGCGGAGGGGCCGTCGGTTGGTCGGGAATATACCCATATTATATCCCTGCTGTCAAGACGGCGGGAGCGTGTGAAAAAAGCGAAAAAAACTTGAAAAAGTTTTAAAAAATAAGTTGACAAGATGGATGTCATATGCTACTATAATACCCGTTCCGCCGCTGAGAAGCGGACGGGAGTGTACCTTGTAAATTAAACAATGGACAAAGAAAGCACCAGAAGCACGAAAGTGCAAAGGACGCCTGAGCGCCGGGGTTTAGTCAATTACCCGGGGCAAGGGCAAAAGAGTTTTGGAAGCTATGGAAATAGCTCGATGAAACGAGATTAGCGCAGCGGAAACGCTGAGT
>JAFRSI010000103.1 GCA_017427645.1 Oscillospiraceae bacterium | reverse complement strand
TCTTTGCCCCTTTTGAGCTTGAAATCAGCCGTGGCGAGCCGCAGTATATAGTCGATGATGAAGACGGTGACAGCCACCCGGTCCATGACGATGAAGGAGGGAGAGGCCTCCTTGAAGGTCAGCGGCACCAGGCTGAGCAGGATGATCAGCATCATGAACACGGAATATACGGTGGCCGCCCGGTCGTGCTCCCATACTCCGTCCAGTATTTCGTAGATACGTTTCCTCATATGTCCCTTCCGTTTTTCCGGCTTGCGCCCTGTCAGTCAAAGACTCTTTCGTAGCGGATCTGGGCCTGGCCCGCTTCCGTATATTCCGCGTAGTAGAGGCCGATGCGGCAGCCGCCTGCCGTCCATTCGGCTTCGGCGGTGTCGCACAGGCCCGCGTCGGAAGACACGCCCTGCTCCTCACGGGAGGACGCGGGCTCGCCGTAGCAATCGCTGAGCTCCTCCAGCAGTTCGTCGTAGAGCTCCCGGCCGCCCGCTTCGGTCACCGCGTTCCACTGCACGGCGGAGGCCGTACCCGGCTCGAAGCAGACCAGCAGCTTGCCCCAGACGCCGCCGATGTTTTTATCGCAGGCCAGCCAGTTCGCTCTTTCGTAATCGGTCAGCTCCGGCTCGGCGGCTTTAGCCTGCTCCGGGGTGGAACCCAGCTCCACCCTGCACACCGGATCGCTGGCGCTTATAGCGCCCGCACTGTATGCGACGGCGTCGCTGCTATTATCATCAGCCGCGCCCTCCGTCGCGCCGCAGGCGGCCAGCAGCAGGGCCAAAGCCAAAATCAGCAACAGCGGCAAAACTGTATTTTTCATGGCAATTCTCCCTTAAAAACCAGGCGGGTCGCCTATTCCCCCAGCATCATCTTCAATATCTCCAGGTCGGCCTGGCGCATGCCGATGCGGCCCAGGCGGCCCACGTTGCTCACCGTATTGTCCACGCCTTTCCTGACGATGCCGTCGCCGGCCCGGAACTGCTGGCCCCGGTCGAACATCTCATAGCCCAAAAAGCCCGCTTCCAGCGCCATGACGATCTTCCCGGCGCAGGAGGCCTTGGCCCCGTCGCAGACCATGCCGGAGATGACGGCCAGGGAATTGACCAGGGTATGGGCCACGGTGCGGAAATCGGCGCCGTCCAGATAGGCGATGCCACAGGCCGCGGCCGCGCCGGCGTTGACCGCGCCGCAATAGGCGGAGAGGCGGCCGATGCCCTCCTTCTGGTAGATGGCGGTGAGATTGGACAGGCAAAGGGCCCGGTAGAGCTTGTCCTCAGAGGCGCCGACGCCCCGGGCGTAGACCGTCACCGGCACCGAGGCGGTGATGCCCTGGTTGCCGCTGCCGGAATTGACCACCACCGGCAGCTCGCAGCCGTTCATGCGGGCGTCGCTGCCCGCCGCGGCCAGGGAGATGCAGCGGTTTTTCAGGCTGTCTTCCCGTTTGTCGCGGACGACCTTGCCGATATTGGCGCCGTAGTCGCCCCGCAATCCCTCCTCGCAGATGGCCATATTGAAGCTGATCTGCCGGTCCAGCACTTCTTTGACGTCAGCGACGCACACGGACTCCGCGAAATCATATATCAGCTCCAGGGTCATGAAATCCCGCTCCGCAGCATCGTTGTCGCTCCCCTGCTCCAGTGGCACTTCCTTCAGCACCCGGCCGTTCTTTTCCAGATGGACCACGTTGGTATGCCGGTCCGCGATGCGTACCACGGCTTCGTCGTCGCCGGAGTGGGCCCTGATCTCCAGGTCCAGCACCCGGCCGGAATCGGAGAGGGTGACGGCGATGGGCGTATGCTCCACGTATTCCGCCATGGCGGGCTTTTTATCCTCGGGCACGGAAGCGATGACCTCCAGCTCCCTGCCGGCGTCGCCGGCGATTATGCCCGCGGCCACGGCGGCCGAGATGCCTTTCAGGCCGCCGGTATTGGGCACGATCACGCTTTTGACGTTTTTGACCAGATTGCCGCTGGCCTTCACCTCCACCCGCTGGGGGACGCTGCCCAGCAGCTCCCGGGCCAGTGCGCCGGCATAGGCCACCGCCACCGGCTCCGTACAGCCCATAGCCGGGATCAGCTCTTTGTGCAGTATAGCGACCAGGTCCTGATAGACTTTGTCCTGCCGTTCCATAG
>JAFRSI010000102.1 GCA_017427645.1 Oscillospiraceae bacterium | reverse complement strand
CACCGCCGCAGGCGGCGGTGACACCTCCCCTTTCAGGGGAGGCCAAGGGCACCCCTGCTAAAGGAGGCGGAAAAAACAGATCACCGCAGCGGCGACTTTGATCGGCGCTGCGGCATTGACGTTCTTCGGGCATCCCGGCCCTTACTCGCCCTTGTATTTGCGCCGGGTGGCGAGGCCGCCGCGGATGTGGCGCTGGGCCTTGTTCCAGTCCAGAAGCTGCCTCACCTGGGCATAGAGCCCCGGGTCCGCCCGGCGCAGCCGCTCGGTCAGATCCTTGTGGACGGTGCTTTTGGAAATGTGGAATTTTGCGGCGGCGGCCCGGACGGTCGCCCTGTTTTCCAGAATATAGGCTGCCAGATCGCAGGCCCTTTCCTCTATATCGGTATGCAATGCCACCACTCCCTGTGCGCGGCCCTGCCGCGCGATTCCTGCTCCATGTATATGAGAAGGGGAGGGAGCTTATGAAAGCGGGCGGAAAGGGAGAGCAGTTCCGCGCCGGAGGAACGCAAAAGGAGAGCCCGTCTCCGGGGTTTGAGGAGACGGGCTCTTTCAAGTTTGCGTGGGATAGGGTTTCAGCGGACTCAGGCCTTCTGCGCGTACTGGAAGAAGAAGTAGCCCATGCCGGTGTAGCCGACGTTGGTGATACCGTTCATGCAGTACATGTTGGTGTAGTAGTAGATCGGGCAGACAGGGAAGCCGCCTTCACCGAAGAGGGTCTCCTCAGCGGAGTACAGCAGCGCGTCACGGTCGGGGCCGGCCAGAGCAGCCTTGGCGGCGGTGATGTTGGCGTCGAAGCTCTCATCGGAGTACAGGCCGTAGTTGTAGGAGTTGCCGGTGACCATCAGCTCCAGGTAAGTCACGGGGTCGTTGTAGTCGGCGATCCAGCCGAGACGGGCAACGCCGAAGGCATGCTCGCCCAGACCGTTGGTGTAGGTGGCCCACTCCTGGTTCTCCAGGGTGATGCTCAGTCCCAGGACTGTCTGCCAGTCGGAGCCGCAGGCTTCCGCGATGGCCTTGTGGGTGTCGTTGGTGTTGAAGTTGTAGACCACAGTGGTGTTGGGATCCCAGGAGCCGTCGGCAACAGCCTCATCGTACAGCTGCTTGGCCAGCTCGCACTTGCCGGCGTAGGTGCTCAGATCTGCGTTGGGATACATGCTCTGGAGGGTGTTGTAGATGGCGCCCAGCTCGGACACGCCGAAGGCGAAATCAGTGCCGGTGGAATCCAGGATGCCGGAGGCGACAAAGCCGGTGGCGGGGACCTGACCTCCCTGGGTCACGTTCTCAACGATGTTCTCGCGGTCAACGGAGAGGACCATGGCCGCGCGCACACGCCAGTCGGTGATCTTGGAGCAGTTCAGGTACAGGTAGTAGGTGCCCACGTAGGGGTTGATGAAGCAGTCGCCGGAGGCCTGCAGGCTCTCGATCATGTCGGTGGGGAAGCTCTCGATGAAGTTGTACTCACCGGACTGATAGGCGGAGAGGATGGCAGTCTCGCTGTCGCTGAGCCACCACACGATGGCGTCGGGGCCCAGGTTCTTCGCGTCGTAGTAGAACTCGTTGGGCTCCATGCGGATGTAGCTGTCGTGGACCCACTCGACGACCTTGTAAGGTCCGTTGACCACGATGCTGGAAGGATCGGTCCAGTTCTCGTTGCCCTCCACCACGTCCTCACGCAGGGGGACGAGAGAGGCAAAGGCGCACATCTCGATGAAGTAGGCGCAGGGGGCCTCCAGCTGGATCTCCAGGGTCTTGTCGTCGATGGCGGTGATGCCCAGCTCACTCTTGTCCTTCTCACCGGCCTGGATCGCGGCGGCGTTCATGACGATGTTGTCCAGGAAGTAGCCGTAGTCGGAGGCGGTGGCGGGATCCACCAGGCGCTGCCAGCTGTAGACGAAGTCCTTGGCGGTAACGGGCTGGCCGTCGGACCAGAAGATGTCGTCGCGCAGGGTGAAGGTGTAGGTGCAGAGATCATCGGAGACCTCATAGGACGCTGCCTGACCGCAGACGACCTCGGTGTTCTTCATGTTGGGGTCATCCGCAGCCTGCTCGTCGATCATCTGATACTTCATCAGATTCTCGAACTGGTGCTGGGTGTAGGTGGAGCCGTCGACGGAGCTGATCAGGCCCGGATCGATGGTCTCCGGCTCGGACGCGATGCAGGCGTTGATCACAAAGGGTTCGGCGGCGGTATCAGCGGAAGCATCGGCGGGGCTGCTGGCGTCGGCATCGGCCGGGGTGTCGTTGGCTGCGGGCGCGCTGCTGGGAGAGCCGCAGGCGGCCAGCGCAAAGACCATGCACAGAGCAAGCAGCAAAGCAATTGTCTTTTTCATGTTATTCCTCCTGTTTTGAAATTGTAAAAAGCTCAGATCTGAGCCTGTTACCAAGGTTAGTCAGCCCTGCTCCAGCAGGTGGCAGGCCGCGTAGTGACCGGGGCCGTATTCCTTCAGAGCGGGCTGCTCGGAGCGGCAGCGCTCCGTGGCATAGGGACAGCGCGTGTGGAAGCGGCAGCCGCCGGGCGGATCCAAGGGGCTGGGGATATCGCCCTCCAGCAGAATGCGCTGCCGGGCGCGGCTTTTCTCCGGGTCCGGCAGGGGTACCGCGGAGAGCAGAGTCTGGGTGTAGGGGTGGATGGGGTGGCTGCACAGCTCATAGCTCTCTCCCAGCTCCACCAGCTGGCCGAGATACATGACGCCGATGCGGTT
>JAFRSI010000101.1 GCA_017427645.1 Oscillospiraceae bacterium | reverse complement strand
GGGCGAGACGCTCTATCTTCTCTCCCCCGAGGGCGCCCTGCGGGATCAGGTGCTCTGCTCCTCGGACCGGGCAGACTGCAGCCTGATCCGCAGCGATGACGGCAGCTTTGTCGAGACGCCCTGGATCAGCCCGGGCCTGAAAAACGGCAGCGCGGGCTACGAGCAATGGTGTCTCAGCCAAAGTGCCGGGCAGAGTCTGGTGATCAACGAGGCCTGCGTCTATAACCGCCGCTTCGTGGCCCAGGGCAACTGGGACGCCTGCGACTGGGTGGAGATCAAAAACATCTCCGCCAGCACCCTCGCTCTCGGCGGCTGCAGCCTCTCCGACAAGGCGGACGAGAACCGCTGGATCTTCCCCGAGGGCATGACCCTGGCCCCGGGTGAGCTGATCATCCTCTGCTGCCACAACGACGAGGAGGAGGGCAGCATCGGCACCGCTCTCAACACCGGCTTCGACCTCAGCGCCGCCGGCGAGCAGCTCTATCTGCGCAACGCCTCCGGCGAGCTGCTGGACTACGTTGCCCTGCACGACATCCCCCTGGGCTGCAGCATGGGCAGGCTGGAGGGCCAGCCCGGCTTCTTCTACTTTGCCGAGCGCAGCCCCGGCACCGAAAACGGCGAGGGCTGCCGCCGGGTCACCGACGCGCCGCTCACTGCAGAGCCCGACGGGGTGTACAACGACGTGGGCTCCGTCACGGTGACGCTGCTTTCTCCCGGCGAGATCCACTACACCCTGGACGGCAGCGTGCCCACCCTGGACTCCCCGGTCTACACCGAGCCGCTGCAGCTGAGCGGCACCGGCGTTGTCCGCACCCTGGCCAAGGAGGAGAGCGCCCTGCCCAGCCCCGTCGCCACCTACAGCTATGTGATCAACGAGAATCACAGTCTGCCGGTGATGAGCCTGGTGGTGGACAGCATGGAGGAATTCAACAGCATCTGGTACAACAAAGTCAAGCATAAGGACGTCTCCGCGAACCTGGCTCTCTACGACGGGGAGCACAGCTTTAACCGCGCCTGCGCGCTGAGCATGAAGGGCTACACCAGCCTGGACCTGCCCAAGAAGAGCATGGGCGTCAGCTTCAAGGGCCGCTACGGCGGCAATCTGGAGGCCAACGTCTTCGACAACGGCGTGACGGAATTCTCCTCCCTGGCCATCCGGGGCGGGCAGGACTACATCTTCTCCATCTTCCGCAACGAGCTCTTCCAGCGCCTGTGCGAGGAGGCGGGAGACGCCTGTCTGACCCAGGCCAGCAAATACTGCATCCTCTATGTAAACGGCCGCTACTTCGGCATCTACTGTCTGAAGGAGGACTTCTCCGATCAGTATTACGCCTCCCACGCCGGCGTCAGCGCAGGCAGCGTGGTGGGCAACAAATGCCCGGTCAGCCTGGATTCGGAATTCCACAACGAGGTGCTGTCCTTTATCTACAAAAACGACCTGAGCGTGGAGGAAAACTACCAGTACGTCTGCGACCATGTGAACATCGACAGTCTCATCGACTGGTTCCTGCTGGAGGGCTACTGCGCCAACACGGATATCCAGGGCAACACCCGCATGTACCGCTCCCCCGAAAACGGCAACAAGTGGCAGTTCTGCTTCTACGATCTGGACTGGGGCTTCTGGT
>JAFRSI010000100.1 GCA_017427645.1 Oscillospiraceae bacterium | reverse complement strand
GGCCCGCTCCTGCTGCCTGGCGCCCAGGGCCCGGCCCATCAGAGCGTTGACGCCCACGGCGGTGCCGGAGGCCAGACCGATCATCAATTGCTGGGCCGGAAAGGCCAGAGATACGGCGGTGAGGGACTGCTCGCTGACCATGGACACGAACACGCTGTCCACGATGTTGTACAGGGCCTGCACCAGCATGGAGGCGATGATGGGCAGCGACATATTCCAGATCAGCTTGGAAACGGGCATGACGCCCAGCTTGTTTTCTTTCATCTTCTCGTAATTCCTCTTTCAGATCGCTTTACAATAAATCAGTTTACCACGGAACGCACAAAAAGAAAAGCACCGAATGACCGGTTTTCCCGGTTTTGGGTGCTTTTCTTTTGGAAAAAATGCGCACGGGGAAGACCGGCCCTTCGTGTGTGTCCGCCCGCCAGGCGTCCCCGTTCTCTTACGCCCCGAAGAACGCCCGGATCTCGCCCTCGTCGGCCTGGGCGCTACCCTGGGCAAAGCCGTCCCGTCCGCCGCCCCGGCCCCGGAGCGCGGCGTTCAGGGCCTTGATAAAGTCCCGGATGTCGTGGCCCGGATGGATCACGGCGTATTTATACGCCCCCGGTTCCCCGGCAAACACGGCGCAGCGGCCGCCGCAGGCGGCGCTGACCGCGTCGCACAGCTTCCGCACGGCGTCGGAGCTCATGGGCTCACGGATCAGCAGCACGTCCCCCCTCCCCCGGTACTCCTGGGCGGTCCGGGCAAAGGACTCCTCCTCCAGGGCGGCGCACCGGGCCCGCAGCTCGCCCAGGTCCCGCTGCAGCCGATCCACGGCGGCAAAGGTGTCCTGGGGCTTCACGGACAGGGCCTGGCCGGTCCGGACGCTCTCGGCCCAGCAGCGGGACAGGTAATCAAAGGCCCGCTTGCCGCACAGCAGCTCCAGGCGCACCCCGTCCCGGAATTTCTGGCAGGAGAGGAATTTCACCAGGCCCACCTGGCCGCTGTGGGCCACGTGGGTGCCGCAGCAGGCGCACATGTCCGCCCCGGGGAAGGAGGCGATGCGCACCGCCCCCGTCAGCTCCTTCTTGCTGCGGTAGGGCAGGTCCTTCAGCTCCTCCGCCGTGGGCCACAGCACCCGGAAGGGGTGGTCCTCCCAGATGTATCGGTTGGCCCGCGCCTCGATCTCCAGCACGCTCTCCCAGGGGATATCGGCGTTGTAGTCGATGATGACGGTGTCGGCCCCCAGATGGAAGCCCACGTTGTCACACCGGAAGGCCTGGCAGAGCATCCCGCTGACGATGTGCTCGCCGGAGTGCTGCTGCATGTGGTCAAAGCGCCGGTCCCAGTCGAGCTCGCCGGCGACGGTCTCCCCCGCGGGCAGCGGCCCGTCGCAGGTGTGGGTGATGACGCCGTCCTTTTCGTGGACGTCCAGTACCGTCACCCCTCCCAGGACGCCGTGGTCGGCGGGCTGCCCGCCGCCCTCGGGGTAGAAGGCCGTGCGGTCCAGCACCACGGCCCAGCCCTTCTTCCCCGCCTCGCAGGACAAAACGACGCCCTCGAATTTCCGCAAAAAGGCGTCCTCGTAATACAGCTTGATGGTCTCCACGGTCGATCACTCCTTTTTCCACAGTTTGACACAAAAAAGGAGGACTGTCAAACAGGGATTATTCCGACAACTCAATTTTGCCGTGCTCCTTTTCATACGCCTCCACGCAGCGACGAATCAGAATCAGGATCTGGCTGTTGGCGGAGCGGCCTTCGTAATCGGCCACCACATGCAGCTTGTGGAGTAGGGTTTCATCAATGCGGATCGAAAGGCTTTTCATAGCTGTTTTGCCTCCTTAATAAACATATTATGTGTTTATCTTAGAGGCGAGGTGTGTTATAATGGGAGAAACGGATATAAAATATATCTAAAACATATCTACAATCTGGAGGTTACCGTGGAGGAAATCAAGTGCAGCTGGAGCAGCAGCCGGGAGGCGATCCGGGCGGCGCTGGAGGCGGTGGACGAGGCCATGGCTGCCCTGGCGCGGGCCCGGGCGGTCTGCCAGGCTCTGCAGCGGCAGTCGGCGGCGGAGGCGCTGCAGGAGTGGGACAAGCTGTTCCCGGAGTACCGGGAAGAATAAAGGAGACGGGCGGTGGCCCGTCTCCTTTTCCATATGACAGAGTTTACTTGATCCGTACGGCGGTGCCGTAGGCCAGCACCTCGGCGGCGCCGTCCATGATGGCGCTGCTGCCGTACCGCACGTTGACGATGGCGTCGGCGCCCAGGGCCTCCGCCTCGTCCACCATGCGCTTGGTGGCGATGGCCCGGGCCTCGTTGAGCATCTCCGTGTAGCCGGTGATCTCACCGCCCACCAGGGTCTTGAGTCCGGCCATCAGGTCCTTGCCGAAGTGTTTGCTCTGCACCACGGTGCCCCGCACCAGGCCCAGAGCTTCGATTTCCGCACCGGGGATATGGTCAATATTGAGCAGCTTCATCTTCTTCTCCTTTCTCGATTTCCCGCAGGCGCTGGATCAGCGCCGCAGTGACGCCTATGATCAACCCGCCGAACACGGCCACCCAGATCACGACGAACCAGGTGGGAGCCGGATCCACGGTGTTGCCCCACAAGATCAGGCCGATGACAGCGGCAAATAGAACGATGAACACCAGCGCCCAGACGAGGGGCGCCGCCCGTTTGCGGGCCTTGGAGGGGGCGGACACGGTTTTATTCCTCCGCCTCGCCCACCACGGCGATGTGCAGCTCCTCCAGCTGCTTCCGGGTGACCTCGGAGGGGGCGCCCATCATCACGTCCTGGGCGTTCTTGTTCATGGGGAAGGGGATGATCTCACGGATGGAGCTCTCGCCGGCCAGCAGCATGACCATGCGGTCCACACCCGGGGCGATGCCGGCGTGGGGAGGCGCGCCGTAGCAGAAGGCGTTGTACATGGCGGGGAACTTCTTCTTTACGTCCTCCTCGCCCAGACGCACCAGCTCAAAGGCCTTAATCATGATCTCCGGATCGTGGTTCCGGACGGCGCCGGAGCTGAGCTCCACGCCGTTGCACACCAGGTCGTACTGGTTGGCGTAGATGTCCAGGGGGTCGATCTCGCCCCGCTCGGCCTTCAGCAGAGTCTCCAGCCCGCCGCTGGGCATGGAGAACGGGTTGTGGCAGAACTCCAGCTCGCCGGACTCGTCGCCGATCTCGTACATGGGGAAGTCCACGATCCAGCAGAACTCGTAGCGCTCCTTGTCCATATGGCCCTCGCAGACGGGGCCGAAGGTCTTGATCTGCACGCCGGCAGACTTGACGGCGTAGGCGCCGGCGGAGACCAGCACCAGAGTGTTGGGCTTGAGCGTCAGCACCTTGGCCAGCTCGTCCTTCACGGGGGCCACGAATTTGGCAATGCCGCCGGCCAGCTCGCCGTGCTCGTCCACCTTGAACCAGTAGCCCTTGACGCCGGACTGGACCTCGCAGTCCGTCAGCAGCTTTTCGATCTGCTTGCGGGTCAGGGTGCAGTCGGACACGTCGATCATCTTCACGGTCTGGCCCTTGAGAGGCTCGAAGGTGCTGTCGGCAAACAGGGCGGACACGTCCTTGCAGGTCAGGTCGATGCGCAGGTCCGGCTTGTCGGAGCCATAGTTGGCCATGGCGTCGTTGAAGGCGATGCGGCGGAACGGGGCCTCGGAGGCCACGTCGTAGGTGCCGTACCTGGCGAAAATGGGGGGCAGCACGTCCTCCAGCACGGCGAACACGTCGTCCTGGGTGGCGAAGGCCATCTCCATATCCAGCTGATAGAACTCGCCGGGGGAGCGGTCGCCCCGGGCGTCCTCATCCCGGAAGCAGGGGGCGATCTGGAAATAGCGGTCAAAGCCGGAGGTCATCAGCAGCTGCTTGAACTGCTGGGGGGCCTGGGGCAGGGCGTAGAACTTGCCCGGATGCTTGCGGGCGGGCACCAGGTAATCCCGGGCGCCCTCCGGGGAGGAGGCCGTCAGGATGGGGGTGGTGATCTCCAGGAAGCCGTGGGCGGTCATGGCCTGGCGCAGGGCGGCCACCACCTGGCAGCGGAGGATGATGTTGTTCTTCACGGCGGGGTTGCGCAGATCCAGATAGCGGTATTTCAGGCGCAGGTTCTCGTCGGAGTCCTTGGAGCGGTTGATCTCAAAGGGCAGCTCGTTGTAGATACAGC
>JAFRSI010000099.1 GCA_017427645.1 Oscillospiraceae bacterium | reverse complement strand
CGCGGCGCAGCATACGCTGCGCCGCGGCTTTGCCGTCCTATTCCTTTACCTCATAGCCGCAGAAGCGGATGGCAGCCCGGGCCAGCTCCTCCGTGGAGTCCACGAAGGGCCCGGGGATCTCCAGCTCCGCGGCCACGATGGGCAGCTCCGTGCAGCCCAGGATGAAATAGTCTGCTCCCCTGGCCCGCAGGCCGTCCAGCAGCTCCCGCCAGGTCTCCTTCTCCGGGGCCAGGGGCCGGGACGCCTTTACCACGCCGTAGATCAGGTGCATCAGCACGTCCTGCTCCCTCTCGTCCGGCACCAGGAAGTCCACGCCCTGCCGCTCCAGAGCGGCGCTGTACAGCCCCGTGGCCAGCGTCCCCCGGGTAGCCAGGATGACGGCTCGCTTCCCGGGATACAGGGCGGCGCAGCGCCGGGCCGTGATCTCCAGCATATCCAGGATGGGCGTCCCGGTCAGCGCCTGCAGGCGGGGCAGATAATAGTGGGCCGTATTGCAGGGCATGATGATGCAGCTTGCCCCGCAGGCCTCCAGGTGGCGCAGGGCGGAGAGCATCTCCGCCGTGGGGTCCGGCCCGCCCTGCAGGATGGCGGCGGTCCGGTCGGGGATGGCGCTGTTGCTGTCGATATACACCCGGATGTGGTCGTTGTCCCCGTCCGCCTTCGTCATGGTCACGATCTTCTTGAACAGGTTGGCCGTAGCCAGCGGCCCCATGCCGCCCAGAATGCCGATGGTCTTTCTCATGTGATCCTCCTATGCAATCAGTTCCCACACAATCTTCACTGCCAGCAGCCCCAGCACCACCAGCACCACGGGCCGGACGATCCTGGAGCCGTCCTTGATGGCCAGGCCGGAGCCGATATAGTGCCCGGCGACGGAGGCCACGGCGCCGATCAGCCCCAGGGCGATAAACACCTTTCCGTTCATCAGGGAGGTGAGCACCGCGCCCACGTTGCTGGCGAGATTCACCAGCTTCACGTTGCCGGAGGCGGTGCGCAGATCCAGCTTGCCCAGGTGGCAGTAAATCAAGATCAGAAAGGTGCCCGTCCCCGGGCCGTAGAAGCCGTCGTAGGCTCCCACGATCAGGGAGGCGCCCAGCACGACGGCCGCGCGGCGGCCCGGCGCCAGTTCCCCTCTCTCCTCGGGAAAGGTCCTCTGCCGCAGCACCACCAGGGCCACCAGGGGCAGCACGATCAGCAGCAGCCATTTTAAGTATCGCTCGTCCAGAGACAGCTGCAGCCGCGTTCCCAGATGGGCGCCCGCCAGGGCCAGGGCGATGGAGGGCAAGCCCAGCTTCCAGTCCACGTAGCCGCTGCGGATGAAGCGGCCGGCGGACACCGCCGTGCCGATGCCGGAGGAGAGCTTGTTGGTGCCCAGCGCCAGGTGGGCCGGCAGACCGGCCAGGAAATAGGTGGGCACGGAAATGATCCCGCCGCCGCCGGCGATCCCGTCCACAAAGGAGGCCAGAAACACGCCCGCCACCACGATGAGGACCATCCTGACCGTCAGCTCCATGGGAAACAGGGCTGCGTGCATCGCGCTCCCTCCTCTCTCTCAATTCTGCTCAAACAGCATATTCCGATCCACCGGCGCGCCGATCCCCGGGACGCTGCCCCGGAAGGTGTACTGCCAGATGGCAAAGTCGTAGTAGAAGTCCGGATGATCGTTGGGATCGGCCACCCAGAACGTATAGTCCCGCAGGGCGGGGAGATCATAGCTGTGGTAGCCCTGCTGGCGGTTGAAGTAGACGCCCGCCCGATAGCCGCTCTGGGCGATGCGGCGGCAGAAGGCGGCGGCGCAGTCCGTGACCACCTCCGCCTCTCTTCCCACGCTGCGGCTCCCCTCTTTTTCCACGATCTCCCAGTCGAACATCACCGGCAGCTGCAGCTCCCGGCCCGCCAGGACCTCCCGCACGTAGTCGGCCTCCTGGATGGCCTCCTGCTCCGTCAGCGCCTGGGAGAAGAAGTAGACGCCCACGTCCAGGCCCGCCTCCCGGGCGCCCCGGTAATTCTCCTCAAAAAAACGATCCGTATACAGCGTTCCCTCCGTGGCGCCCCGATAGCCCAGGCGCACGATGGCGAATGAAATGCCGCTCTCCGCCGCCTGGGTCCAGTCGATCTCCTCCTGGTGGGCCGACACGTCCACGCCCTGCCGGGCGCCGCCGCGGTAGCGGATCAGGTCCCCGTCCGCCGTGAAGTCCTCCGCCGGGCGCTCGTTCACCGAAAGGTTCTCGTCCGGCACGATCTCGATGAGATTCACGCCGTCGCTGACCCAAACCGCGTTCCGCTGCGGTACATCCTCCGGCACGCGGCCGCTCTCCCGCAGCGCCTTGCCCACCAGCACGGCCACCGCCAGGGCCAGCAGGACCGGGGGCAGTATCCCCAGCCGCAGCGCGGTCCGCTTCGATTTTGTTGCGGTCTTTCCCATGCTTTCTCCTACGTCCAACGGTATTCGCCAATTTGTATTATTATATCACAGGGCCGGCGCCGCCGTAAACCCCGGGGATGAAAAAAGCCGCGGCCCGGAAACGGACCGCGGTTTCATATCACAGCAATCAGTGCAGCTCCAGCACTGTCTTTCCGTAGGCGTTCAGGCAGGGAGCCAGCAGCTCGTAGGGGATCCGGAACACCTGCTCGCCGGCGGCGTAAGGCGCCAGATCGTATACGCCGAAGATCACCGTCATACCCTGATCGTCAAAGCAGACGGCCCGCTCCATCCAGGCCTGCAGCGTCTCCTGATAGTCCTCGTAGTAGATCAGCCGCTCCTCGGCGGCGGTCGCCCTCTGCCGCTCAGCCGCCTGGCGAAGCAGCTCTCTGGTCACCGTCTCCTGCAGGGTCGACACGTCTCTCGCCATCTCCGCCAGGAGCACCTGCTTTCCGGTGCTCACGTCAAAGGTGGCACAGGACCGCCAGACGGTGGGGTGCGCGCCGCCGGCATAGCTTTTCCGGGTGGTGGTGACGCTCACCACGTGCTCATTGCCCCAGAAGTCCAGCACGGCCTCGTCGCTGTAGTGGAATTCCCTGTCCTGCCAGAGGCTGTCCGCCTGGTGCCCCACTGTCCGATAATCCTCGTCGGCGCTGAGGGCCATCTCGTCGAACCAGGCGGTCTCCTCCCGGAGCACCTGCTCAAAGTAGGCGTTGAACTCCCGGGCGGCTTCCTCCGCCTCCGGCGGCACGGCTTTCTCCTCTGCCGCAGGCAGCACCTCCATGGAGGGGAGCTGGTAGCTGTGGCGGGTCAGTACGCGGCGGGGATCGTTGGAGGCACAGTGCTCGCCCGTCACCGTATAGGTTGTGATCCGGTAGTCCCAGGCGGTCTCCTCCCGGAGCACCGTGCCGCTGAGCACCACGTCCTCCTCCGGAGAGAGATCCACGTGATCCGCGCTGTTCGGCACAGGCACCTTAGGCGCGCTGCACCCGGCCGTCAGCGTCAAAAGGGCCGCCAGCAGGGGCAGTATCCACCGTTTTTTCATGATGATTCCTCATTTCTCACCCGACAACAGGATCGGGGTCGTGCGCCAGTCCTCCCCGCAGGGCAGCACCTGCGGGCACAGCAGCGCGTATTGATCGCTCCAGGCGCTCTCCTGCCGGAACAGCTCCGCCGCCGGAGCGCCCAGAGCCGCCACGTCCGCGGCTTTCGTCAGTACCGGGGCGCCCTTCATCCGCCGCAGAAGCCGCCGCCCCGTCTCGTTGGCCCCCAGCAGCCGCAGATACGGCACCTGAGCCGGTGCAGCCGGAAGCTCCAGCCACGCCGCCAGCACCATGCGCCGCAGCCGGGCCATGGGATAGCGCTTCGTCCCGGCCCGCTCCAGCAGCTCCTGCAGCCCTGTGGCCTCCCGCACCGCCTGATAGAGCCGGTGATAAAGCCCCTCGCCGCCGCCGTCATAGCGGGCCCATTCTTCTTCCTCCATCCGGCGCAGCCGGGCCAGGATCGCCCGCTGGCCGCGCCGCATATCCGCTGGAGCGCGTCCGGCGTCCATCTCGCGGCGCAGGATCTGTGCGGCCGCCGGCGGCAGATACGCCAGCGCCTCCTCCGTTTTCCCGGCGCGCAGCAGCTCCCGCACGTGGGAGGCTGAGGCCGTTCCGTCCGCCGCGGGAAGCGCGTCGTGACCGGCGCCCTGCCGGGGCACGGCAACGGGGGTGATCCCCGCGCCCCGCAGGCACCGGAGATACTCCACCGCCAGGATATTGTTGGGCGTGCTCAGCAGCGCCGCCCGCTCCGGGCCCAGCACCGCCGCCACCGCCTGCTGCCGCCGCGCGGCAAAGGTCTCTCCCCCGTCCTTTTCGGCGTGCAGCGCCGCCCGGAAGGCGTCGCTGTCCAGTGCCTCGGCCACCGCCTGCAGCGCAGCCGTGTCGGCACATTCCGCCCCAAAGGCCAATTGGTCCACCACGCCCGTGCGGCGCAGCACCTCCACGCCGCCCGCGGCAAAGGTCTCCGCCGTGGCGGCCGCCCAGGGCGTGGGGATCTCCAGCACCAGATCGGCCCCGCAGCGCAGGGCCATCTCCGCCCGGGCCAGCTTGCCCACGGCGGCGCACTCGCCCCGCTGGACGAAATTGCCGCTCATGGCGCAGACGATCGCCTCGGCGCCCTGCTGCCGCAGCAGCCGCAGCATACCGGCATGCCCCATATGGAGGGGATTGTATTCACATATTATACCGACAACACCCATGACAGTCTTCCCTGTTGCATTACAAATAGTTACAATTTCCACACAAACCCGCCGGAATACCCGGCGGAGCACCGTATCATCCGACATGATTTTACCTTATTTCTCCCTGAAATGCAACTACTCTTGACACGGGCGCGTCCGCTTGGGTAGAATAACGCCGAGGTGAGGCGTATGGGCGACAAGTGCGAAAGCTGTATGTTCTATACCTATGACGAAGTCTACGACGACTATGTATGCGACGCGGATCTGGACGAGGACGAGATGGAGCGATTCCTCTCCTCCCGGGCGGACCGCTGCCCCTTCTGGCGTCCGGGCGACGATTACCGCACCGCCCGGAGGCAATAACGCGCTGCAAGGAGGAACCAGACTGTGGATATTTTTGACATCCTGGGCCCGGTGATGGTAGGGCCCTCCAGCTCCCACACCGCCGGCGCCGCCCGGATCGGGCTGATGGCCCGCACCCTGCTGGGCAGCCGGCCCCTGCACGCCCGCATCCATCTCCACGGCTCCTTTGCCGAGACCGGCGTGGGCCACGGCACGGACCGGGCCCTGGTGGGCGGTCTGCTGGGCATGAAGCCGGACGATCTGCGGATCCCCTTTGCCTTTGACGAGGCGAAGAAGCAGGATCTGGAATACGTCATCGACGCCGTCGAGCTGCCGGACGCCCATCCCAACACCGCCGTTATCGAGGTGGACGGCGAGGGCGGGCGCCACCTGGAGATGCAGGCCTCCTCCCTGGGCGGCGGCCGCATCATGGTCAATAAGCTGGACGGCATCGACGTCAACTTCACCGGGGCCTACAACACCCTGGTCATCCGCAATCAGGACGAGAACGGGGCCGTGGCCATGGTCACCGGCATCCTGCAGCAGCTCCACGTCAACGTGGCCAACATGAGCCTGTGCCGCCACAAGCGGGGCGGCGACGCCCTGATGGTCATTGAGACGGACCAGCATCTGCTGCTCCACCAGGTGGATTTCCTGCGGCAGCTGGACGGCATTCTGTCCGTCACCTATTACGACAAGGAGGATGATGACGATGGCTCTCAATTCGATGCGTGAGATCTTCCGCCAGATGGAGCAGGAGCGCCTCGCCTTCTGGGAGGTGGTCCTGGCCTACGACGTGGAGGAGCGCCAGGTGAGCCCCGAGGAGTCCAAGGCCAAGATGCTCCTGACCTGGCAGGCCATGCAGGACGCCGCCGACGCCTATACCGGCCAGCGGCGCAGCGTCAGCGGTCTGGTGGGCGGCGACGGCATGAAGATGCGCCAGTACAACCTGCGGGGCGAATCCATGCTGGGCGAGTACGTCAGCTCCGTCATCGCCGAGGCCCTGAGCATGGCTGAGTCCAACGCCTGCATGCGCCGCATCGTGGCGGCGCCCACGGCGGGCGCCTGCGGCGTACTGCCGGCGGTGCTGCTGCCCCTGGAGCTCACCCAGCGCCAGGTGCTGGAGGCCCTCTACACCGCCAGCGGCATCGGCGCCGTCATCGCCAGCCGCGCCTCCATCGCCGGGGCCTCCGGCGGCTGCCAGGCCGAGATCGGCACCGCCTCCGCCATGGCGGCGGGAGCTCTGGTGGCCATCCGGGGCGGCAGCGGCGCCCAGATCGGCCACGCCGTGGCCATGGCCCTGAAAAATCTCATGGGCCTGATCTGCGACCCGGTGGCCGGGCTGGTGGAGGTCCCCTGCGTCAAGCGCAACGTCATCGGCGCCGTGAATGCCATCAGCGCCGCGGACATGGCCATGGCCGGGATCCAGAGCCGCATCGGCGTGGACGAGGTCATCGAGGCCATGGGACAGGTGGGCCGCCGGATGCCGGTGGAGTTCCGGGAGACCGCCCTGGGCGGCCTGGCCGCCACCCCCACGGGAAAGGCGGTCAAGGAGCGGATGCAGAAAGCGCAGAATAGGTGACGACAATGGATGTTGTGTTTTTTGAAAAAGAACCCTCTGCTCTGGGTGCAGATTCCGGGTTGCAGTATACACGATCTACCGATAGTGAGCTCTACACGCTGATGTGCCGCGCTGCCCACGAATCAAACACCCATGTGGCGTATGTGCGCGGAAAGTTTTGCGGAACACTGGACGGCTTCTTTCAGGAGATTTCTTCTTCCATGCGGTTTCCTAATTATTTTGGGTGGAATTGGGCCGCCTTTGATGAATGCATCACAGATTTGGAGTGGCTGTCTTTTTCCGGCCTTCTCATTGTCATCGACGACTTTGATCTGGTCTTCGGAAAGGAGAAACGCCGTGAAAGAGAGCAACTACGCGATTTGCTTCTGAAATACTTGAAAAGGGCCGTTGCGTACTGGAGCGATCAGAAGATACCCATCGCGGTTTGTTTGAATCATCATGTGTCGGCGTAAGGTCATCCCAATACCTTGACGCGTCTCCCTTTTTCCGCTAAAATATATTAAGTTACGCACACACGCGATTTCCCAAGGAGGATCACCAACCATGGCAACTGGATTCATCGACAAGGCGCGGATCACCTGCCGGGCCGGCAATGGCGGCAACGGCGCCGTCGCCTTTCACCGGGAGAAATACGTGGCGGCCGGCGGACCCGACGGCGGCGACGGCGGCGACGGCGGCTCCATCATCCTGCAGGTGGACGACAACATGTCCACACTGATGGACTTCCGCTACAAGCGCAAATACGTGGCGTCCAACGGCGTGGACGGCCAGGGCGGGCGCAAGTCCGGCAAGGACGGCGAGAGCCTGACCATCCGGGTCCCCCGGGGCACCCTGGTGCGGGACGCCGAGACCAACGAGATCATCAAGGATATGTCCGACAGCGAGCCCTTCGTGCTGTGCAGGGGCGGCCGGGGCGGCTGGGGCAACCAGCACTTCGCCACGCCCACCCGCCAGGTGCCCCGCTTCGCCAAGGCCGGTCTGCCCGGCGAGGCCCACGACGTGGTGCTGGAGCTGAAGCTGCTGGCCGACGTGGGCCTTGTGGGCTTCCCCAATGTGGGCAAATCCACACTGCTCAGCGTGGTCAGCAAGGCACATCCCAAGATCGCCAACTATCACTTCACCACCCTCTACCCCAATCTGGGCGTGGTGTACGTGGACGAGGGCCAGAGCTTCGTCATGGCGGATATCCCCGGCATCATCGAGGGCGCCAGCGAGGGTGCCGGCCTGGGCCACGACTTCCTGCGCCACATCGACCGCTGCCGCCTGCTGGTCCACCTGGTGGACGTGTCCGGCAGCGAGGGCCGGGACCCCATCGCCGACTTTGACGCCATCAACGCCGAGCTGAAGGAGTACAGTCTCTCCTTGGCCGACCGGCCCCAGATCGCCGTGGCCAACAAGACGGATCTGCTGTACGACCAGGCCCAATTGGACGCCTTCAAGGCCCACGTGGAGTCCCTGGGCTACGAGTTCTTCGCCATGTCCGCCGCCACCCACCAGGGCACCCGGGAGCTGGTCAAGCGGATCGCCCGTCGGCTCTCCCAGCTGCCGCCGGTGACGGTCTACGAGCCGGAGTACGTGCCCCGTCCGCCGGAGGTGGACACCTCCGAGCCCCTTCACATCGAGCAGGACGACCACACCTGGCTGGTGGAGGGTCCCTGGCTCCAGCGGCTCATGGCCAACATCAACTTCTCCGACTACGAGAGCCGCCTGTATTTCGACAAGCAGCTTCGCGCCTCCGGTCTCTTCGACCGGCTGGAGGAGATGGGCATCCAGGACGGCGACATCGTTTCCATGTACAACCTGGAATTTGAATATCAGCGCTGATACCGCTTCCACGGCAACGCCGCTCTCCCCCGGGAGGGCGGCGTTTTTTTGCATAATCGCTCCGCGTTCCGCCACACTATGGTGTGAAAGGAGCGATGACCATGTATTATCACGATCTCACAGACCTGCTCAACGGCGACGAGGCCGCCTACACCTACTTCTATTCCCTCTCCCCCAAGACCCAGGAGCTGCTGCGGCGCCAGACCATCTGCTCCCTGGACCAGCTGCGCCGGGCGGTGGAGGAACTGCGGTTCCGGCAGCGGCCCGAGGTCTTTTGATCCGCAGCCGGATGCACTGTCCAAAGCCCCCGCAGTTAGTTATTACTAACTTTTTTCGAAAACCCTATTGACAAATCTGGAAATTATGGTATCATCATCCCGAAAGTTAGTTTTAACTAACCATTTGGCGAAGGGGGCGAACCGTTTGTCCGAGGAGTTGATCATCCGCAGCGCAGCCCCCACCCTGGCCGGTCTCAAGACAGGCAGTCTGTTCCCCTGCCGTTTTGATTCCCGGGAGACATTCACCCGGGAGATCCGCAGCTTCAACCGCCGGCTGGGGCGCAAGGGTCTGCGCCTGATGCCTCTGCGCCTGACGGACGGTGGCGCCCTGCTGTATCTCTATCGCCCGGATCGGCTGCAGCAGGACCTGGAAAACGACGAGGCGCGGGCGCTCCTGACTGAGATCGGATACGACGATCCCCGCCCCGGGCGCTGCCTGCCCCGGCTCCTGGCCCGCTTCCGCGGCGGCGAGGAGTTCCCCCACGAGATCGGCCTGTTCCTCAGCTATCCGCCGGAGGACGTGCGGGGCTTTATCCGCCACAAGGGGCGCCACTGCAAGTGCGTGGGCTGCTGGAAGGTCTACGGCGACGCCGCCCAGGCGCTCCGCCGCTTTGAGAGCTACCGCCGCTGCACCGCCCGCTGCTGCCGGCAGTACGCCATGGGCGCCTCCCTGGACGACCTGCTGGTAGCGGCCTCATAAAATGCTTACACATCCTCATCTTTCCTACCAAATGGCAAGGGCCGCTCCTCCGTTCCCGGACGAGCGGCCCTTGCCGTTATCTTTTACAATTCCCGGTTTTGATACAGCCGGATCGACAGCAGCCAGGACAGGCCGTACAGCACCAGCCCCGCCAGGACCGCCCCCACCGCGATGGCCGAGGCGTGGGGCGGGATCTGGTCCGTGCTGTCCCCCAGCAGGGTGCGGGACAGGGCCAGGCTGCCCACGCAGGTGACGGTCACAGCGGCGAAGAAGAAGATCCTCCCCTTCTCCACGCCGAAGCGCAGCATCAGCGGCAGCGAGATCACGGGGATCAGCAGGGACACCAGCACCATCAGGCCCGTCTGCAGCAGCAGCTCCCGGCCGCTGACGGCGGTGCCGCGGCTCATGCGGAAAAGGCTGGCGGCCACGCACAGCAGGATCATCCCCAGCTCCAGCAGCAGGCCCGTCAGATACTTGGCGGACACCACCTGGGCCCGGGTGCAGGCCAGGGTGTCGCTGTACACGTTCCACCGGCTCTGCTCGTCGTAGGCCAGCAGCGTGGTGGGGACGATGCCCGCCAGAATGCAGGGGTAGAAGGTCATGAACAGGTTGCCGCCGCCACTCTTCACTGCGGCGGACGTGACCAGGAACAGGGCCGCCACCGCCAGATACGTGCGGCAGTGTCTTCTGATCAGATACCATTCCTTGCGCAGCAGTCCTCTCATCTCATCTCTCCCCCTTTACCATGTGCACGAACAGCTCCTCCACGGTCACGGGGCTGATTGCCATTCCCGCCGGCACGGCGCGGCGCAGCACGATGGCCTCCGCTCCGTAGCGGCCCTCGCTCCGGTGCAGCACGGCGGCGCTGTCGATGGCCGCCAGCTCCCCGGCGGCGCCGTGGACGAAGCCGTACTCCTCCAGCAGCCGGTCCTTCTCCTGGCACAGCAGCAGCTTCCCCTTGTGGAGGAAGGCGATATAGTCGCAGATCCGCTCCAGATCGCTGACGATGTGGGAGGACAGCAGCACCGCGTGGTCCTCGTCCCGGGTGAAGTCCGCCAGCATCTCCACCACCCGGTCCCGCACCACCGGATCCAGCCCGCTGGTGGCCTCGTCCAGCAGCAGCAGACGGGGGTGGTGGGACAGGGCCACGGCGATGCCCAGCTTCATGCGGTTGCCCCGGGACATCTCCTTGAAGGCCTTGCCCTCCGGAACGCCCAGCTCCCGCAGGTACGACGCGTAGGCGGCGGCGTCCCATTGGCGGAAGATCCCCTCCATGACCCGGCCCGTCTGGGCCGACGTCAGGCAGTCCGGCAGACCCACCTCGTCCAGCACCACGCCTACCTCCTCCTTGATGGAGCGGAGGTCCTGCCCGTTGTCCCGGCCCAGGATGGTGACCGTGCCGCTCTCCCGGCGCAGCATGTTCAGGATCAGCTTGATGGTGGTGCTCTTGCCGGCGCCGTTCTCCCCGATCAGACCCAGGATGCAGCCGCCGGGCAGCGTCAGGTCCAGCGGCCCCAGCTGGAAGCCGGAAAAGGTCTTTTTCAGTCCCCTGATCTCCAATGCGTTCATCGCTCATCCTCCAATCCGAAACGCACCACGTCCAGAAGCTCCTCCCGGCTCAGGCCGCAGGCGGCTCCCAGCCGGGCGATCTCCTCGATATGGGCCTCGATCTTCTTCAAATTCTCCTCCCGGATCAGCTCCGCGTTCCGGGGCGCCACGAAGCATCCCTTGCCGGGGACGGTGTAGAGGAAGCCCTCCTTCTCCAGCTCCTCGTAGGCCCGCTTGGTGGTGATGAAGCTGATCCGCAGGTCCTTGGCCAGTCCGCGGATGGAGGGCAGCAGCTCATTCTCCTTCAGCTCCCCGCCGACGATCTGCCGCCTGATCTGCGTGTAGATCTGGTCGTAGATGGGTGTGCCGCTTCGGTTGTCGATCCAGATGGTCATGCCGCCGCCTCCTCAACTGTATATATCGTATTATATACAGTTATTACAGTTTGTCAAGAGGAAAGCGGGAGAATCCTTCCACGGAGACGGCGCTGCCCCGGGAGCGGCAGGGGCGGGCACAGAGGCCCGCCCCTGCGGAGATATATGAGACGCATCGGAAGGCCGTCCTGTCCATCCTTGTCGTATCAGCGCGGCTGCGCCGCAGGCTGAAAGCTGCGGCGGCATTCCGTTTTGCGCCCCATAAAAAAACGAACGGGAGAGCCACGCTCTCCCGTTCGTTTTTTTCTTCTTTTACTCGGCGGGGTAAACGGAGACCTGCTTGCGGTCCTTACCCAGACGCTCGAAGCGCACCACGCCGTCCGCCTTGGCGAACAGGGTATCGTCGGTGCCGATGCCCACGTTCTTGCCGGGGTGGATGTGGGTGCCGCGCTGACGCACCAGGATATTGCCGGCCAGGACGTGCTGTCCGTCGGCGCGCTTGGGGCCAAGGCGCTTGGACTCGGAATCACGGCCGTTCTTGGTGGAGCCCATACCTTTTTTATGGGCGAAGAATTGCAGACCAATATGCAGCATTGTCAGTACCATCCTTTCTGTAAGATGATCGAGAGGAACAGGAGGCTCAAGCCTCCATCACTTCGACGTTTTCCGGATACTCGTCGTGCAGCTCGGCCAGATAGACCATCAGCCCTGTCAGCAGTGACTGACAGGTGGCCTCCGCCGTCTGGGAGAGTCCTCCCGGCAGGCGGAACGCGATGGAGCCGCTTCTGTCGTCGACTTTCACCGAGGCGCACAGCCCCATCACCTCGTTGACGGTGGCGTCCACAAGACGCACCGCGCTGGTGATGGCCGCGCAGACGATGTCCTCGCCCGCTTCGGCATAGCCGCTGTGGCCGGTCGCATCAAATCCGATGATGCGCGCTTCCTCTGTGAGGAACGTTACGGTCGTCATGCTTGTCCCTTAGAAGGAGATCTTACCGATCTCAACCTTGGTATAGGGCTGACGATGGCCCTGACGCTTGCGGTAGCCCTTCTTGGGGCTGTACTTGAACACGCGGATCTTCTTGCCCTTGCCGTTCTTGACGACCTTGGCGTCCACCTTCGCGCCCTCCACCACGGGAGTGCCGAACTTGGTGTTCTCGCCGTCCACGATGGCCAGGACCTGGTCGAACACCACGTCCTCACCGGCCTCCGCGTTCAGCTTCTCGATGAACAGCGTATCGCCCTCAGAGACGTTGTACTGCTTGCCGCCGGTCACGATGATTGCCTGCATACCTTTGTTGCACCTGCCTTTCCTTTATAACGGACTCGCTGTCGGGGGCGTCCGGCCTGCGGCCGGCCCTTTGTGCCCATTCAAAGCGGCTAGGATAGTTTATCAGTCGCCGTCAAGTTTGTCAACAGGAAATTCCGGCTTCCGCCGCACTTTTTTTGCTTTTATCCCCTTCTTCCCCCGAAACGGTTGAAACTCTCCCCCGCTTGTGATATATAAGTAGACAAGTATGCACTCTGATCCGACAGAAAGTTGGCGATCGCCTTGAACCGGACCTCCTCCCGCCGCTACGACGTGGATATGACCACGGGCAGCATCACGCGGCACCTGATCCTCTTTGCCCTGCCTCTGCTGGCGGGCAACGTGTTTCAGCAGCTCTACAATATGGTGGACACCTGGGTGGTGGGCAACTACGTGTCCAACGAGGCCTTTTCCGCCGTGGGCAGCGTGGCGCCCATCGTCAACATGCTCATCGGCTTTTTCATGGGGCTGAGCAGCGGCGCCGGCGTGGTCATCAGCCAGTATTACGGCGCCCAGCGGTACGACAAGGTCTCCCAGGCCGTCCACACCGCCGTCCTCGTCACGCTGATCGTGGGCGTGGCCTTCACCGGCATCGGTCTGGCCCTGGCCCCCATTCTGCTGCGCTTCATGAATACGCCGCCGGAGGTCATGCCGGAGTCCACCGCCTATCTCTCCATCTACTTCTCCGGCATCATGGGCCTGCTCATTTACAATATGGGCGCCGCCATCCTCCGGGCCGTGGGAGACAGCCGCCGCCCCTTCCACTTTCTCATTGTCTCCGCCGGGCTGAATACCGTGCTGGACCTCTTCTTCGTCCTGCGGCTCCACATGGGCGTGCGGGGCGTGGCCCTGGCCACCATCATCGCCCAGGGCGTGTCCGCCCTGCTGGTGCTCTTCGTCCTGCTGCGGTATGACTCCTGCATCCGGCTGAAGCCCCGGAAGCTGGCCATCCACGTGGATCTGCTGCAGCGGATCCTGAAGGTGGGGCTGCCCGCCGCCCTGCAGATGGCCGTCACCGCCTTTTCCAACATCTTCGTCACCGGCTATATCTACCACTTCGGCGCCGACTGCATGTCCGGCTGGACCGCCTACACCAAGATCGACCAGATCATGTTCCTGCCCATGCAGTCCCTGGCCCTGTCCGCCACCACCTTCGTGGGGCAGAACCTGGGCGCCGGCAACGGTCCCCGGGCCCACAGCGGCACCCGCCGGGCCCTGCTGCTGTCCCTGGCCATGACCGCCGTGCTGATGGTGCCGGTCATGGTCTTCGCCCCCCAGCTCACCGCCTTCTTCAACGCCAAGGCCGAGGTGGTGAGCTACGGTACGCTGATGCTGCGCTGGATCTCCCCGCTGTACCTGCTGTGCTGCATCAACCAGGTCTATTCCGGCGCGCTCCGGGGCGCCGGTGACAGCCGCGCCCCCATGGTGTTCATGCTCAGCTCCTTCGTGGTGTTCCGGCAGATCTATCTGTTCGTCATGTCCCACTACATCTCCAACACCGTCCTGCCCATCATCATGAGCTATCCCGCCGGCTGGCTGCTGTGCTCCGCCATGACGCTGCTGTACTATCGCCACGTGGCCTCCAAGCGGCAGAGCTTGAAGCTCTGACGGCCCCGCTGGATACTCTCTCCAAAAAACAGAAGGAGGACCCCCTATGACGCGCAAAAAGAAAAAGCTCCGGTTTCTCTGGCTGATCCCCGCCGTGCTGGTGCTGGCCGCCGCGCTGTACGCCGCCGGACTGCTCTATCCCGGCGGAAAGGATACCGCTGCCGATCCGCTCCTGTCCGACGGGGCGTCCGCTCTGTCCGACTGGATGTCTCCCCTGGGCGATGAGCGGCCCCTGAGCCTCATCAATATCCCCGGCACCCACGACAGCGGCACCCGGTTCATCTTCCCCGATTACTTCCTGCAGGACCAGGACACCTCCGTTTCCCGGCAGCTGGAAAACGGATACCGCTACCTGGACGTGCGGGTGGCGCTGAACAAGGCCGGCGACGCGCTGGAGATCATCCACGCCTTCGGCGCCTGCCGCACCGGCGCGGCACTCTGGTCCGCCGCCCTGACCTATGACGACGTGGCGGACGACGCCCTGGCCTTTCTGGACGCCCATCCCCGGGAGACGGTGATCTTCTGTGTCAAGCCGGAGCGCTCCGGGGACGACACTGCCGCCGTGGCCGCGCTGCTGGAGCAGAAGGTCGCCCAGGCGCCGGAGCGGTGGTTCACGGAGAACCGGATCCCCACCCTGGGCGAGGTACGGGGCCGCATCGTGCTGTGCCGCCGGTACGCCGACGGCCTGGGGCTCAACTTCAACTGGGCCGATCAGGGCGATCCGACGGTGCTGGAGGATCCCATCGCCGTTGAGGGAATGGACTCCTTCACTCTGGCGGTACAGGACCGTTACCACTACGGCGCGGCCGACAAGTGGAACGCCGTGCAGTACACCCTGCGCAACACCACCGCCACGGAAAACACCTTCTGCCTCAACTTCCTCAGCACGGCCCAGGGCAAGCTGCCCCACCCCCGGAAATTCGCCGCCGAGCTCAACGGGCTGTTCCTCTCGGAGCCCCTCACAGCCGGCAGCCGCTACGGCGTGATCCTGTTCGACTTTGCCGACGCAGCCCTGGCCAGGGCGGTCGTCGACACGAATCTGCTGCCATGATCACGGTGCGGCCCGCGCGGGAGGGCGATATTCCCGCCATTCTGAAGCTCCTGCTCCAGGTGAACATGGTCCATCACCGGCTCCGGCCGGACCTGTTCAACGGCCCCACCGTCAAATACCACGAGGGGGATCTGCGCGCTCTGTTCCTGGACGCCTCGGCCCCCGTCTTCGTGGCGGAGGAGGACGGCGCCGTGCTGGGACACTGCTTCTGCCAGCTGCAGCAGCGCAGCGATCCCCTTTTCACCCCGATAAAAACGCTCTATATCGACGACATCTGCGTAGACGAGGCGGCCCGGGGCCGCGGCGTGGGCCGCTCCCTCTACGAGCACGCCCTGTCCTACGCCCGTTCAGCGGATTGCTATAACGTGACGCTGAACGTCTGGGCCGGAAACGATGCCCTGAGCTTTTATCAGCGCTGCGGCATGTCCGTCCAGCGGACCACCATGGAGCAGATCCTCTGATCCTCCATAATACGTAAATACGTATGGCGCGGGAGAAGTACTCCCGCGCCTAACACTGTCAAAAAACGGCAAAGCCGTTTTTTGACAAAGGGGCTTGCAGCCTGCTGCGCGCACTCATTGTCCGCTGTTGGCGGACCATTCGCACACTTCGCAGTCTGAGCGGTGTCATTTCTGACGCGCATGTCGTCAGAAATGACGATCGCATGTCTTCGCGCCGTGCGCGGCGCGAACTCTGCGAGGCTTTTTTGACAGGCTGTGGCGCGGGAGGAGCACTCCCGCGCCTGTTTATTCCACGATCTCCTCGAATTCCCCGATCTCCGCCGGGCGCATGATGCTGACCTCGTAGGCCACCCGCTCCTCCGCCCCGCCGGGGAGCAGCTTCGTATAGGTGCGGCTCTGTACCCGGCCCTCCGCCGTCAGCCGCTCCCCCACTGCCATATCCGCCGTCTGCTGGGCCACGGCGCCCCAGGCGATGCAGGGCAGATAGTCCGCCCGCCCGTAGCGGCGGTTTACCGCCAGGATCACGTCGCAGATGTCCCGGCCCAGGGGCGTGCGGCGCAGGATGGGCGGCTTGCAGATGATGCCGGAGAGCTGGATGCAGTTCTCCGGCGGTGCCTGGCCCACCTCCAGCCGGCGGGCAAAAACGGAGATCACCAGCCGCCTCCCCTGTCCGCTCTTGTTGTTGAAGGAGCGGAGCTGCCCCGTGATGCGCACCGTGTCCCCCGCGGCGACGGGTTGGCGCTCCAACAGGGGCCAGGGCGCCACCACCATCAGCCGGTCGCTCTGGCCGCTGAGCCGCGGCACCGTCAGGGGAAACTTGTAGAATCGCTCCCCGTGGTTGATATGGGATAAGTAGGGCTCCCCCGCCGCGCTGCCGCACAGGATCACCCGATTGACGTTCTGTTCCATTCTTTCACCTCGTTGGTTTAGGATGGAATACCCTATGCCCCGGCATCGCAAAATATACTCTTTTCAAATGGCGCGGTCTGTGTCATAATGTAAATACTATTCTGCATACAGAGACGGGAGCGTCTGGCATGAGATACAAGGGAAAAGTATACCGTCCGCCCAGCGAGGCGTACAGTCTGATCGTACAGGTGACCTACGGCTGCAGTCATAACCGCTGCGCCTTTTGTGACATGTACGATGACAAGCATTTCTCCTTGCGCCCCATGGAGGAGATCCGGGAGGATTTCCTCACGGCCCGGCAGCTCTACCGCTCCGTAGAGCGGGTCTTTCTGGCCGACGGCGACGCGCTGATGCGTCCCGCTCCCCAGCTGCTGGAGATCCTGGGCTGGGTGTACGAGCTGTTTCCGGAGTGTCAGCGGGTCACCTGCTACGCCTCCCCGGCCAGCCTCCAGGTGAAGACCGAGGAGGAGCTGCGGGCGCTGCGGGAGGCCGGTCTGCTCATGGTCTACATGGGGCTGGAATCCGGCTGCGACGCCGTGCTGGAGCGCATGAACAAGGGCCACTCCGCCGCCGCCATCATCGACGCGGGGCAGAAGGCCCGGCGCTGCGGTCTGGCGCTCAGCGTCACCGCCATCTCCGGTCTGGGCAGCCTGGAGCTGCTGGAGGACCACGCCATGGGCACGGCCCAGGCCCTCTCCGCCATGAATCCTGAGTACATCGGCCTGCTGACGCTGATGGTGGAGCCCGGTACGCCGCTGGAGCAGTGGGTCCGGGAGGGCAGCTTCGTGGTGCCCGGTCCCCGGGACATCCTGCGGGAGACGGAGATCTTCCTCCACTACGTGGACAGCGAGGGCAGCGTGTTCCGCATGAACCACGCCAGCAACTATCTGACCCTCAAGGGCACCTTGAACGCCGACAAGCCGGCCCTGCTGGCCCGGGTCCACCAGGGGATGCTGGGGCAGGGGCTCCGCCCTTCCTATCTGCGGGCTCTGTAAAGGATTATACCATCACAGTAACAAGGAGAGCTTTCATGAACATTGCTTTGATGTACGCCATGCCCTCGGAGATTGCCAGCCTGCTCCGCGGCGACGAGACGCCCCTGCTGCAGACCGTGGCCGGTGCGGAATTCTACCGCATCCGCCCCAACGTGATCGCCTGCTGCGGCGGCGTGGGCAAGGTGAACGCCGCCATGTCCACCCAGCTTCTGATCGAGCGGTATCACCCGGATCTCATTATCAACGTGGGCGTAGCGGGCTGCTTTGAGAACGTCCCCATCGGCACGGTGGTGCTGGCCGAGGGCTTCTGCCAGCACGATTTCGACACCAGCGCCATCGACGGCCCGGAGTACGAGGGCTTTGTGGCCACGGTCCACCGCACCATCTTCCCCACCTCCGATCTGGACAGGGCCAAGGCCGCCATGGACGCCGCCGGCCGCCCCTACCGCACCGGCCTGGTGGCCACCGGCGACTGGTTCGCCACCGACACCCCCCGGGCCCGCCACATCGCCGAGAAATTCCACCCCCTGCTGTGTGAGATGGAGGGCGGCGCCGTGGCCCACGTGTGCCTGCGCAACCAGGTGCCCTTCATGGCCGTCAAGTCCGTGTCCGACTGTCTCTTCGGCGACAGCGACTACAGCTTCAATTTCGCCGCCGCCATGGAGAAGCTGGACGCGGTGGTGATGGACTTCATCGATCATCTGGAGGACTGATATGGAACGGATCGCCAGCTTTGCCGTGGACCACAACGTTCTGGTCCCCGGTCTCTACCTCAGCCGCCGGGACGGCAGCACCGTCACCTTTGATCTGCGCTTCAAGCGCCCCAATACCGGGGATCTGCTGACCAACGCCCAGATGCACTCCGTGGAGCATCTGATCGCCACGCTGCTGCGCAACAGCCCGGAGAAGGACGCCGTGATCTACTTCGGCCCCATGGGCTGCCAGACCGGCTTCTACTTCCTCTTTGACGGCGCGCAGCTCTCCTGCGCCCGGGCCATCGACCTGCTGCGGCGCTGCTTCCAGGCCGCCGCCGTCTACCCCGGCCCCATGCCGGGGCAGAGCGCCGCGGAGTGCGGCAACTACCGCAATCTGGATCTGGAGCTGGGCAAGGCCTGCTGCGCCTGGTACGCCGATCTGATCCGCGACTGGATGGAGGACCGTCTGGTCTACCCCACAGCCTGATCTCATCTCACCACGAAAGGACGGATCCCCCCATGAACGGCAATAAAAATGAAAAGCTGCTGCGCCTGATCTACGCCGCCGTGTGTCTGGCCCTGTGCATGGTGCTCCCCTTCCTCACCGGCCACATCCCCCAGATCGGTCAATTCCTCAGCCCCATGCACATCCCCGTCCTGCTGGCGGGCTTCCTGTGCGGTCCCTGGTGGGCGCTGGCGGTGGGCTTCATCGCCCCTATCCTGCGCCATCTGCTGTTTCAGTTCCCTCCCTATCCCACCTTTGCGGCCATGGCCTTCGAGCTGGCGGTATACGGTCTGGTGTGCGGCCTGCTGTACCGCAAGCTGCCCAAAAAGACGCCTTACATCTACGTCTCGCTGATCGTTGCCATGATCGCCGGGCGCATCGTGTCCGGCCTGGCCAACGTGGTGCTGTACGGCATGGGCGCCAAGGAGGGGACCTATACCCTGTCCATGTTCCTGGCTGCCCACTTCCTCAACGCCTGGCCCGGCATCGTGCTGCACATCGTGCTGATCCCCGCCGTGGTCATCGCCCTGCAGAAGGCAAAGATCATAAAGAATTAGTAGGTTTGTAAAGTTATTATGCTTTACAATATTAACCTATAAGGCAGCAAAAAAGAGCGACCGCCGAGGCGGTCGCTTTTCACGTTTCTTATTCTCAGAAGTCGATGGTGCCGTTGATCACGTGCAGATCGTATGGCTCGAACACCACCCTGCGGTAGGCCTCCACGTCCAGGGGAACGCCTGTCCAGTCGGAGTGGATCTCGCCGTTCTGCTTGATGACGATATCGTACAGGATATCGTAGGTGACGCCCTGCTCGTCCGTCTCCACGATGGTGGAATAGGGCAGGGTCTTGTGGTAGGTCATGTGGAGGCCCTTATACTCGAAGTGGAAGCCGTTGCGCATCCGGCAGCCGTCCAGGCCCTTGTAGTGGAACATGCTGCGCAGGTCCTGCAGGATGTGGTCGTTCTCCTCCTCGTACAGGTTGTCCGGCGTGGTCTCCGTATAGTCGTAGCGGAACTGCACGGGGATGCCGTACTTCAGGAAACGCTCCACGAAGGCGGGCAGCTTGTGGGCGGGATAGTGTTTGTAGAGCACGCAGTTGATGCGGGTGGGGCAGGCGATCCGGCCCAGCACCTCGTCCGGGGACTCCTCCACGTACTTCTGCAGGTGGCGGGAGATGTTCATGCAGGTGATCTTCTCCCGGTTGCGGCGGGTGAAGTCCAGCATCTCCTCGATGGTGGTGGTGGCCTGCACGGGGAAGGTGGTGTTGATATACACCTTGTGGGTGGGGGAGATGGCGTCCAGCATCTGCTGCAGGGAGTCCAGGTTGGCCAGAGGCTCGCCGCCGGTGAAGACGAAATCGCAGCAGGGCGTGATCTCGTCCATGGTGCGGATGCTGTCGATGATGGCCTGCAGGCTGAAGCCGCTGCAGTCTGCGTACTCCTGCTTGTTGATGCAGAAGGGGCAGTGGTTCTGGCAGTCGTAGGGGACGAATACCGTGACGGTAGCGCCGCCCGCCCGGGTCTTGTAAGGATGATTCATTGTATCTGCAACCTCGTTGGATAAAATTTCGAATGATATTTTATAGCGTAAAACACGGAAAAGTCAAGAAAAATATAGCGGCGTCCGGCATTTTTCTTGGCGGATACAGGCGTCAGTACTCCTTATCCTTCAATTCCTCCCGGATCCGGGCAAAGGCGGCCTCCTCTCCCTGCTCCTTCAGCAGCAAAAGCCACCGGTCGATCAGGTCGCTGGTCTCGGGGTGGAGCCAGCCCCGGCCCTTGCTCTTCTGGAAATAGTCGTAGGGCGAGGCGTCGGTGTATTTCTCCCCCTGATAGACCTTGCAGGCGGCGATCCGGTCGCAGAACATCTCCGCCACGTACTTCTTGGGCATCTTGCACCCGCCCATGAACACCTTCCCGTCCTCGCCGATCCGGTAGTCGATCCAGTACTCAAAGTGGTGGCGGTTGCGGCCCTTGTGGTGGAGCCAGGCCAGGCTCAGCCCCGTCTGCTGCCTCTCCTCGTCGTTGGGCGAGCGGTAGCCCTGGTAGTATCTGGCGCCCCGGAGGAATTCCACCGGCGTGTACTTGCTCAGATCATGGGTCAGGCCCTGCCACACCAGGCCCAGCCGCAGGCAGTATCTGCGCACCAGCGCGCGGTGGCGGTTGACGGTTTTCCAATGTGCCAGAATCTCCATGGCGACGCCTCCTCCGGGTGGTTTCTGCCCCTATTTTACCACAGATCCGGTGCTTTTCCAGCATAAAAACGCCGCCGCCGCAAAAAATAACGGGTGAGGTGAAAAAAATGACCCCGTGCGCCTGCTTCTGCCGGGAGGCCCTGTCCCCTTTTCTGCCCCCCGGCCTCATACGCTCCCCCGCGCAGCCGTCGCTCCGGCTCTGGCAGCTCTGCGCCCTGGCGCCGGAGGCGGCGGACCGGCTGGCCGGCACGCCTCTGCGCTGCCGGACCCTGCTGGTGCCAGACAGGGCTTACTGCCCACTCTGGCAGGCGGCCCAGGTGGTCAGCTACGGGCTGAGTCCCCGCTGCACCCTGACCCTCTCCAGCATGGGCCCCGGGGCCATGCTCTGCGTCCAGCGCAGCTTTGCCGACCGGCTGGGCCGGACCGTGGAGGAGCAGGAGCTGCCCCTGCCCGGCCCCTGGGCGTCCCTCCCGGACCGGGAGCGCCTCCTGCTGGCGGGCGTGTGGCTGCTTTGCGGCGGACTGGCGGGTATAAAAACACCGGGGCCCGCCGCGGCTGCGGCGGGCCCCTGTCTCCCTCGTCGTAAAGAAGTTTCCCTTGACAGGTTCTTCTCGTAGGACTCGATCATGCGCTTGACCATCTGGCCACCCACGGAGCCGGCCTCGCGGGAGGTCAGGTCGCCGTTGTCGCCCTTCTTCAGGTTCACGCCCACCTCGCTGGCGGCCTGCATCTTGAACTGATCCATGGCGGCCTTGGACTCGGGGACGTTCAGCTTGCTGGAATTCTTGCTGGACATATCGGTATCTCCTTTCCGTTCATTTGAGCAATACGCTCTTGGGGTATCGCACCCATAGCATTTCCCGCATTTTTTCTCCTATGCGGCGGGTCTCCTGGTAATTTCTGCAGGGACGGCAAAAAAGCGCCGGATAAATTGCGGAAATTGGGGCTCCACAAACGGCGAATAATATGATATGATAAATTTTACGATCCATGCGGCAGAGACATGGGAGAAAAACGCTCCTCACGGATATTGGAGAGAGAAACGATGAACGACGCCAACATCGCCGTGCTGATCCCCTGCTACAACGAGGCGCCCACCGTGGAAAAGGTGGTGCGCGACTTCCGCAGGGCGCTTCCCCAGGCGACCGTATACGTATACGACAACAACAGCACCGACGGCACGGACGAGATCGCCCAGCGCGCCGGCGCTGTGGTGCGCTATGAAAAGGCCCAGGGCAAGGGCAACGTGATCCGCAGCATGTTCCGGGATATCGACGCGGACTGCTACGTCATGGCCGACGGCGACGACACCTATCCGGCGGAGAGCGCCCCGGCGATGGCGGAGCTGATCCTCTCGGGCCAGGCGGATATGGTGATCGGCGACCGGCTCTCCTCCAATTACTTCACCGAGAACGGCCGGGCCTTCCACGGCTTCGGCAACAAGCTGGTGCGGTTTCTGGTAAACCTCCTCTGCCGCGGCGATCTCCACGACGTGATGAGCGGCCTGCGGGCTTTCAGCCGCTCCTTTGTAAAGGATTTCCCCGTCTACTCCGACGGCTTCCAGGTGGAAACGGAGATGGCGATCTACAGCCTGAAAAAGGGCCGCGTGATCCGGGAGATCCCGGTGCCCTACCGGGAGCGGCCCGCGGGCAGCGTGTCCAAGCTGAACACCGTGAAGGACGGCTTCCGCGTGCTGGCCGCCGTGGCCAAAATGACGGCGAGGTACCGCTGACATGGGAAAACGCTTCGACTCTCTGCGCCGGGCCGCTTCGGGCAGCGGCCTGCTGGCGCAGCTCTTCCGCTTCGGCGTGGTGGGCGTCGTCGCCGCCGTCATCGACTGGGGCGTGCTGGCCATCTGCGTGCGGGTGCTGAAAATGGACTCCATCGTGTCCAATCTGGCGGCCTTCCTGGTGGCCGTGCCCTGCAACTACTGGATGAGCACCAAGTTCGTCTTCGACTTTGACCGGAACCGGAACTCCGCCCGCCTGTTCGCCGTGTTCCTGGCCTTCGCCTTTCTGGGCCTGGGGATCAACGAGCTCACCATGTGGGTGGGCGACAAGCGCCTGGGGCTGGATCCCCTGATCGTAAAGGTGGCCGGCATCGTGCTGTCCGCCGTCTTCAATTTCATCACCCGCAAGCTTATCCTGGAAAAGAGGGAGAAACACACCGATGAAGAACGCCCTGCTGAGCGATAACAACCGGCTGGCCAAGGTCTGCAAGCTGTGCCTGCTGGCCTTCCCCCTGCTCTTTACGGTGGTGGCCATGGACAACGACCTGTGGTTCACCATGAACCACGGGCGGTACATCCTCCAGCACGGCTTCACCGATATCGAGCCCTTCACCGTCCACGAGGGCCTGGCCTTCAGCTTTGAAAAATGGCTGGCCTGCATCACGTTTTACAAGGTGTACGACTGGTTCGGCCCCTGGGGCGTCTACGCCTTCGTCCAGATGGTCTTTGCCGCCATCATCGCCGTATTCTACCGGGTCTGCTACCTGTTTTCCGACCGGAACGAGAACATCAGCATCATCGTCACCGTCATGGCCATGAGCTTTCTGGGCAACAGCTACATCCGTACCCGGCCCCAGATCTTCAGCTACCTGTTCCTGCTGCTGGAGCTCTACTGCCTGGAGAAATACGCCTGGACCATGAAGCCCCGGGCCCTGTACCCCCTGCCCCTGCTGGCCCTGCTCTACATGCAGTTCCACTCCACCATGCTGCCGGTGTTCTTTATCATCATGCTGCCCTATCTGTGCGATTTCCGCTGGGTGAATTTCCTGGGGATCCGGGGCAGCGGCTACCGGAAGTGGCCCATCCTGGCGGCCATGGCGGTCAGCGCCCTGACTGCGCTGATCAACCCCTACGGGGTGCGCTCCTTCATCTACCTCTTCCGCTCCCTGGACGACGGGGGCCTCCTGCGGGGCATCAACGAGGTGAAGCACTCCAGCTGGCGGGATATCCTCAGCTACAGCGGCGGCGTGCTGGCCTGCCAGGTGATCTACGTCGTCCTCTGGATCCGCCGGCGGGAGAAGTTCCCCCTCCGCTACTTCTTCCTGGGCGCCGGCACCTTCGTCATGGCCCTGTACGCCGTGCGGAACAACGCCTTTTTCATCCTCATGGGCGGCGCCGTCTGCGCCTGGGAGCTGCGGCGGATCCCCACCGGGTTCCGCTTCGTGCCCCTGGTGAAGAAGCTGGCGGCGGTGGGCGTGGTGGCAGCGGCGGTAGTCTCCTGCACCTGCTACTCCTACGACCTCATGTGGAAAACCCACGCCTACCAGGCCATGGACGCCTTTTACGAGATCCATCCAAACACTGACGTGTCTATCTATACCTCCTTCAACTGCGGCTCCTACGCCGAATGGCTGGGCTACCGCTGCTACGCCGATCCCCGGGCGGAGGTCTTCCTCAAGAGCATCAACGGCAAGGCGGACATCCTGGAGGAGGTCTGGGCCACCACCCACAACGGCATCACCCTGGACGAGATGCAGGAGAAGTACCACTTCGACTACTGGCTGGTGATGAAGGACCGCAGCATGGACAGTCAGATCCGGAGGAACGGGAGATATACCCTCGTCGTGGAGGAGGAGGACTACCGGATCTACCGCACTCCCGACGCCAGGGACTGAGCGGCAGAGAAGTCAAAGCATCGCGTCACATATCGGAGCGCCCGCCGGGAAGCGGGCGCTCTCTTCTTTTCTCTGTTCTCCTGTGGGCGAAAAAAAGTTTTTCACGCAAAAACGGGAGACATTTTCCGAGATATGTGGTATAGTGTTCACAGATATCAAGCTGCGAAAGGGCGAGGAAAATGCCGAAGCTTATTTCGGATCTGGCTATCATGCTGCTGACCGCCGGCTGCGTGGCGGTGCTCTTCAAGCGTCTCAAGCAGCCCCTTGTTCTGGGGTATATCCTGGCCGGCTTCCTGGTGGGGCCCTATATGCCCTATTTCTTCACGGTGGCCGACGGCGCCTCCATTGAAACCTGGAGCGAGATCGGCATCATCGTGCTGATGTTCGGCCTGGGCCTGGAGTTCAACCTCCACAAGCTGGCCAGCGTAGGCGGCAGCGCCATCATCACCGCATTGACCGAGGTGTTCGGCATGCTGGTGGTGGGTTTTCTCACCGGACAGGCCCTGGGCTGGGGGACCATGGACAGCATCTTCCTGGGCGGCATGCTCTCCATGAGCTCCACCACCATCATCATCAAGGCCTTTGACGAGCTGGGCATACGTCAGACCGGCTTTGCCCAGATGGTGTTCGGCACCCTGGTGGTGGAGGATATCGCCGGCATCTTCATGATGATCATCCTCTCCACAGTCTCCGTCAGCAAGAGCATCTCCGGCCTGGACCTGGCGCTGAAGCTGGGCCTGCTGGTGCTGTATCTGGCCCTGTGGCTGGTGCTGGGCATCTACATCCTGCCCACCCTGCTGCGCCGGGCCTCCGCCTTTATGAACGACGAGACCCTGCTGCTCACCTCCCTGGGCATCTGCTTCGGCATGGTGCTGCTGGCGGAGGCGCTGGGCTTCTCCTCCGCCCTGGGCGCCTTTCTGGCCGGCTCTCTGCTGGCGGGCACCGTCCACGCCGAGAAGGTGGAGCACCTGACCGGCGGCATCAAGGATCTGTTCGGCTCGGTCTTCTTCCTGTCGGTGGGCATGATGATCGACCCGGCCATGCTGGTGAAATACGCCCTCCCCATCCTGGTGGTGACCGTGGTGACCATCGTGGGCAAGCTGCTGATCTCCACCACCGGCGTGCTGCTGGCGGGGCAGGGGCTGAAAACAGCCCTGCACTGCGGCTGTTCCCTGGCGCAGATCGGCGAATTTGCCTTTATCATCGCCTCACTGGGCATGTCCCTGGGCGTCATCGCCTCCCAGCTCTACCCCATCGTGGTGGCGGTCTCCGTGCTCACCACCCTGACCACGCCCACGCTGATCAAGAGCGCCGACAGGCTCTACGGCCTGGCCGCCCGAAAGCTGCCCGCCGGGCTGGTCCATCGGCTGGACCGCAGCGACGCCGACGATACCCGGACGTCCCAGGACAGCGACTGGGGCAGCTATCTCAGCCGTTTCGTCAAGGTGACCCTGCTCTACGGCGTCCTCATGGGCGGCGTTCTGCTGGCGGGCCGCTTCCTGCTCTACCCGCTGCTGAGCAGCACCGTCCTGGAGGCGGATCTGGCCCGCTGGATCTGCGCCGCCTTCTGCCTGGTGGGCATGGCCCTGTTCGTGCGGCCCATGCTGGATCTGCACACCACCCAGTACACCGCCCTCTGGGTCAAGGACCGCCGCAACCGCCTGCCTCTGATCTCCCTGACGGCCCTGCGCTTCATGCTGATCGTGCTGCTGCTGTTCTTCGCCCTGCAGCCCCTGCTGCGCATCAGCGCCCTGTGGCTGCTGCCCCTGGTCATGGCGGCGGTGGCGCTGATCTACAAGAGCGGCTGGATGTCCTCGGCCTATCTGTCCGCCGCCACCCGCTTCATGGCCAACTTCAACGAGCGGGCCCTCCACGGCCGGGATCAGTCCGACACCCAGTGGCTGGACGAACAGCTGCTGGTGCAGGAATTCACCTGCGGAGAGGAGCTCTCCGGCAAGACCCTGCGCCAGCTGAACTGGGGCTATCTGTTCAGCGTCAATATCATCAAGGTGGTCCGGGGCCGCAAGCACCGGAACATGCCCTCCGGCACCCTGGCCCTGCGCCAGGGCGACCGGCTGTTCGCTCTGGGACAGGCCAAGGATCTCCGCTCCCTGCGGATGCAGCTGCACCTGGAGGAGCCGGAGGATCTGCCCACCCTGCGCCGGTTCATCGCCGCCCAGACCGACGAGCCGGGCGACGTCTACGCCTACGCCATCCCCGTGACCAAGGCCTCCCCCCTGCAGGGCACCACCATCCGCACCAGCGGCCTGCGGGAAAACTACGACTGCATGATCCTGGGCGTGCAGCGCCAGAAGCTCCCCATCCTCCAGCCGGACGTGAACATGGCCCTGCAGACGGAGGACGTGGTCTGGGTACTGGGCTCCCGGCACACCGCTGAAAAGCTCATGGCCGGTCAGCTCAACGATCTGTGAATCCGGCGCCCTGTGCGCAGTCAAAAAGAGCCCGTCCAAAGGAACGGGCCCTGTCTGCAGGCAAAGTATTATTTCATGCTGTTCAGACGGGATCAGAACAGACGTCTGGCGTTTGCTTTCTACTCGATGGTCTGTCCGGACACCTGATAGGCGTGGATGATGTGCAGCCGCATGACCGTCTTCGCCCCCTCGGCGTTGCGCGCCCGGAGATACTGTACGATCTGATGGTGGTCCTGCAGGGAAAAGGTAACGCCCACCTTGAAGTAGTGCACGTCCGCCAGGATGGACTTGTTGATCACGGGCAAGAGCTGCTCCATCACCCGGTTGTGGCTGGCCATGGCGATGGCGTTGTGGAAATCCTGCTCCTCCCGAAGGACGGACTTCCCATCGGCGTCCAGCTCCTCGATCCGGCGGCACAGGGCCTCGATCCGCTCCAGCTCCTCCTCCGTGGCGCGTTTTGCCGCGTAATAGGCCGCCATCGGCTCCACCATCAGGCGGATCTCCAGCAGATCCCGCAGGTCGGCGCCGCTGGTGGTCAGGGATCCGATCCCCTCTCCCGCCGTGTCGCGGGGATCCCTGGAAATCACGTACGTGCCGCGGCCGCGCCGGATCTCCACAAGGCCGCGGGTGCAGAGGATACGGATCGCCTCCCGGAGGGTCACGCGGCTGATGCCCAGCTCCTCCGCCAGCTCCATCTCGTTGGGAAGCTTGTCGCCCGTCTGGAACCGCCGCTCCGTGAGAATCATCTCCATGATGCTCTGCGCTGCCTGTTCCGCCAGCGACACGCCCGCCTTCACTTTGGTCATATGCGGCCACCTCCTTCCGCTTATAGACATCTTACGACTGCTGTCAGTAAAAAGCAAGTTCTTTTGCCCGAAACGCGGCAAATCGGCGCTATCTACAAAAAAAGAGAAACCGATTGTGAGAACTGACAAAATAGGAAAAAAACGCAGTTTGCAGTTGACATTTTTATTACAATTGAGTAAGCTAAATAGAAGAAGAGTTGTCTGCTGTCTTTCGGTGAAAAACGCGTTTTTTCATTAAGAGAACAGATGTCTCCCATCTTCCAAACCGGCGGTGAAAGGACGGGCTCCGATGAACGATACGCTGCGCACGACACTTGTGGCAAATGCAGGCGTTCTGCTGGCGTATAACGGCGTCACCCTGCTGCTGGACGGCATCTTCGGCAACGAGGGCCACCCCTTCAGCCATCTGTCGGAGGAGACGTGGGAGGACATGCTTTCCGGCCGGGCGCCCTTTGAGCAGATCGACTACCTGCTCTTCACCCACAACCACCCCGACCACCTGGACTGCGGCATGGTGCGTACCTTCCTGCAGCGGCGCCGCGTCAAAGGCGTGTTCCTGCCGGACACCCACGCCGTGCGGCAGAGCGGTCTGCTGGAGGATCTGGTGGAGCTGGACATCCCCGCGGTGCTGCTGTCGGAGCAGACGGACCACGCGGTCTACCGGATCGAGCCGCAGATCTCGGTGCGGGCCTTCCGCACCAGGCACCTGGACCGAAAGTTCGAGCGGGTACATCATTTTTGCTATCTGCTGACCTTCGGCGGCAAGCGGGTCCTGTTCACCGCGGACATGGATTACGTCTCGGAGGATCTCTCCGAGCTGGCCGGGCTGCCGCTGCACGCGGTCTTCATCAACCCCCTGTTCTTTTCCGTCCTGCGGGCCCACCGGTTTTTCAAGGGCAAGCTGCACACGCGTCAGATCTGCGTCTACCACGTCCCCTTTTCCGGGGACGACCGGAGCGGCATGCGCTCCCACCTGGCCTACAATCTGACCCGCTGGGGCGCGGATATGCCCCCCGCCTGGGCGCTGACCGAGCCGTTCCAGCGGCTGGACCTGTGAGCTCCGGATCGTTTACCATCGTTTGCGCATTATATTTCCATATAATTCAAATCGAAACGAGGAGGATGAGCAATGGATAAAAACACGATTGAAGCTGCCCGGGAGCACGGCATTGAGATGGCGGAAGGCCGGATCAGCCGCGTAGTACCCCTGCGCCTTCGTCCCGGCACGGATGTGCTGCTCGGTCTGACCGAGGCGGCCAAGCGGGCCGGCATCAGCAACGGCGTGATCCTGAGCGCCATCGGCAGCCTGAACGGGGCGAAGTACTGCGATCCCGTGGAGCTGCCCACCAAGGCCGGTTACGGCTACGGCGAGGTGCTGCACCTCACCGGTCCCATCGAGCTGCTGAACGCAGCCGGCATCATCTGCCATGACGACGCCGGCGAGGTCAACCTCCACATCCACGTCACTCTGGGCGACCGTCACGGCGGCACCCACGGCGGCCATCTGGTGGAGGGCACCAAGGTCCTGATCACGGTGGACGTGGTCATGGCGGAGATCGAGGGCATGGTCATGGGCCGCAAGTGGTCCGAGGAGCTGGAGGTCCCCCTGTTCTCTCCGCGTCAGGAGTAATTCATTCGAGCGAGTCAAAAATTTTTACAATTTTTTCAGAAAGGCGTGAAAACATTGGCTAGGAAAAAGAAAACGGAAGAGTACTCCAAGGAATTCGTTCTGGGGCTGTATCGCACTACGGTACGCATCCGCGCATTTGAGGAGCACGCGGCAGAATGCTTCACCAAGGGCATGCTGGCCGGAAACATCCACCTGAGCATCGGCCAGGAGGCCGCTGAAGCCGGCGCGTTCGCCTGCATCGAACCGCAGGACTTCTTCACCTCCACCCACCGCGGCCACGGCCACGTCATCGCCCGCGGCGGCGATCCCAAGCGGGCCATGGCCGAGCTGTTCGGCAAGAAGACCGGCTACTGCAAGGGCAAGGGCGGTTCCATGCACATCGCCGACATGGCGAAGATGAACCACCTGGGCGCCAACGGCATCGTGGGCGCCGGTCAGGCCATCTCCGCCGGCAGCGCTCTGGCGTCCAAGATCATGGGCGACAACAGCGTGACGGTGGGCTGCTTCGGCGACGGCTCCACCAACGAGGGCTCCTTCCACGAGTCCCTGAACATGGCCGCTGCCTGGAAGCTCCCCATGGTCTGGTTCATTGAGAACAACTGCTACGGCGTGTCCACCGAGATCCACCGCGTCACCAACACCCCCGATCTGGCCACCCGCGCCGCCGCCTACAACGTTGAGTACGCCGTCGTGGACGGCACCGACGCTCTGGCCGTGTATGAGGCCATGAAGGTCGCCATGGAGCACGCCCGCTCCGGCAAGGGCCCCTACGTGGTGGAGGCCAAGGTCTACCGCTATCAGGGTCACTACTGCGGCGATCCCGCCGTGTATCGTCCCTCCGAGTACATGGAGTACGCCCTCAAGCATGACGGCATCGACAAGCTGGCCAACCGCCTGCGCGAGATGGGCGTCACCGACGAGGAGTTGGAGGAGATCAAGGCCGCCGCGACCGCTGAGATGGACGCCGCCGTCAAGTTCGCCGACGAGTCCCCCTATCCCGATCCCAGCGAGGTCACCGACGACATGTATACCGCTGACAACGAAAGGTGTGTGGCAAGATGAGCAAGAAGATTACCATCAGCAAGGCCATTCGTGAGGGTCTGCTGGAAGAGATGCGCCGCGATGACAAGATGTTCATCATCGGCGAGGATATGGCGGTCATGGGCAACGTGTTCGCCATCACGACCGGTTTCCTGGATGAGTTCGGCCCCAACCGCGTGATCGATACCCCCATCAGCGAAGAGGGCTTCATGGGTATGGCCGTCGGCGCCGCCATGCGCGGCATGCATCCCTGCGTGGAGCTGATGTATGACGACTTCGTCACCGAGTGCGCCGATCCTCTGTTCAACCAGGCCGCCAAGCTGAAGTACATGTCCGGCGGCCAGTGCTCCATCCCCCTGGTGCTGCGTATGCCCATGGGCTCCGGCCGCCGCAACGCCGGCCAGCACTCCCAGTCCCTGGAGGGCATGGTGTGCCACTTCCCCGGCCTGAAGGTCGTCGCTCCCTCCTGCGCCGAGGACGCCAAGGGCCTCATCAAGGCCGCCCTGCGTGATCCCGATCCCGTGGTGGTCATGGAGCACAAGCTGCTGTACGCCCGCAAGGAGGAGATCCCCGAGGAGGAGTATGTCACTCCCATCGGCAAGGCGAGAGTCCGCCGCGAGGGCAAGGATCTGACCATCATCACCTGGAGCCGCGAGGTCAACTTCTCCCTGGAGGCCGCTGAGTCTCTGGCCAAGGAAGGCATCGACGTGGAGGTCCTGGACCTGCGCACCCTGGTCCCCGTGGATTGGGACGCCATCCGCGAGTCCGTCTCCAAGACCCACAACGTGATCATCGTCTCCGAGGAAGTCAAGCGCGGCAGCTACGCCGGCGAGCTCTCTGCCGAGATCGCCGAGGAGCTGTTCGACGAGCTGGACGCCCCCGTGGAGCGTGTCTGCGGCCTGAACATCGTCTCCCCGTTCTCCCCCGTGCTGGAGGATCAGAACTTCCCGCACCCGGCAGACATTGCAGCCGCCGTCAAGCGCGTGCTGAACAAGTAAGAAGGAGGGGCAATAACGATGGCACATGAAGTATTGATGCCCCAGCTGGGTCTGACCATGGAAGAGGGCACCGTCTCCGCGTGGATCAAGCACGAGGGCGACGAGGTCAAGGTCGGCGACGTGATCCTGGAGATCACCACCGACAAGCTCACCAACGAGGTCACCAGCGAATTTGAAGGCACCCTGCTGAAGATCGTCGCCCAGGAGGGCGAGGATATCCCCGTAAAGGGCCTGCTGTGCTACATCGGCGCCCCCGGTGAGGCTGTGGGCGGAGCCGCCCCGGCTGCTCCTGCTGCCGCTCCCGAGGCTCCCGCCGCTGCACCGGCTCCTGCCGCTGCTCCCGCGGCCCCCGCTGCCGCCAACGGCAAGCGCATCCGCATCTCCCCCCTGGCCCGCAAGACCGCGGCCAAGCTGGGTGTGGATATCACCGGCCTGACCGGCACCGGCCCCAGCGGCCGCATCGTCCTGCG